>NZ_QVFI01000006.1:0-159443 GCF_003433845.1 Absiella sp. AM09-50
AAGATAGCACGTTGCCAGGTCTGTTTGCCTCACATTTGTGAGGCTTTTTTAATTTATATGCATGTCAATTGCATAAAACAGAATAAAATGGTAATCTTTTTAACATACGCAAAGGAGGCATTTGATGCTGGAGCTTTTAGAAGATGTATTACATGATGCAATACCGATGCTGCCGTTTCTTTATATTACATATTTATTAATGGAATATTTAGAGCATAAAGGAAATGCACATTTTACAAGAATATTAGAGAATACGCGAAAACTTGGCCCTATTTTGGGAGCAATCCTGGGGGTAATCCCACAATGTGGCTTTTCCGTACTTGCTGTTGGATTATATTTAAATGGGACGATTACTGTTGGTACACTGCTTGCAGTATTTATATCAACAAGTGATGAAGCGATCCCCATTCTTGTATCTCAACCAAAAGAATTCAATACACTGATTGGCGTGATTGTGGTAAAGCTGATTGTGGCAATTATTGTAGGATATCTTGTTGATACTATGGTAAGACATCACCAATTAAAACAAAATCATCCAATTAAGAATATACATGCGGATTGTGAAAAAGAGGAAGAAGAACACGGGATATTCTATATTGCATTTATCCATACGATGAAAATATTTGTATTTGTTTTTGTGATTAACTTTATTCTTTCCTATATTATGGATGCAATTGGTCAGGATACTTTACGGATGTTTTTAGCAAATGGTTCCATTATTCAGCCTGCATTTGCGGCAATTGCCGGTTTTATTCCTAATTGTGCCGCCAGTGTGATTTTGGCTCAATTATATTTGGATCAGGTCATTAGCTTTGGCTCGTTGACAGCAGGATTGATCACAAGTGCTGGGCTGGGGTTACTTGTAATGTTGAAAATGTATGATAATAAGAAAGATATCATACGAATTATGCTAATATTATTTATGAGTGCTGTTGTGACCGGCATCTTATTACAGTTGTTTTTCTAAAACCGAACTTCGATTCGGTTTTTGTTTTTTTTACTTTCAATTTATAGTATAATACCAATAAAGGTGGTAAAGATATATGGATTATAAACAAGAATTTGAACAATTGGTACAAGAGAAAAGATATGAGGATGCCAGAATCCTTTTAGAACAAAATCACATCCATGCGTTGGAAGATCCTTTTTATTACGCCAATATGGGATGGATATTAAATCAGTTGGAGCGTTTTGAAGAAGCAATTATCTGTTTAAAAAAAGGACTACAGTTATTTCCAGAAGATGGTTGGATGTATTCACAGATTGCCTATGCAGATGATCGTTTAGGTAAGTTGGATGATGCTTTGGATGCAATTGATCAGGCACTAAAGCTGGGTTTTGATGAACCATGGCTGCATGGTGAAAAAGGCTGGTGCTATAAAGAAATGCAGAAATATGATGAAGCTATTCAATGTTTCGAAGATGCTTTGATGGATGATGAAAATAATGTGTGGCTGTTAGCACAAGCTGCCTATAGTTATCTTTCAAAAGAAGACTATCAGAGTGCAGAAGAATATTTCTTAAAATGTTATCGATTGAAGCCAAATGATGATTCTATATTTGATCTTGTGAATTTTTATAAGCATGTGAATGATTTTGAAAAAGCAATTACATATCTTGAAAAAACATCTTCCCAATATGAAGGCTGGAAGCAGTTTGAATTAGGAAATGCTTATCATGAATTAGGTAATGATGGAGAAGCAGTGGATCATCTAGAGCAATCCCTTGCCAGTGGGCGTGATGATACAGGAGTAAGAACACTATTAGGGGATGTTTATGATGCTTTGAATCAAAAAGAAGAAAGCTGTTTACACTATGATCAAGCACTTGGCTATTATGAAAAAGCATTACAGCGGGATGAAGAAAATGATCGTGAATGGATCTGGCAGGAAATGATCTGGATTGCACATAAAGAAAAAAATTATGAAAAGAAATTATCATATCTGGATCGTGCTAGTGCAGAATTTCCAAATAATATATGGATGCAATATCATTATGCCCGTTGTTATTCAGATATGAATGACTATGCCAATGCAGTAAAAGCTTGTGAAAAATGCTTTGATCTTGGTGAAAAAAGTAAAGAAATGCTTGATTTATATGCATGGAACCTTGGTCGTTGTGATAAAGAGGAAAAAGCTATTGAAACACTTTTAAAAAGAATTGATATGTATGGTGGAGAAGAATGGAATTATGGAGAGCTTGGCTGGGACTATGCTCAATTAAAGGATTATGATCAGGCATTGGCTTATTTTGAAAAAGCTTTGGCTGTAAATCCCGATAGTGAAATGCATATCTCTATGATTGGCTGGTGCTATTTAAGACTTGAACAATATGATCAGGCATTATCCTATTTGAAACATGCACAGGATGCAGGCCGTCAAGATGGCTGGATATTCTCTGTCATGGGAGAAACATATGCGGCTATCCATGAATACGGTCAAGCGATAAACTGCTTCACAGAGGCATTAGAACGCGATTATGATGAACCATGGATTCATGAGGAAATAGAAACATTGCGTGAAAAGATGAATAAACAGAAACAACCAGGTTAAGCTAATAGAAATGGAGGCATGCGATTATGTGTGGAAGATATTATTTTTCAATTGAAGAAGCCCTGGCTTTTGCGAAATTAAAACAAAAGATCACACAAATGAGCATCTCTCATTATGCCCAACATGAAATTTTTCCTTCCCAAAATGCATTAGTTTTGGTGGAGGGACAAAACGATTATACTTTAGATGTTATGAAGTGGGGCATGAAAGGTTATCAAAACAAACTGTTAATCAATGCAAGAAATGAAGGCATAGAAACTAAAAAAACATTTTTACCAATGTTACAGCATCGTTGTTTAATTCCTTGTAATGGCTTTTATGAATGGAAGAATAAAAAAAAGGTATTTATATACGAAAAAGAGGAACCGCTTTTTTATCTGGCAGGAATATATAATGAAAAGAAAGAATTTGTCATTGTGACAGGAGAAGCACAAAAGGAGATGAAGTTTGTTCATCATCGTACACCAATCATTCTGCATGAAAAGGATATTGAGCGTTATTTGAAAGGAGATTGTGAATTTGCAGTCGATAATGATGGTCTAGCATTTTCACTTGATGATCCAGATCTATGAAAAAATATCGTTCTTTTACCACTGTCTTTATCCTTATACTATTATGGCAGATCTTTGCTTCACGAACAGATAATGATTTTTTGATGCCTTATCCTTTGGATGTTTTACAATATATGCTCTCATTATTGTCAACACAGTCCTTTTATGTTGCGGTTGCGACAACATTATTACGTGTTTTTATAGGATTGATCATTGCATTTACCATGGCGATGTTATGCGCAACACTTGCTTATCGTCATAGAGTATTTCATGATTTATTCTATCCAATATTACTATTAACAAGGAGTATTCCTAACATTTCCTATGTTATCATTATCTTATTGTGGTTTGGTGCTGAGAAAAGCTCCGCCATCATTACGTTTTTAATCTTATTTCCCATGATGTATGCCAATCTTTATGAGGGATTAGGTAATATCAATCGGGATTTGCTTAATGTGATGAAGATATATCCCGAAAAAAAATCATATTTGATTCGTAAAATCTATATTCCTTTGCTTCACAGCTCCATTAAGGCCTCTTTACTGACTGGAATATCCTTTGGCTTTAAAGTAGGTGTCATGGCAGAAATCGTCGCTCAGGCACAAAATGGGATTGGAAGGCAAATGAATTATTGTAAAGTAAGCTTTGATATGACAGGCGTATTTGCATGGACTGGCTGGATTATTTTATTAGCCTTGATCATGGAAATCTTCATACATTTAATTTTATATAGAAAAAAGGAAGTTCATTGAGAACTTCCTATTGTTTTTTAATCACAGGGGATACCTTTTTATATGAAATAAAGACAATTAATGATACCAACACACCCTTTAATAAATTGAATGGGACTGTAGATAAAAGTACAAATGCCAGTAAACCGTTGATATTAGGATTAATCGCTGTACCCATCGCAATCAATGCATCTAATGGGATTTTCATGAAAAATGAATACGCTGGTAGAATGATAAAGTAATTAATCAATCCTCCCATAATCGTCATACTGATTGTGCCATAAATCAATCCGATACAAGCATTTTTTCTTGTCTTGTTTTGATGGTAAACAAAGGTTGCAGGTAATACGAAAGCTAAACCAATCAGAAAATTACTTAATTCTCCTGTCCCTGCGGTAATGGTACCATTAAACAATAAATTTAATGCGATTTTAAGCGCTTCAATACAAACGGCAGCCCATGGTCCTAGAGCAAATCCTCCGATTAAAACGATTACTTCGTCAAAGCCCAGTTTATAAAATGCTGGTGCAAATGGAAGTGGAATCTCAAACAGCATGACCAGAAAGGCCAAAGCTCCTAAGATACTGACTTTTGCGATGGTGTTGACACTCATCCTGCTTCTGTTTTTTGTTGAAACACCTGCTGACATAATAATTCCTCCTTTTTTGCCAGCCTTTTTTATCTTTTACAAAATAAAAAAGGTTTTCAACAAAACCTTTAGGGATTACATAAAAAGAAAACACATACTTCTTCCATCCAGACTATACTGTCGCCACCGGAATTTCACACGGTTCCTGCCATATTGGCTTGCGGGGTTTACCGCCGATTGGGAATTTCACCCGACCCTGAAGTTTTTGTCATGTATATACTAGCACAAATCAGAAATTTGTCAATTCATATGTTCTTTTTGTTTTCTTTAAATTTTCGATAGGATACCGATCTACGATTTTTCATATAAGCTTCTTCTCCTGGAAAAAAGACTGGATTTTTATGATCAGATTTAAATTGATGAATAGCATCTTCACCATCTTCCAGCATTTTTTCTATATCAAAAGACACGAAGAGCTTTGGTGGAATCATATAGATCGGTATATCTTTTATATCATCTTTTTTCATCATCAGCCATTCATGATAAGTCTGTGGGCAAAGCATGATAATATCATATGGTTGCTTTTGTTGATACATAAACATGAATTGGGCATGATCTATATAATGCTTTTTCGATAGACCTGATGCCATAAGCTCATTATTTAATCGTTTGACTAAAACACTTGATGAACAGCCATTATTGCATACGATTAAGATATTCATGTCATCACCATCCTTGTGTTCATCATACCATATCATTTTGTTCATGTGAAGTTTCTTTCAAATTGTGTGAAAAAATATGAAATCAAAAGCTTACTAGAAAATATATGTGAAAAGTGGTATAATATCCCACAAGTGAAGGGAGTTTTTATTCATGAAATGGTTACAGAATTTTATGCGTGGGCGCTATGGTGTTGATCAGTTGAATTTCTTTTTGCTGATTTTGGCAATTGTGATTATGGTACTGGCAACGTTATTTCGCATACCATTTGTTTCCTGGATATCCGTTTTGTTACTGGTATTAAGTTATTTTCGCATGTTTAGCCGCAACGTTTATAAACGTTCTGCAGAAAACACAAAATATCTTCGTATGGTATATCCAATAACTTCTCGCTGGAAAAGCCTGAAGAAGCGTTGGAAAGATCGTAAGACACACAAATATCTGAAATGTCCAAATTGTAAACAAGAAATGCGTGTTCCAAAGGGCAAAGGTGAGATTACAGTAACTTGTCCAAAATGTCGTACAAAATTTGATGCAAAATCTTAAAGCCTGAAATTTCAGGCTTTTTTAATGTATAAAAGTGAAGGCATAGGTACTATGAAAGCTTTACATATAATAGAAAAGACTGCCAAATTTGGACAGTCTTATGCAAGTTATTCTATTTCTTCAGCTGAAACTCTTTCTCTATAGAATTGTCTACGATCTTGAGGTGTTAAGCCTTTTTTACGTAAACGAATGCAATCTGGCACGATTTCAACAAGTTCATCATCGTTGATCCATTCCAAAGCTTCTTCTAATGACATGACTCTTGGTGGAGTTAAACGCATTGCCTCATCATTTCCTGATGAACGAATGGCAGTCAGCTTCTTGTTTTTTAATGGGTTAACATCCATATCAACAGTACGAGCAGATTCACCAATAATCATACCTTCATATACTTCTGTCTGTGGAGAGATAAACAATGTTCCTCTTTCCTGTAAATTCCATAATGCATAAGTCATGGCACTACCTGTTTCAGTTGAAATCATGGCACCGTTTGCACGCTGCTGGATTTCTCCTTTGTAAGGCGTATAACCTTTGATACGACGTACCAGAGTTCCTTCACCACGTGTATCATTGATGAATTCACTACGATAACCAAGAAGTCCTCTTGTAGGTGCTTCATAAGTGATACGTACATATCCGTTTTCTTCTACCATATCAATCATGGTACCTTTTCTTAAGTTCAATTTATTGATGATAGTACCTGAATATTCTTCAGGAGCGATTGCTACAACTTCTTCCACTGGTTCTACTGTCTTGCCATTTTCATCTTTATGTAAGATAACTTCTGGTTTTGATACAGCAACTTCATAACCTTCACGGCGCATCTGTTCTAGCAATACAGAAATATGAAGTTCTCCACGTCCGCTTACTTTGAAGCAATCTCCACTTTCAGTAGGTTCTACTTTTAAACCAACGTTTACTTCCAGTTCTTTTTCCAAACGTTCTTTCAGGTTACGGCTGGTAACGAATTTACCACTCTTGCCTGCGAATGGAGATTTATTAACGATGAAGTTCATACTTAATGTAGGTTCTTCAATTTTAATACTTGGAAGAGGCATTTCATGATCTTTTTCACATAATGTTTCACCAATAGAGATATCTGCGATACCTGCAACTACAACGATATCACCAGCATGTGCTTCCTGTACAGAAACACGGCTCAATCCACGATATACGAAAATCTGGCTGGTACTTTTTGTACGAGAGTTGCCAAAAGAATCACAAACGACAATCTGTTCCTGTGCTTTTAAAACACCCTGATAAATTCTACCGATACCCAAACGTCCGATATATTCATCATATGCCAAAGCAGATACCTGCATCTGTAATGGTTCATCATCCATATCAGGATAAACATCGCAGTGTTTCAAGATTGTCTTAAACAATGGTTCAATGGAATCACTTGGTGTATCCAAATCGTATTGTGCAATACCCTGTTTAGCAATACCATACAGGATAGGGAAATCTAATTGTTCATCTGTAGCATTTAAGTCTAAGAACAGTTCATAAACTTCATCTACAACTTCCTGAGGACGGGCATCTTTTTTATCGATCTTATTGATCAACAGAATAGGACGAAGTCCCATTTCTAATGCTTTGCTTAAAACAAAACGTGTCTGAGGCATTGGACCTTCTGAAGAGTCAACCAGCAGGATAACAGTATCAACGGTCTTAATGATACGTTCTACTTCACTGGAGAAATCCGCATGGCCCGGCGTATCCACGATATTGATTTTTACACCGTCATGAATGACTGAACAGTTCTTGGAATAAATCGTGATACCACGTTCTCTTTCCAAATCATTACTGTCCATAACACAATCGATTACTTCTTCATTGCTGCGAAATACATCACTTTGACGAAGGAAGGCATCTACCAATGTAGATTTTCCAGCGTCTACGTGGGCAATGACCGCTATATTTATAATTTTTTCTTTTTCGCTCATATTTTATTCCACCTTTTAGACCAACTATAATAATATAACGAAATTCCAATAATAACAACTTTTTTCGCATATTTATGCATTATTTTCACTTCTTTTTCAATATACTAGAAAGAAAAAGGTGATGAAGATGAAACTTAAAAAGATTGTATGCCCTTTCTTGTGTCTGATGCTTTTATGCGGTTGTTCGCATGTTTCATTTAAAAAGAAAAACAATCCTAATCAGGAGGTTGGAGAAAGCATTCAGGAAATGGGCTTTAAGGACCATAGTGTGTATAGTATATTATATCCAAAAACAGGAATTGATGATTTAGACGATAAAATTAAAGCAATTGTGGAAGATGGACATAAAGCATTTGATGAAAAGACACAGGCGTATAAAGAAAAGCGTAAAGCGGAATATAATGTCAGTTATGAATCTTATGTAAAAGATGAGCGCTATCTTTCTATTCGACTGGATATATATGAGAGTATTTATGAAAATCATGAAGAAATCAAAACGCTTGTTTATGATAGTAAAGAAAAACGTTTTATAGGCTTAGAAGATATTTTTCAGGGAGATTATCTACACGCTTTATCTAATCAGGCACAAACATATTTTAAAGAGCGGTTTCCACAGGAATGTAACCAGAAAAACTTTGAACTGCATAGTTCTGCCGCAGTTGAAAACTTCGCATCCTTCGTATTAAAGAAAGATCGTGTTGTGTTTTATTTTTCACCGGGATATTTATTTGATAATGCAGCCAGTATGGAAATCATGTATACAGATTTTAAAGATTATATCGATTTAAGTCCTGAAACGACTTCTGCTTATGTACCATATGATCAGGTATTAAATGAAAATGTAAAACCAATTGATCCAGATAAACCGATGGTGGCACTTACATTTGATGATGGTCCAAGTCCAAAATATACGGAAAGAATCCTTGATGCATTAAAGGAATATAATGCCAGTGCAACCTTCTTTGTGCTTGGCTCTAATGCAGAAAATGCTCCCAAGCTTTTACAACGAATGGTGCTGGAAGGCAATGAAATTGGTAATCATACCTATTCACATAAACAATTAACGACCTTGTCAAAAGCCGGTATTGAAGAAGAAATCAAAGAAACAAAGGAGTGTATTTATACCATTACGCATATTTATCCTCATGTATTACGACCTCCTTATGGCAGTAAAAATGATACAGTTGTGAAATGCGCAGAGGATGCCAAGGTTGTGACATGGAGTCTGGATACCAGAGATTGGAAGGATAGAGATGCAAAAATTGTTGTGGAGCGTATCTTAAAAGATGTAAAAGATGGGGATATCATTTTGATGCATGATCTATATGCCTCCAGTGCACAGGCTGCGGCTATCGTCATACCCAAATTACAGGAAATGGGCTATCAACTGGTGACTGTATCACAATTATATGAAGCGAAAGGAATGTAGCAGTTCCTTTTTTTATCGTTTATGTAAGCGTTTAAAAATTCAAAAAATATACACATATTGAAAAAAGTATGCTATAATAAAAAAAACAGAAAGCTGGGATAGTTATGAACTTTATCTTTATATCCCCAAACTTTCCTGAAAATTACTGGAAGTTTTGTGAAAGCCTTAGAATCAATGGTGTCAATGTGCTGGGTATAGGGGATCAGCCATATGAAGCATTGTCATATGAATGTAAACACTCTTTGCAGGAATACTATTATGTCAATGATATGAATGATTATGAGCAGCTGTTTAAAGCTGTTGCGTTTTTTTCATACAAATATGGTAAAATCGACTGGCTGGAATCCAATAATGAATACTGGATGCGATATGACGCAAAACTGCGTACGGATTTTCATATTACCACGGGTTATCAGGAAGATGAAGTGGAAATGGTTAGAAACAAGGCGTTGATGAAAAAAGGGTATTTAAAGGCACATATCAAAAGTGCCAGACAAATTGAAGTACAGTCTTATCCACAGGTCAAAGACTTTGTACAGAAATGCGGATATCCTTGTATCGCAAAGCCAAAAGATGGTGTTGGAGCTTTTCAGACTTATCGTCTGAATTGTGATGAAGATGTAGAAAAATTCATGAAACAACCTCATGAGAATTATGTTATGGAGGAATTCATAGAGGGAACAATTGTTACATATGATGGCATTGTAGACAGCTTGGGAACCATCATATTAGAAACATCACATGTTTTCCCTGTAGGAATCATGGATATTGTCAATCAGAAAAACCATCTTGCATATTACAGCGAGCGTGAGATTCCATCTGATCTTAAAAAAGCAGGCAAGGCTGTTTTAAAAGCCTTTAAAGCAAAAGGCAGATGGTTCCACTTAGAATTTTTCCGACTCGCACACGACAAAGAGGGAATGGGAAAGAAAGATGATTTAATAGGATTAGAAGTCAATATGCGTGTACCTGGTGGGTATACCGCAGATATGATTGACTATGCCAACGAAATTGATGCCTATCAAATATGGGCAGATATGGTTTGTGGCTATGGTGCACGTTCCTTAAAGAAAGCACCATATTATGGGTATATGCATCACAAAAATATCATCGGCACTATTGTCATAGCACAAAAGATATTCTGCAAACCTATGGTTCACATATACGGATGCATGAATATTTGCCAGAAATATGGCAGGATGCCATGGGAGATGAAACATTTATCGCTTGTTTTGAAACGATGGACGAAGTACATGCATTTATAGACTATGTCCAGAAGGAGGAAACAGTATGAAGATCGAATATTATAAGGAATTTTCTCATGAATTAAACCGCGATATGGAATTTAAAGTGTATGGAGAAACAGGCAAGCCATGTCTTGTATTTCCGGCACAGGATGGACGCTTTTACGATTTTGAAAACTTTGGAATGATCGAAGCAGCCCAGGAATATATTGATGCAGGACGTGTACAGTTCTTCTGTTGTGATTCCATTGATGCGGAAACATGGAGTAAAGAAGATGGCAATCCAAGACAGCGCATTGAACAACACGAGCGTTATTATCACTATATTGTAGATGAATTAGTCCCAAGAATTCACGAAATCAATGATCCAGGACAAACAGAAATCAAAGGCATTATGACCTGTGGATGTTCTTTAGGAGCATTTCATGCATTGAATTTCTTCTTAAGAAGACCAGATTTATTTGATAAAGTAATCGCCATGTCTGGTATTTATCATGCAGATTATTTCTTCCATGACTATCATGATGAATTAACATATTTGAATTCACCAAGTGATTATCTGCCAAATATGCCAATGGATCACCCATATATGGAATTATATAAAAAATCAGAAGTCATTTTATGCTGCGGTCGAGGTGCATGGGAGCAGGAAATGGAATACAGCTTGCATCAGATGCAGCAGATTTTTGAAGAGAAACATCTGGATGTATGGATTGACTATTGGGGATACGACGTATCACATGACTGGTACTGGTGGAAGAAACAAATTGATTACTTCTTACAATTCGTTGTTTAAAGGTCTGATTTATTCAGATCTTTTTTTTGCTTATATGTTTTATGAATATCTAATATTGACAGTTGACAAATATCTATTATCATAATATTATATATATGTCGAACAAAGGAGATAGATATATATGAAACAAGGATACCGTACCATTATGCATCATCGCTGCTTTATGCAGAATTTAATTGCTAATCTTATCAATCGTTTAGGAGATTCCATTGATATGATCGCCTTTAGCTGGCTTGTTTATGCACTTACAGATTCAGCTGCATGGTCTGCTATCGTATTAGGGGTAAATATTTTGCCTAACATTCTTATTCAGCCAATCGCTGGAGCTATTGTTGAACAACAGCCTAAAAAACGTGTTATGGTCTTATGTGATCTGGGTAGAGGCGTGCTTACGGGTTTGATCATTCTCTTATATATCAACCAATTATTGTATCCATGGATTCTTCTGGTCATCACATTTATGAATAATACATTAGAATCTTTTAGAAATCCTGCAGAAACGGGATTTATCCCACGCATTCTGCCTAAGGAGGACTATGATTTTGGTTTATCATTAAATCAGTCCAGTGCTAGAATATTTGAGTTGATTGGGACAGGCATTGCTGGTGTGATATTAAGTGTTGGAGGGATTGCAGGAGCAGTTGCCATCGATATGCTAACATTCTTTATATCTGCATTTCTTATTGCTACCATTCCTCTACAGGAAGAAAAAGCCGAAAAAAAAGCAACGATCCGATTACAGTGTGCTTCTTATTTACATGATTTAAAAGATGGCTATCGCTATCTGAGGGGCACAAAAATTCTATTCACACTTGCCATACTGGCTTGTATCATGAATATGACATTGGTTCCATTAAATTCATTTGAAGCACCATATATCAGTGGAATCCTTCATGCACCTGCTTATATGCTTTCTTTGTTATCCATCATGATGACGATTGGTATTGGTGTCGGCTCTTTCCTGTACCCTTATGCACACCGCCGCTTTTCTAATCATGTTCTATTAGCATTCGGTGGAATGATGACGGGCGTCTATTATGCAGCTTTGACCCTTATTCCAGGTGCACCATCGATAGAAATTATTGGAATCTGTATTGGCATATCCAGTTTCTTATTTGGATTATTTGCAGGAATTATCATATCTTTAGTAAATATTGCATTTATGAGCAGGGTAGATACAGCTTATGTATCAAGAGCCAGTTCTATCTTGTCCGCAATTGCTACAGCAGGAATGCCAATTTTATCCTTCATTTTAAGTGGAGTATGCAGCTTTGCCAGTGTTTTAGATATTCTTCTTGTATGTGGAATATTTACAATTGTGTTATTTGCTGGTATGATGTTCATGAAGTCACTCAACGATTTATAAAAATGGAGGAATGACGATGATTCGTTATGAAAAAAGACTAAGACCGATATTGGAATGTATCGGTCTTCTAGAGCATTATGTAAACCAGGATTTAGAACTGAAACATGTAGATTCTTTATCTACTGAGCAAAATGATGATTTAAAAGAATGGTATTCTTTAATTGAAGAAGCTGGAAAGATGATGGAAGCACAGTTTCCACAAGAAGCATATTTATTTCGTAATTTAAACAAACAAGGAAACAGTTCTTTGGTACGTGCTATTGTGCAGACCAGCTCAGAAGAAGAAACAAGCAGTGATACGAAAAAAACATTTCACGCAATTCGATCATTCTATAAAAAAGATCCCTGCGCATTCTTAAGGAAGATTGTCACTTCAGGAAAAGAAATTTATAAAGAAGATATCAATGAAGAAGATTTACCAGCCCTTTTAGATGAAGTCCTTTATGAAGATGATATCAAATGGAAAATATGGAAGATTCATTCTCAATTAGAAACCTATTTAGATAAAATAGAAATGATGATTTCAAGCATTATGCAGTTATATGAGAAACACATCAAAGTATATGAGAGATTATTAAATGTTTATCTGGAAGATATCACCTATACAAATAAAACCAAGGACTGTTTTACTTATATCTGTGATAGTTTAAATGTTCATTTTCATGAGGTACAAGAGGTAGTTGTGATTCCTGTTTTATCCGATGTGAATGAAATTACATTCATGTTTAATGAAAAAATACATAAAGAGGATAAAGACATACTATTCGTTTTTTGGGGAATTGTCCTCATCAGAAAGATGTTACATGAAGAAGATAACATAACAAAGGAACAGATGTGTTCTACTTTGAAGCTGTTAAGTGATCCCAGCAAATTTGATATTCTAACATTTATATCTCATAAAAAGGCGTATGGAGCACAAATAGCAAATGAACTCAATTTATCGACACCAACCATTTCTTATCATATGCAGGCATTAATGAATGCCCAGTTAGTAACCTTTGAAAAAGATAACCAGCGTTTATATTATCATTTAAACCGCGAATATCTAAAAGGCTTTTTGCAACAGGTAGAAAAAACATTGTTAAATGAATAACTATGGTATAACCTTATCATAGTTATTTTTTACTTTTTTATATATTTTATCTTGCATTTTCAGAATAATATGGTATTATATTTAGGCAAACAAACGGAGGTTTAGCTCAGTTGGGAGAGCGTCTGCCTTACAAGCAGAGGGTCAGCGGTTCAAGTCCGTTAACCTCCACCAGTATAGTAAACGAGCTGTTCGGTTAACGGACAGTTTTTTTGTATATAAGAAAATTAACCGCTGAAATAAATTAACTTACCAACGTTATAAAAAAACACATTCTTACATGAATAGTGTAAGAATGTGTTGTATCCTATACATGAGGTGAGTTAAGATGAAAGATCAAGAATATCAGGACTTCTATCAGTACATGAAAGAAACACGCAGTTTTTTTTCATCAACAGTTATTTTCTCAGGACATTATGTATTTTTGTAAGATTTGGAAGAGTCACAGACAAGCTTTTGCCCAATATTGTAAGAAACAAGATTGTGTACGCACGTATATTTTATTAAATCAACGATGTGTTGATTATGAAACATCACTGTTAGATCACAAGTATTTGCATCAGCAGATCAGTGAACAAGATTATCATCATATGCAAAGACAAATTGAAAAAGTATTTATTTAAATATGTTAGAATAATTTTTCTTCATCAATTTAAATAAATTATAAATTATTAAGGTTTTTATAAATTTGTATAAACGGTACATTAGATAACAATTAGGTCACAAATAACGATGTCAAAATATGAATGAAATAGGAAAAACCCGGAGTTAAGGGGGAGCTCCGGGTTTTCCTAAATAATTATGTTTATTTAAGGGGATAGAAAATTGTATGAATTATCATTAGGGAGAATGATGAGTACATACAAGCAAGGTTTACTTTCCCTTGCTCCCCTATATGTTATCAATAGAATGTAAAATGATAATGTGATAAATAAGGGAAAATATGTGATTATAATATGGTGGAGATTTATGATGTGTATAAGACATTTTGTAAGGATTATACGGAAACAAACTTCAAAGTGATATAAAAAGTAAAAATCTTTATTTCTATTTATTTGATGATTTGCAACAAACTTGCAACATTCTAAAACAAAACAATTTATAAAAAGATGAAGAAAAGTCTTTGAATAAAGGCTTTAGCACAGAAAAAAGGCGTTTAGGGGAACGCCTTTTTTCTCAATAATAATTATTAAGGGGATAGAATGTATAGAAAATAATTAGGGGGATTATTTTCTACCAGACAAAGAAACCTTTGTCTAGTAATAGGATAACCTAAAGATGCGGAAAAAAGATAGGGCAAATTTGTGAAATTGTGTGATTATTGTTTGACAATACTAGCCAATAGGATCATACTATCACAAAAATCTTTTCTTTTATGTTCAGGCAATTGTCGAAAAGCATTTAGAATACGCATTTCTTTATCGTCCTGAACTACAAATTGCATATTGTTTGTCTGATGAAGATGTAAAACTTCACAGATATCAATCTCTAATATCGTACAAAGTCTTGTCAATGTATCAAGATCTGGATATGAGATATCGTTACAATAGCTGGATATCGTACGCTGATTTACGTTCAATAAACTCCCTAGTTGTTTCTGTGTCATGTTTTTATTTTCTAATCCCGCTTTAATGATTCCTCCGATTTTAAGCATGGAATGCACCTCTTTCTGTAATATATAGTATAAAGGACAATATTTGTTTCAACGAAAAATACCATTACAAATGGTATTATAAAAATAAAGATAAAATCATAGTATCATAAAGTATGATGGCATAGGAGAGCATAATTGTAAAAAGAATTGCATCTTTTTTGCGTCATACGAAATAAAAAAATACCCAGGTATCATAACACAAAATATCCAAGAGGACAGATATTGGTTATTTCGTGTTCGATTATATAGTGAAAAGTTTAAAATATTAAACTTTTTGTTTAGAAATTATTGCATATGGCGAAAAAATATGTATAATAATCTTGTTTCAAATATAATACGAAAAGTTTAGTGGGACTAAACTAAAGGAGGAATGTCATGGATATCGGACAGAGAATCAAACAGTTAAGGATTCAAAATGAGCTGACATTGGAAGAGCTTGCATCACGCAGTGAATTAACCAAAGGCTTTCTATCGCAGGTGGAACGTAACCTGACATCACCTTCTGTGTCTACATTAGAAGATATATTAGAAGCATTAGGTACAGACCTTGCGACCTTTTTCAAAGACAGTAAGGAAACCAAAGTTGTCTTTCATAAAGACGATTACTTTATTGATGAACATGAGGAATATTGTATCCACTGGATTGTTCCAAATGCTCAGAAAAATGAAATGGAGCCTATCCTTTTAGAATTACATACCAATGAAACATCTATGGTGATTGAACCACATGATGGAGAAGAATTCGGTTATGTACTGGAAGGAAGAATCACACTTGTTTATGGAGATAAGGAATATCCTGTGAAAAAAGGGGAAACCTTTTACATTAATGGAAAAGCGAAAAATTATTTAAAGAATACCGCTAAAAATGACGCAAAAGTCTTGTGGATCACAACACCACCACGCTTTTGATGAGGAGGAAGTCGTAATGGAGAAAAAGAAACTTATTGAATTTCGCAATATTGTGAAAGATTTTGATGGACAGCTGGTTTTAAAAGGAATTAACCTGGACATTTACGAAAACGAATTTGTCACATTGCTGGGGCCTAGCGGTTGTGGAAAAACTACGCTGTTACGTATCTTGGGTGGTTTTTTACAACAAAGTGAAGGGAAAGTCGTATTTGATGGAGAAGTGATTGATGATCTTCCTCCATATAAACGTGAATTGAATACGGTATTCCAAAAATATGCATTATTCCCACATATGAACGTGTATGATAATATCGCTTTTGGCTTGAAAATCAAAAAGATGAGTAAGGACGTTATTGAACAGAAAGTCTTAAAAATGCTGAAGCTGATTGGTCTGGAAGGATATGAAAAGAAAAATGTAACATTACTATCCGGTGGACAACAGCAGCGTATTGCGATTGCACGAGCACTTGTAAATGAGCCTAAAGTCTTATTATTAGATGAACCATTGGGTGCTTTGGATTTAAAGCTGCGTAAAGAAATGCAATATGAATTAAAGAAGATCCAACAGGAAGTAGGAATCACATTTATCTATGTAACCCATGATCAGGAAGAAGCTTTAACAATGTCTGATAAAATCGTGGTAATGAAGGATGGCGAGATTCAACAGGTAGGTACTCCTACAGATATTTATAACGAACCAGAGAATCGTTATGTAGCAAACTTCATTGGTGAAAGTAATATCATACCCGGAGTCATGCTGGATGATTATAAAGTTATGTTTGACGATATTACCTTTGATTGTGTAGATTTTGGTTTTAAGAAAAATGAAAAAGTCGACGTTGTCATTCGTCCGGAAGATTTAGATATTGTTAAAGAAGAGGATGGCAAAATGACAGGTGTGGTAAAATCTGTTTTGTTTAAAGGTGTTCACTATGAAATTATGGTAGAAACAGTACCTGGAACCAATGTAACGGTAATGATGAATGTCACAAAGGAACATGATGTTGTGTCCAGTGATGCTAAAGAAAAAATTTCTGCCAATGACTTCTATGTGGATATTGAGGATGTGAAAGAATTAAATGATGCAGAGATCATTGCACGTGCGGATGCACAGGCTTGGGATCCTGAAAATGATGAATATATTTCTATAAATAAAATAGAATATGATATTCCTGAAACAATAGGAACATATCCTGTAACCTTTTCTACAAGTTCTGGAACAAGTGTATCAATCAAAGTATTCGTTGTTCAACAGAAATATGTAG
Organism: Absiella sp. AM09-50; assembly: GCF_003433845.1. Lineage (NCBI taxonomy): Bacteria > Bacillati > Bacillota > Erysipelotrichia > Erysipelotrichales > Erysipelotrichaceae > Amedibacterium > Absiella sp. AM09-50. Next base: position 17,389 of record NZ_QVFI01000006.1, read on the forward strand.
AAAATCCAAAAGCAAATGAAGCAATATCTGCGTTCAACTTCTTTAAAACAGTAGATGAATTAAAAGAAAGTGCCGCAATTGATACAGATTTAAAAACATGGGCAAATGCGCAAAGCTGGAAGCTGAGTGATGAAAGTGATGTGGAAATCAGCAACGTAGATTATGATTTTGATCCAAGTAATATCACAGAAGGTACTTATGAAGTAACGTTCTCTACACAGGGACGTGAATTCAAAGTACACACAACAGATATCGCAGAAGAAGGAGCAGAAGTGGGTCTAAGCTTCTTCCCAGAAGATATCCATGTTATGAGTAAGATGGGATACTAGGATGAAAACGTTTAAACGTTTAACAATTCCATATATTGTATGGATGATCGCAATGATCGTCATCCCTATGTTTCTGATTGTTGTATATGCATTTACGACACAGGGCAATGATGTAGCGACTTTACAATTTACATTTGATAATTTCAAGAAGTTCTTTACAGACCCTGACTTTTTGAAAACCTTATGGTTATCCTTAAGGATTGCATTTATCACAACGATTTTATGTATCCTGATAGGATATCCGGTAGCTTATGCGATTTCAAAGGCATCTGATCGAAAACGCAATCTGTTGATTTTATTGATTACCCTGCCAATGTGGATCAATATGCTGGTACGTACCTATGCATGGATTGGAATCCTTGCGGATAATGGTCTTGTAAACCATATTCTACAATTCTTTGGATTGGAACCAGCGAAACTGTTATATACAGATTTTGCGGTAATTCTTGGTATGGTGTACAATTTTGTACCATTTATGATTCTTCAAATCGAAAGCTCATTAGCAAAGATGGATCATTCTTTGTTGGAAGCTGCCAATGATTTAGGCGCAAATCGTGTAGAACGATTCCGTCGTATTACATTACCTTTATCATTACCTGGTGTTATATCTGGTATTACTTTGGTTTTCTTGCCAAGTGTATCCAGCTTCGTTATCCCAAAATTGATGGGAGGCGGGGGATATATGATGATTGGTAATGTAATTGAAAATCAATTTATCACCGTTGGTGAATGGAACTTTGGTAGTGCAATCTCTTTAATTATGGCGATCATCATTATGATCAGTATGTATGTGACACGTCGTCTGGATAAAGGAGATGACACCGTGCGTGCCAAAAAAGGAGGGAATATATAATGAAAGACCGTAAATTTTCCCGCCGTCTGATATTAGCGCTGGTATTGGTTTTCTTCTATTTTCCAATCTTATATATGTTGGTATTCTCTTTTAATGGAAGCCGATCTCTAACAAGTTTTGATGGTTTCTCTTTACAATGGTACACAAAAATGTTCCATGATCGTAATATGATGGAAGCTATCTACTATACTCTAGTAACTGCAATTATCGCAACCTTTGTATCTACAATCGTTGGTACGATTACCGCAATTGGTTTATCAAAGTCAAAGCGTATTGTGAAGGAAGTCGTACAACAGATCAATGATCTGCCAATCATGAATCCTGAAATTGTGACTGCAGTAGGTTTGATGTTGTTTTATGTATCCATGAAAATGGAGAAAGGCTTTTTAACAATGTTACTAGCACATATTGCGTTCTGTACGCCATATGTCATATTAAGTGTTATGCCAAAATTAAGAAGTCTTGATCCTAACCTGGCAGAAGCAGCCATGGATTTAGGCGCAAAGCCAAGTCAGGCCATGTGGAAGGTTATCGTTCCTCAGATTATGCCAGGAATTGTATCAGGCGCATTGATTGCGTTTACCATGAGTTTTGATGATTTTACGATTTCCTATTTCGTTACAGGAAATGGTGTAAAAAACATATCGACACTGGTATGGACAATGTCTAAACGTATCAATCCAAGTATCAACTCATTATCTACCATCATCGTTTTGATGATTACTATCACTTTATTGATTGTGAATGTCTTGCCGGTTGTGCGTGAAAAAGCGAAGAAGAAAAATAAACCAATCAGTAATCGTGTTTTTGGAGTAATTGGTGTATGTATCGCTTTGGTATTCTCTGGTATCCTGTATGGATTAAAGGGTGGAATGAGTACAAATTCTCCACAAGATGCAATCGCAAAATATGGCAGTGATACTTTAAAGGTATATAACTGGGGAGAATATATTGATCCTGAAGTAAATGATGCCTTTGAAAAACAATTTGGTGTCAAAGTCATTTATGATACATTTGATTCCAATGAATTGATGTATACAAAACTACAGGGTGGAGAATCCTATGATGTTTTAGTGCCAAGTGATTACATGATCCAGCGTTTGATTGGAGAAGATTATCTACAGCCATTAGATAAGCGTATGATTCCAAATATCGCAGTTTTGGCAGATGGTGTCAAAGGATTATCTTATGATCCAGACAACACATACAGTGTTCCATATTTCTGGGGTACAGTAGGTATTGTATACAATAAAAACAATATTGATAAAAAAGATTTAGAAAAAGAAGGATGGAACATCTTCCTTGACCAGAAATATAAAGGACATATCTATATGTATGATTCTGAACGTGATTCATTTATGATGGCATTGAAAGCTTTAGGCTATTCAATGAATACGGATGATGAAGCACAACTACAACAGGCATATGAATGGCTGGTAAAAGTTGTGGATACCATGAATCCGGAAATCGTCACAGATGAAGTGATTGACGCAATGATCAATGGAAATAAAGATATGGCTCTTGTATATAGTGGAGATGCAGCTTATATTTTATCTGAAAATGAAGAAATGGCTTATTACATGCCAAGTGAGGGAACCAATCTGTGGAGTGATGCAATGGTAATTCCAAAGAATGCGAAAAATCCAAAGCTGGCAAATGAATATATCAACTTCATTTTGGAATATGAAAACAGTATGAAAAATTCTGTATTTGTAGGATATGCAAGCAGTAATGGAGAAGTGTTGGATACGTTAAGTGGAGAAGGCGGCGATTTTGAAGGAAATGAAGCTTATCTGCCACGTGTAGGATATCCAAAAGATGAAATCTTTGAATTTAATGAAAAAGCAAAGAAAATCATGTCTAATTTATGGACAAAGGTGAAAATCGCAAATTAGAAGGTGAAAATGTGAAGAAACAAACCAAACGGATCATCTATCGTGTGGTCATCATCTGCGTAGTTGTATTTATGGTTTTATTAAGTGTTTTATAAAAGAAACAGGAATGTCATCTGGCATTCCTTTTCTGTGTCAGCTTTTGTAATAATATATAGAAAGGTATCACAAACTAAAAAAGCAGGCATCTCCATAATATAAGAAATGATGTACGCCCATTACTTATTGTCGTTGAAGTGGGGGACTTCTGCCTGCTTTTGGTAAAAAAATCTTTTAAATAAGATTGACGATGAATTTAAAAAATGATAAAGTATAAGCAGTTATACGACTGACGGAAGTGGAATTGACCACATGAAGTATAATGATACAAGCCGACCGTCTGGGCAGAAGATGTTCAGAAGTGTCGGCTTTTTTTGTGGTGAAAGGAGATTTTTATGAAAGAAATGGAATTAAAATACGGCTGTAATCCAAATCAGAAACCTGCGCGCATCTATATGAAAAATGGAGAACTTCCTATAACGGTTTTAAATGGAAAACCAGGATATATCAACTTATTAGATGCTTTCAACAGCTGGCAGTTAGTCAGAGAATTAAAAGAAGCAACAGGGCTTCCAAGTGCGGCAAGTTTTAAACATGTATCACCTGCAGGAGCTGCAGTATATGTACCATTAGATGATGTTATGAAACAGATCTATTTCACAGATGGATTGGAATTATCGCCAATTGCAAGTGCTTATGTACGTGCAAGAGGAAGTGATCGTATGTCTAGTTATGGTGATTTTGCGGCATTAAGTGATATCTGCGATGAAACATGTGCTAGATATATTGCGAAAGAAGTAAGTGATGGTGTCATTGCGCCAGGCTATACTCCTGAAGCATTGGAAATCTTAAAGAAAAAGAAAAAAGGCAACTATGTTGTAATCCAGATGGATGAAGCATATGTTCCTGAAGAAATAGAAACTAAAGATGTATTCGGTATCACTTTTGAACAAGGAAGAAATAATCTGAAGATTACAGAAGAACTGTTTGAAGATATTCCTACCGTAAATAAAGCATTAAGTGAAGAAGCAAAACGTGATTTGATCGTTGCGCTGATCACATTGAAATATACCCAGTCCAATTCTGTATGTTATGTCAAAGATGGTCAGGCAATAGGAATTGGTGCTGGACAGCAATCCCGTGTACACTGTACAAGACTTGCGGGCAATAAAGCAGACAACTGGTATCTTCGCCAGAATGAAAAGGTATTAAACCTGCCATTTAAAGAAGGTATCAGACGTGCGGATCGTGATAATGCGATCGATGTATATATTTCTGATGACTATGAAGATGTTTTGGCAGATGGTGTATGGGAAAATACCTTTACAACCAAACCTGAACCATTTACCAGAGAAGAAAAGAAAGCATGGTTATCAACCATGAAGGACGTTGCCTTAGGCAGCGATGCCTTCTTCCCATTTGGGGATAATATTGAACGTGCACATAAGAGTGGAGTTACCTATATCGCACAGGCAGGTGGAAGTATCCGTGATGACAATGTTATTGAAACATGTGATAAATATGATATTGTCATGGCATTTACACATGCACGTTTATTCCATCATTAATAGATGAAAATCAAATGCAGAATGTATCAGAAATCGCTGATCATATTCTGCATTTTTTTAGATATCTTTATGCTTTCTGATGAAAAAATGAATTTGAAACGATACTTGAAAATAAATGTGGTAAAATAAAGGTTAGCTGGAGGTATTTCAATATGAAAACAATTTTAGATCATACAAAATTACATCAAAAATATTTTGAAGAAATGACACAGATTCCTCATGGTTCTTACCATGAAGAAGCTATTAGCAATTATCTGGTTGCTTTTGCGAAGGCACAGGGATTACGTTATATACAGGATGATATGTTTAATGTCATTATATATAAGGAAGCAAGCAGTGGTTATGAAGATCATGAACCATTGGTGTTGCAGGCACATATGGATATGGTTTGTGAGAAAAATAAAGACAGTGTACATGATTTTGAAAAAGATCCACTATCCTTACGTATTGTTGATGGCTGGTTGATGGCGAATCATACAACCCTTGGCGCAGATGATGGCTGTGGGGTTGCCTATATGTTGGCCATATTAAGTGATGATACTTTAAAACATCCACGTCTAGAATGTATATTTACCGTACAGGAGGAAGTTGGATTATGTGGGGCACTGCATTTGAAAAAAGATCAGTTTGATGCCACAAGAATGATCAATTTAGATGATGAAAGCGGTTATGCGACATGTACAACAAGTGCAGGTGGCATGAATGTATTATTAGATAAGGAAATTATCCGTATCCAGGAGAAAATGGATGGGTATCGTTTATCAATCAAGGGTCTTGCAGGTGGACATTCAGGTGCGGAAATTGATAAAGAACGTGGCAATGCCAATAAGCTGCTGGTACGTATACTGTATGGAATTATGCAACACTTTGGATTACAACTTGCACAGTTAAAAGGTGGATTGATGGATAATGCCATTCCAAGAGAGGCAAGTGCATTATGGATCAGTGATGGTAATTCAGAAAAGATAGAAGCATATGTAAAAGCGATGGCAGCTGATATCAAAAAAGAACTTGAATTCTCTGATGCAGGTGTGCAGGTGATCTTAGAGAAGACACAGATTGATTCTTATGTATCCGTTGAAGAAAGTGAAGCAATTCTGAAGCTGATGATGTTATTGCCAGATGGTTTACGTCATCACAGCATGAGCATAGAAGGTTTAAGTACCGCCAGCAGTAATGTTGGTGTTGTGTATATGGATGATAAGATGCTTCATATCAATTGCTCGTTAAGAGGTGCTTTGGAATCTTATATTGATGAGTTTGCGGCACAGATTGATACATTGGCAGAATTGTTTGGCTTTACCACAAGACATGTCGCAAGATATCCAGCATGGAGTTATGATGCGAATAGTCAAATGCGGGAAACCATGAAAGAAATATGTAAAGAGCTGACTGGAAAAGATTTAGGCATCATGGCAACGCATGGTGGTTTGGAATGTGGCGTATTTAAGTCATTAAAGCCAGAGATGGACATTGTGACATTAGGTCCTGTGATGAAGGATATTCATACACCAAAGGAAGCTTTACAATTATCCAGCTTTGATGATACCTATGCATTCTTAACAGCATTTATCCAAAGATTATAGAATTTCTTACAATTTTCAAAAGATTCTTAGGAATTTTGAAATCAACACCCCGAAATACGGGGTGTTATGCTATAATATACGAGTTAGAAAATGAAAGGGCGTATGATGAAGCATGATGATACGATCTATTGATGCAATTATCCGTATGTTAGATGCGGATTATATAGAAAACGCAGACATTGAAGAAAAAGTATATGGTGTCTGTATCGACTCAAGAAAAGTTGTGGAAGGTAACTTATATATACCAATCCACGGCGTAAATAACAATGGGCATGATTATGTACGTCAGGCCATTGACAATGGGGCCAAAGCAGTGCTTTGGGAAAGAAATGAACCCAATCCTCCACAGGATGTAGTCGTCATTTTAGTGGAAGATACCACAGCTGCCTTACAGAAACTGGCAGAAAGCTATCGTCACCAACTGGATATGAAAGTGATTGGTATTACAGGTAGTAATGGCAAGACAAGCACAAAGGATATTTTGGCGGGTATTTTATCTCAACATTATGTAACACAGAAAACAATGGGCAATTTCAATAATGAAATTGGTGTTCCTTTGACATTATTGTCACTAAGTGAAAACGTTGAAGCTGCTGTTGTGGAAATGGGTATGGAAAATCTTGGTGAACTTTCCTTTTTAACCAATATGGTAAAACCGGATATTGCAATCATCACCAACGTTGGATGTGCACATTTGGAAAATCTGGGATCGATGGAAAATATCGCAAAAGCCAAAGTGGAGATTGTGGAAGGCCTAAATGATCATGGATTATTTATATATAATGGTGATCATAAGCTGTTAGATGATGCAGTTAAGGCAAAAATGATTCCAGGAACGATTCGTATTAAGACATTTGGTAAAGAACAGCCATGTGATGGATTTGTGGATCACATCCGTCAGGATGAAACAGGTGTAAGCTTCTCATTAAATACAGAGCATGTTTATCACTTAGACATGATTGGCAAACATAACGCATGTAATGCAGCTGCCGCAATACTGGCTGCAAAAGCATTGGACTTGTCCGATGAGGAAATCCAGCGTGGATTACATAGTATAGAAAAGACCGGTTTACGAAATGAACTTGTTAGAATCAAACAGGCACTCATTTTAAATGATTCTTATAAATCTAATCCAAACAGTGCTTTAGCAGCAATGGATACGATGGAAGAATTTGATTATGATTATAAGATTGCCGTATTGGGCGATATGCTGGAGCTGGGTGATACCAGTGATATGATCCATTATACATTAGGGAAAGATCTGGTGGCATATCAGGTGAATGAAGTATTGACAATTGGTGAAATGGCAAGATATATTGCACAGGGAGCCAGAGATCATACACAGGCACACGTACAGCAGTTTGAAACAAAAGAGGAGCTTTTGGCTTATCTATTACCATATCTGGATAAAAACTGTATGATTCTTGTGAAAGGATCACGTGGAATGAAACTGGATGAAGTTGTAGAGGAATTAACAAAACATAAATAAGAGGTAGAAAATATGAGTAAGATGAAATTAGCAATTATTTTTGGTGGTAAATCAAGTGAATATCCTGTATCTTTACATTCTGCAGGAAGCTTGATTCATCAAATCAATAAAGAACGTTATGATTTAATGTTTGTAGGTATCAGTAAAGATGGCACATGGTATGCCTATGATGGAGATATTGAGTCTATTGAACATGATACATGGTTAAACAAGGAGCATTGTAAACGTTGTGTATTGTCTTGTTCTTCTGATGATAAAGGGTTCTTTGTGTTAAACAATGGAAGTTATGAACTTGTGAAAGTGGATTGTATTTTCCCTGTATTACATGGAAAAAATGGAGAAGATGGCACCATACAGGGCTTATTTGAATTAAGTGGTATTCCTTATGTAGGATGTGGACATATGAGCTCTGCGGTATGTATGGATAAAGAAATGACACATATCATTTTAGAACATGCCAACGTTCCTTGTGCACCATATATGTGTATTTATGAAGAAGAAAACTTAGATTATCACAAAGTATTTGAAGACGCAAAAGAAACCTTGGGATTACCGATTTTTATTAAACCAGCCAATGCCGGAAGCAGCTTTGGCATTCATAAGATGGACAGCTTTGAAGGTTTTGAAGAAGCGATGAAAGATGCTTTCTATCATGATGGCAAAGGCAAAGTCATCTTGGAAACCACCATTGATGGTTTTGAAATTGGTTGTGCCGTCATGGGAAATAAAGAAATCTTTGCAGGAAGTGTAGATGAAATTCAGACAAGTGCTCCTTTCTTTGATTATGAAGGCAAATATCAGATGGTAGATAGTGAAATCTTCTGTCCAGCACGCATTGATCAGGATTTATTTGAACAAGCAAGAGAAATTGCCAAGAAAGCATATCGTGCATTGAATTGTAAAGGTATGACACGTGTAGACATGTTTGTGACAAGCGCACATACAATAGTATTGAATGAGGTAAACACCATTCCTGGATTTACCGCTACATCACGTTATCCAAGTATGATGAAGGAAGCAGGCATTGCATTCCCTGATCTATTGGATAAACTAGTTGATTTGGCAATGGAAAAATAGTGAGGTGGTAATGTGCTGAACAGCGATACGAGAGCATGGACGGAAATTGATTTATCAAAGATTTCCCACAACGTAGAAGAAGTAAGAAAACTGATTCCATCCACAAGCAAGATCATGGCGATTGTCAAAGCCAATGCCTATGGACATGGCGATGTTGCCTGTGCAAAGGAACTGGTAAAATGTGGAATCGATTTCTTTGGTGTCAGCAGTATAGATGAAGCAGTAAATTTAAGAGAAAATGGAATCAAGGAGGAAATTCTGATTCTGGGATATACACCTCCCATACATTTTCCTTTATTAGTAAAATATAACATTCTTCAGACATTTGTTAGTCTGGAATATGCACAAAAAGCCAATGCTTTTGCAAAAGCCCATGATGTGATCATTCGCGGGCATGTAAAGGTAGATACTGGTATGTCAAGAATTGGCATCATTTGTCAGGATCATGAATATCATATCGATGATGTGGCAAACGTATATCGCTTGCCTAACTTAGATGTATGTGGTATTTTCTCTCATTTCAGTGTCAGTGATTATCTGGATGAGGAAAATAAACGCTTTACGGAAAATCAGATCAAATTATTTGATCGTGTATTAGATGATCTGCGTCATGCAGGCATAGAACCGGGCACAAAACATCTACAAAACAGTTATGGCATCCTGAATTATCCAGACTTAAAATATGATTATGTCAGACCGGGATTGTTATGGATGGGTGTCACAAGTGATGATGCTATCGAAATTCGCACCAATCCAGATTTTATACCCATCTTATCATGGAAAGCCAATGTATCCCTGGTTAAACAAATACAGCCGGGCGTAAGTGTAAGTTATGGACGTCACTTCAAAGCAAGTGAAACTAGAAAGGTTGCGACAGTTGCCATTGGATATGCAGATGGATTTCCACGTTGTGTTTCCAATAAAGGCTATCAGGTATTGATACATGGACAATATGCGCCAATTATTGGAAATGTGTGTATGGATCAGATGATGATTGATATCACAGGTATTGAAGATGTAAAAGAAGGAGATATCGTTACCATTGTTGGAAACGATGGAGATAAACAAATTAAAATTGATGAACTGAGCCGTCTGGCAAATACGATCAATAACGAAACGTTATGCTGGATCGCATCACGTGTTCCTAGAATTTACAAATAGCCAGATACTGGCTATTTTTCACGAAAAAGGAGGGGGAAAATGAAAGATAAGAAAACTTATGACGCCATTGATGTCGCAAAGCTGGTTTCCGCATTATTGGTAGTATGCATCCATACATTTCCATTAATGGATATCAGTAAAAATGCTAATTTTGTGCTTGTATCCATTATCGCAAGACTTGCGGTGCCATTCTTTTTTATCACAAGCGGATTTTTCTTCTTTAGAAAAATCAACTTTAAAAAGAAATGGAATGATGAAGAAAATATACAGATATGGAAACATTATTTCTGGCGTCTGTTAAAACTATATATCATATGGTCTATAATTTATTTGCCATATAATTTTATATTGATTCACAGCGGTGGTTTTGATCTTATGGATATCGTTCGGTATTTACGTGATTTTCTATTTACAGGAAGTTTTTATCACCTGTGGTTTTTACCAGCATTATTATTTGCGGTATCCATGGTATACATACTCGTATTCAAACTGGGCATGAAAAAAACAATGCTGATATCTTTTATATTATATATAATAGGAATGCTGGGAAACATCTATCAACCGCTTCTTCACGCTATACCGGGTATTTCTAAAGTATTAGATATCTATCTTCAAATATTTGGCACGACACGAAATGGATTATTCTTTGGGATGATCTTTATCATACTGGGTTGTTATGTAGCCCGTTATAAAATTGTGATGGAAGCAAATCAGTTATCATTATATACTGGCATTGGAATTGTATTATTGGTCATTGAATGTGTCACATTAAAAATCAATGGTCTGATTCAGGATTTAAGCAGTATGTATTTGATGCTGATCCCATGCGTATTCTTCATCTTTATAAGATTACTACAAGTAGATATGAAGCATAAACCGATGTATAAAACATTCCGTGTGTTGTCTTTGTTGATTTATGTATCACATATGCTGTTTGCCCAAGTATTTATCTGGCTGATGCCAAGCATGAATTCTTTCTTATTCTATGTATTGACGATTGGCTGTTCCTTCCTGTTTTCCTATTTGATCTACCATTTATCAAAACATTATAAGCTTTTAAAACAATTATATTAGGAGGATTCGCCTATGTTACGAATTACACAGCTGAAACTGGATATTGATGAATCTTTAGATTTATTACCATCAAAAATCCTGCATAAACTACATATGAAAGAAGAAGATTTGCTGGATTATCACATAGTTAAGGAAAGTATTGACGCAAGAAAAGGACATATGATATTCAGTTATACAGTTGATTGTAAAGTACATCATGAACAATCGATTCTAAAAAGGAAAATCAAGGATGTCACATTGACACCGGATGAACGTTATCATATGCCAAAACCAGGTATTATCAGGATGAAAAAAAGACCCATCGTTGTCGGATTTGGTCCTGCCGGTATGTTTTCAGCATTATTGCTTGCACAGCTGGGCTATGCGCCTGTAATATTGGAACGTGGAGAAGCCGTAGAACAACGTGTAGAAAAAGTTGAAAAGTTCTGGAAAGAAGGCATTCTGGATACCCAGTGCAATGTACAGTTTGGAGAAGGCGGTGCAGGAACTTTTTCTGATGGCAAGCTGACAACACGTGTCAAGGATGCAAGAATCCATAAGGTATTAGAAGAGTTTGTCCGTTTTGGAGCGCCAAAAGAAATCCTTTATCAGGCACATCCTCATATTGGCACAGATCTATTAAGAGATATCGTAAAAGAAATACGAAAGGAAATCATCGCTCTAGGTGGTGAATTTCATTTCTCCAGCTGTGTAGATGATTTAATGATTGAAAATGGACAGATCACTGGTGTAAAAGTCAATGATCAAATATATGAAAGTGAACACGTGATTTTGGCGATTGGTCATAGTGCTCGTGATACGTATCGAATGCTGAAAGTACGTGGCGTTTATATGAAAGCCAAAGCATTTGCGGTAGGCGCAAGAATTGAACATCCACAAGCACTGATTAATGAAGCACAATATAAAACCTATGCCCATCATCCAAGATTAGGCGCTGCAGAATATCGTCTGGTGCATAAAGCAGATAATGGCCGTGGGGTCTATACATTCTGTATGTGTCCTGGCGGTACCGTCGTACCAAGTACTTCTATGGAAGGCGGGGTCGTGGTTAATGGGATGAGTGAACATGCCCGTGATAAAGAAAATGCCAACAGCGCAATACTGGTTCAGGTACATACTGATGATTTTGATGATGATCCTATGAAAGGCATTGCTTATCAGGAAACATTAGAGAAAAAAGCTTACGAAATCGCTGGTTCAACTTATGAAGCACCTGCCCAACTTGTCAAAGATTTTTTGAAATATCAGCCAAGTACACATATCGGAAGTGTGAAGCCAAGCTATGCATTAGGGGTACATATGTGTGATCTACATGATATATTACCAGAACCCATCACAACAGCGATGAAACAGGGAATCATTGGATTTGACCATAAACTAAAAGGCTTTGCGATGGAGGATGCGATACTTACCGGTGTAGAAACAAGAAGCAGTTCACCTGTACGTCTACAACGGGATGATAAAGAGTATACTTCTGTCAATGTCAAAGGCTTATATCCATGTGGTGAAGGTGCAGGATATGCCGGAGGAATTGTATCCGCAGCAATTGATGGACTTCGCTGTGCAGAGAAAATCATAGAATACTATCATTACGAGATGCTTTAAGCATCTTTTTTTCATTATAAGCCAATATTATGGGCTTATTCTATTTTGTTTTATATCTTGAGATAAATATGTGATATAATTTACATAGAATTATTTAAGGGAAATGTGGTGAAAACATGCAATGGGATATCACGGCTGAATTTGTTTCAGCTATCATTTTATGTATCATTTTAACGTACGCAAGAAAAGGGGCCTTGCTTCCTACCATTAAAAATCTTGCATTTCAGTATTGTCTTCAGGTAACATTCTTATCCGTCATTGCCAATATTATTTCCACGATCATGCTTGAGCATTATCAGGAAGTACCGGTGATTTTAAATATGACATTTTTACTCATCTATTATTTAAGTACACCAATGATGGGTGTAGTATATTTTATTTATACGCTCGCAAACTTTTATGATAAAGGAAATATCAAAAAATATGCATTGATTTTTAGTCTGCCTTCAACTTTTTATATTCTGCTGGTATTAAGCAATCCATTTACCCATCTGTTATTCTCTTTTGATCAGGTAAATGGCTATACCCATGGTCCTTTGATCATGCTGACCTATGTGATCTTTTATATTTATGTATTATTCTCTTTTACTTTTGTAATTCATAAACGCAAAAGTCTGGAGAAGAATGTGATTTATATCTTAGGTGTATTTCCTTTCATATCCGCTTTGATGATTCTTTTTCAATTTCTGTATCCTAAATATATCCTGACAGGAACAGCAGCAACATCTGCTTTATTAATACTATATCTGTATCTACAAAACAAACAGATTTTCACAGATACGTTAACCAGTTTATTAAATAGGCAAGAATTTAATAAAATGATCAATATGGAAATAACAGACAAAAAAGAGTTTGTTGTATTTGTAATATCCCTGCGCGATTTTAAGTTTATCAATGATAAATTTGGACAGGATGTTGGCGATAAAATCTTACTACAGGTATGTGCTTATTTGAAATCCTTATTGCCAAAGCAGTTATTATACCGTTATGGTGGAGATGAATTTGCGATTATCTGTCGTGATGAGCAACGCGTAAGAGAGGCTATGCAGGATATTCATCGACGAATGAAAAATCCATGGGTTGTATCTGGTATGAATTTCATGTTGAAATATGTTGTCGGCGGCATTGGTTATCCTATGGTCGCAAACAGTGAAGAGGAAGTCATCAAAGGTCTGGAATATGCTGTCATGACCGCAAAAAAGAAGGAACAGGAGCCAGTCTGTTTCTGTACAAATGAGATGATGAACTATATCAAACGAAAATATCAGATTGTAGAGATATTAAAAGAATGTGTGGAAAAAAATAGTTTTGAAGTGTATTTTCAACCGATTTTTGATATTCATACCGCTACATATCGCAAAGCTGAAGCATTACTGCGTCTGCCAGACAATCCATTAGGATTTGTTTCTCCTGAAGAATTTATCCCTATCGCTGAAGAAAATGGTTTAATAGCGCCAATTACTTATCAGGTGTTAGAGAAAACTTGTATATTTATTAAGGAACTAATGAAAGAAACAATTGATTTTGTAGGTGTTTCTGTCAACTTTTCAGTTATCCAGTTTATGCAGGAAAATGTTGAACAGAAGGTTTTACATATCATTGATCAATATCATATTCCTTATGATCTAATCAAAATCGAAATCACAGAGAGTATGCTGGCGACCAACTATGATGCCATCATGCAGTTTATGAGCAATATGACAAAACATGGTATTCAGTTTTTATTAGATGACTTTGGGACTGGATACTCTAATATTTCCTATGTCTTAAAGGTTCCTTTTCATACTGTGAAAATAGATAAAAGTCTGGTGTGGCAGGCTATGAAAGATAAAAAAGCTGCCATTCTGGTTCGTAAAATGGCAGAAGCTTTCAAAGAAGTTGGCTTACATGTGCTTGCAGAAGGAATAGAAACACAAGAGCATATCGATTTCATGAAATCTTGTGGCTGTGATTATCTACAAGGCTATTATTATTCACGCCCATTGCCAAAGCAGAAGGCATTAGATACGATTATCCATAATGAAGTCGCAAACAAAATAAAAAAACTGCAGTAGCAGTTTTTTTTTAGCTCATTAATAATTTAATACGTTCAATGAATTCTTTAAAATCTTTTGCCTGCATCAATTCTTTCACATGAACAGGCTCACTTAAGATATCAATGATTTCATCAAATACCTCAGAAAATATCTTTCTGGAATCTTCATTTACACCAATGAGCGCAATGATATGTACGATATGTTGATCCCATTTCATTCCCTCCTCGCTAATTGCGATTGAAATAAAACTGGTTTTCGCATTCTTGGATAAAGAATGTGGGACAGCAACATCATGAAACGCAGTACTGGACATTTTTTCTCTTGCCATCACATCCTCAAACAGTGTATCTTCTGCATAATTAAGCGCCACGACATCATTGCTTAATGTATGAATGGCATCTTCTTTATCCTTAAAGGAGGGATTCTTATAAAACAATCGCTCATCAAAGAAATTCATCAGATAGGCTTTTAAAGCATTTGCACGCTTCATACCCGCAATACGTTCAATCGCATCTCGAAGATTTTTGTTATCCTTATCTGTTAAGAAAGGATGAATGGTCACATATGTGTTTTGAAATGGCATATCGATTGTAGAAATAATCAAATCCGCATGTAACAGTGCAGGATTATAATTATTGATAGAAATCGCGTATTTCATATTGATTTTATCCTCAAACTGGCGAATGATTTTATCCATGACGTTTTTATGGATGGAATAATAATCCGCATAGATAAAGGCACATGTTACCTTGGTTTTACTCTGTACGTTATTTTCAAAATAAGCACCAATATGGAAAGCAATAAAGGTAATTTCATCCTCCGTCAGATGCACATCATAATCACGCTTAAACTCCTGAGCGATAAATACTGCAATATCATAAATCAAGGGATAGGTTGCTTTGATTTTACTGGTAAGCGGATTTTTTGCATAATAATCATTCTTTACACGATTAAACATATTCTTCACATGAATCGTAAACTTCGTGATGAAATCCTCATCAAATGCATCCAGATAGTAACATGTTTCAACATTGTGAATGACTTTATGTGCGATATCAATATATTTTTGTTCGATATATTCATTGATATTATCCGCAGTGATAAAGGAATAATCAATCATTGTTGTATTATTGCTAATAACAAGTGTTAAATTGTATAATTCCGCATCATTCACATTGACATCATAATTTGCTTCGATATATTCTTTAATCTGCTGGGCAACACAATATTGCTGGGTGTTTTTGATTTTATTCATATCCACATCTTCATCTAACATACAATGACTTCTGATACGATCAATCATAATAATCAGATGCAGGGCGGTATTATTCAGGGTATAGTCATTCGCAAAGATATCATTTCGGGCAAAGATTTCACGTATGGTTGTACGAAAATCCCAAAAGTGATAATGGAAGGTGAGAAGGCGTACTTCATCTTTTAACACAAAATTATCATAAGAATCAGAGGAAATCAGATGACTCATCAGATTTCTTTTTTTCTTTTCAGAGCCAATCATTCTGATGTAGTCCTTTTCTCTGGATATAGACAAATGATAATCTTTTATTACGTTTCTTACACTCTTTAAATCATTTTCAATGGTTGCTTCACTGACATACAATTCTTCTGCGATATCATAGATACTGTAACCATCTTTTTCACTAACCAGCTTTTGAATAATATAATTCTGTCTGGTTAATGGTGAATCATCATCGTCTGTAATCTTATGCAGGCGGTATTCCTGAAAAGCTTTCATATCAATCATATATCCACGATTACTGGATAAGATGATAGGTTTTGCTGCTTCTTCATTGATCATGTTGATATACTTTCTAATCTGCCTTGTGGAAACTGATAAATATTCAGAAAGAATACTCGATGATATCCAGCGTTCACCCTCAGAAGCTAGATATTCAAGTAATTTGTCTTGTTTTGTAATTTTCATAGGATAATGCCTCCCTCTTTTATACTTGATAATGCTATTTACCCTATCATATCTGTATCAAGTATATCAAATGTGACATAAAACAGCCAATGGAAAAAGTTCCCACTAGGCGGAACTTTTCATATTTGAGGTTCCTAGTGTTCTGAATTAAACTGTAGGTGTCAACAAGGAACGAAGAAAGGAGGACAGTTATTGGATGATAAAATAAAAAAAGAGATACATCCCCAAGTATTTGCCCATACATGTATAAGATATATCTCACTTACATTTTATCATCAATCCTAAATTATTTCACTAGAAAGTTATCAAAAAATTAAGTAATTAAGTAAATTAAGTAAAGGAGAAAAAAGATATGAAAAATGTTTTATTAGTTTGTGGAACTGGAGCCAGCAGTGGTTTCATGGCAAAGAACATCCGTAATGCAGCAAAGGCACGCGGTGTTGATGTTAGCGTTAAGGCTAGAAGTGATTCTGAAGTTGAGGAATACATTGAAGAAATCGATTTATTAATGGTAGGACCACACTTGAAATATATGTTAGGTGATCTTGAAGAAATCGCTGATCCATTTGATGTACCAGTAAGAATCATTGATGAAGATGCATATGGTTCTCTTGATGGAGAAGCTGTATTAAACGCTATTGTTGAAGAATTAAATTTATAAGATTTCAATTTAAAAGGAGAAAGTTATGAAAAAATTTATGGATTGGATGACGAATGTATTCGCTCCAAAGATGAATAAAATTGCACGTAATCCTTGGGTTGCTGCAGTTCAGGAATCAATTTTAACAGCTATGCCTGTTATCTTGATTGGTTCATTCGCTACAGTATTTAATATTTTAAGAGATTTTATCCCACAAATTCCTGATATCTCAATGATCAGTAATTTCTCATTTGGTTTATTGGCATTATTCCTTGCATATTTAATCCCTGCAACGATTATGGAGAAGAAAAAACACAGAAAAACTGCAAAACAAGCAGGTATGGCTGGTTTAGCATTCTTCTTGATGATTGTTTATCCATCATTTGATGATGCTGGAAATATTAATATCCTATTCTCAAATCTTGGTACAGGTGGTATGATTGCTTCTTTGATTGCTGGTTTATTTGTAGGTGCAGTCATGAATCAATTCGCAAAACACTCTTTCTTTGGTGAAGATAGTTCCTTACCTGATTTCATCACTGTATGGTTTGATACCTTGATTCCAATTACATTGATTCTAATCATTGGTTGGTTGTTTACATTTGTATGGGAAATCAGTATCTTTAACATTATTTATGAAATCTTCAAACCGTTTATTTCTATTGGACAGTCTTTCTGGGGATTTGTATTATTGAACTTTATTGGTTATACATTCCTTTATACATTTGGTATTTCTACATGGGTTATTTATCCAATTACTTCTGCTATCTGTTTACAGGGTATTGGTGATAACATGGCATTAGTAGCTGCAGGAAATGCTCCAATTAATATCAATACTGGAGAAGTAGCGAACTTATTTGCTTTAGGTGGCGGTGGTTGTACACTTGCATTGGCAATTATGATCCTGTTCTTAGCAAAATCTAAGAAATTAAAAGTTATTGGTAAATCTACAATCGTTCCATCTTTATGTAACATCAATGAACCATTAGTGTTTGGTGCACCTATTGCTTTTAACCCATTATTAATGGTACCAATGTGGATCGTTGGATTTATTATTCCTGTAGTTACTTATTTAGCATTAAGCTCTGGTTTAGTACCAATTCCTGCTGAGCCATTTAACTTCTGGTATATTCCAAGTCCTATTGTTGGATATATGGTTACAAAATCATTTGCTGGTGTATTACTTGTTTTAGTTAACTTTGCTATATCTTGGGTAATTTACTATCCATTCTTTAAAGTTTATGATAAACAGGTTTGTGATGAAGAAAAAGCAGAAGAAGAAAAGAAAGCAAGACTAGCTGCAAAAAAAGCAACTAGGAAAGAAGCAGTAGAAGAAGAATAAGGGGGAATACAGAATGAAAAAAGCGACACCTGAAGAATTAAACAACGCCGCAATGCAGATGATATTGTATGCTGGAAATAGCAGAAATATGATCAATGAGGCATTACGTGCCACAGAAAATGGCGATGAACGTGATTGTGTTGATGCAAAAATGAAAGAAGCAAAAGACGAAATCACAAAAGCACACAAAATTCAGACAGATATGATCCAAAGTACTATTGAAGACGATGAACTTCAGACAACTTTATTATTTACCCATGCACAGGATACTTTGATGACTATTTATTCAGAACTGAATATGGCTACACACATGATTAAAATGTGCCGTATGCTGGAAGATAAGGTAAATAAGTAATGTTTGATGTAAAGACAGGCTTCCCCAAAGATTTTCTTTGGGGAGGTGCGATTGCTGCTAATCAGGCAGAAGGTGCATGGGATGTAGATGGCAAAGGTCCATCTATTGCAGATATTGAAATTCTACCTGAAGTATACAGTCGTAAACAAATCGTTGGCTTTAAACATACCAAAGAAGATATTGAACAGGCATTGGCAGATAAAGAAGGATATTATCCACGTCGAAGTGCCATTGATTTCTATCATACATACAAAGAAGATTTAGCATTAATGAAAGAAATGGGATTTAAATGCTTCCGTACTTCTTTTAACTGGACTAGAATTTATCCAAATGGTGATGAAGAAACACCAAATGAAGCTGGTTTAAAATTCTATGATGATTTAATTGATGAAATGTTAAAGAATGGCATAGAACCAGTTATGACAGTTTCTCATTATGAAATGCCAGTAGCATTGGCTTTAAAAAATGGATTCTTAGATCCAGCATGTATTGACCACTTTGTGAAATACTGCGTTACATTATTTGAACGTTATAAAGGCAAAGTAAAATACTGGATTCTTTTAAATCAGATCAACTGCCTTGGTGGATGGGGTGAATTTTCATCACTTGGTTTATTAGAAGGATATAGTAAAAATGATGTTTATCAAGCATTACATAATCAATTTGTGGCATGTGCAAAAGCAACAAAAGCAGCACATGAAATTAGTTCAGATTTACAAATTGGTATGATGCTTGGGGATGATACAAGATATCCTGCGACATGTAAACCAGAAGATGTATTTGCCGCAACACGTTGTAATCAGATGAATTTATATTTCTATTCTGATGTATTATGTCAAGGTGAATATCCTGGATATGCAATTCGTTTCTTCCATGATAACGATATATCTTTTGATATCACAGAAGAAGATTTGAAGCTGCTGAAAGAAAATACAGTGGATTTCTTATCCTTCTCTTATTACTTTACAAAAGTAACATCTGCAAATCCTGATGCTTCAGAAGATAATCCATATTTAGAAAAATCTATCTGGGGCTGGGCAATTGATCCATTAGGCTTTAGAAATTCTTTGAATCACTATTGGGATCGTTATCATCTGCCAATGTTTATCGCAGAAAATGGTTTAGGCGCATTAGATGAAGTTGTGGATGGAAAAGTACATGATGACTATCGTATCGCTTATTTAAAAGGCAATATTGCCGCAATGAAAGAAGCAATCAAAGATGGTGTGGAAGTGTTTGGATATGCTTCATGGGGACCAATTGATATCATCAGCTGTTCACAAGGTGAAATGAGTAAACGTTATGGATATATTTATGTAGATATCGATGATCGAGGAAATGGTACGGGAAAACGTTTAAGAAAAGACTCTTTCTATTGGTATCAAAACGTAATCAAAACAAATGGAGAAGAACTATAATTGAGAGGGAAAAGGAATAAATATTTATGAAAAAACTGGTAAAAGTCATCATGGCAACTGCTATGGCAACATGCTTATTTGCATGTTCAAGCAATGATGCAAAAGAAGCAAAAAATGAAGGAACAACCATCTACTTTGTTCGTCATGGAAAAACAATGTTTAACAATACTGATCAGGTACAAGGCTGGAGTGATACACCATTAATCGAAAAAGGTGAAAAACAGGCAGATGCAACAGGTATCGGTATGAAGGACATTAAATTTACAACTGCTTATACTTCAGATTTAGGAAGAGCCAGAGCAACTGCAAAACGTATTTTGGCACAGAATGCAAATGATGTTCCTGAACTAATCGAATTGGTTGGTCTTCGCGAATGGGGCTATGGTGGATATGAAGGAAAACTAAACCACGAAATGTGGGATCCAATCTTTGAAGCACATGGTTTAAAATTTGATGACGAGTGGAGTCAGTATGGAGAATTGGTAAAACAGATGAGTGATGCGGATATCGCTAATGCAATTGCCGCAAATGATCCAACACATACAGCAGAAACTTATGATCAAATCACAAAACGTTCTCAGGAAGCAATTGATCAGATTGTAAAAGAAACAGAAGAAAAAGGTGGCGGAAATGCCTTGGTTATCTCTAGTGGAAGTGAAATTCCTACGATTCTGGAATTAATTGTTCCTGGTCAGTATAAAGGCGAAGATATCTCTAACTGTTCTGCGACAATCGTTGAATACAAAGATGGTAAATATACATTAAAAACAATCGGGGATACAAGCTATACTGAAAAAGGCAGTAAATAATGAAATAAAAGGGGCAATTCGAATCAAAACGTTTTGCCTTTTTTACACAAAATCAGGAAAAGGAGAATAGATTATATGAAACAACTATTAGATGGATTTCCAAAGGATTTTTTCTGGGGTGGAGCAACTGCGGCCAACCAATGTGAAGGTGCATATCAAGAAGGCGGTAAAGGATTATGCCTTGCGGATATCTTAAAGGTGCAGGATAAAGGCGATTTAAAGAAAAAATCAAATAAAGAAACAACCATGAAGGATATCGAATTTGCTTTACAGGATAAGGAAGGATATTATCCAAAACGTTATGGCATTGATTTCTATCACACCTATAAAGAAGATTTAAAAATGCTTGCTGAAACTGGTATGAACAGCTTCCGTATTTCTATCAACTGGGCAAGAATTTATCCAAATGGGGATGATGAACAGCCAAATGAAGAAGGTTTACAGTTCTATGATGATTTAATTGATGAAATCAGAAAGAATGGTATGGAGCCATTGGTAACCTTATCACACTATGAAATGCCACTACATCTTGCGACAGAATATAATGGCTGGTATCATCGTAAAACAATCGATTTCTTTGTAAAGTATTGTGAAACTGTCATGCGCAGATATAAAGAAAAAGTAAAATACTGGATCGTTGTAAATCAGATCAACCTGATTCATCATGAGTCATTTAATCACTTAGGTATCCCTGCGGATCGTGTAGAAAACTTATGGGAAGCAAAATATCAGGGTATCCACCATGAATGTACTGCCAGTGCCATCGTCACAAAAATCGGACATGAAATCAATCCGGATTTCCAAATTGGTATGATGGTGTATGATGGGTTAAGTGAACCGGCAACATGTAAACCTGAAGATGTTTCTGCAAATCGCAAACGTAACCAGATGGAATATTTCTTTAGTGATTTGTTGATGCGTGGAGAATATCCAGGATATGCTCTTCGTTTCTTTAAAGATCACGATATTCACTTGGATATCCGTGAAGAAGATGAAAAAGTATTAAAGGAAAATACAGCAGATTTCTTCTCACTATCTTATTATTACAGCAGTATCTGTAGTGCTGAAAGCTATGCCAAAGTGGGTGTCAATGAAGATGGTGCCCTGCCAAATCCAAATCTAAAAGCGAATGCATGGGGATGGGCTGTTGATCCTGAAGGATTACGTACAGTTTTAAATTATTACTATGATCGTTATCAAAAACCAATTATTATCGCAGAAAACGGTTATGGAAGTTTTGATGAAATCAGTGAAGATGGTAAGATTCATGATGATTATCGTATTGATTATTTATCTACACATGTTGCGGCAGTAAAAGAAGCTATCAAAGATGGTGTGGATGTCATTGGCTATTATCCATGGGGACCAATCGATATTATTAGCTGTTCATCAAGTGAAATGAGCAAACGTTATGGATTCATTTATGTGGATCAGGATGATTATGGACAGGGAAGTAAAAAACGTATCAGAAAAGATTCCTTCTATTGGTATCAAAAAGTCGTTGCCAGCAATGGGGAAGAATTATAAAATCAAAAGCATCGTTGTAGAAACGGTGCTTTCCACTATCATCTGTGCAATTGGCGTATGTCTTTTTATAGAGGCTGGACTTGGCAGTGATACCATTGATGTCTTAGTAGATGGAATGCATCGCCATTTCTCTATCACACTGGGGCAGGCAGATCAGCTTTTTACTTTTACGTTTTTGATACTTGCATTTCTTTGTAACCGGCAATATATTGGCATGCCTTGTATTGCTTATTCTATTATGATTGGTTTTATGATTGATTTTGTAAATCAATGGATCATGCCACTACATTTAAGTGAAGCCTCTTTTTTCATACGAATCACCTGTGTGTTATTGGGACAGTTTTGTTTTGCTTTATCATATGGGATTTTTCAGACTGTAGAAAAGGGTATGAATACAGTAGATGCTGTCATATATTTCCTGTGTAAAAAAACAAAGATTGCATATAAATGGTTAAGAACAATCTTTGATGTCATCTTTTTTATCATAGGTATATATTTCGGAGGTGTGATTGGTATCGGCACAATATTTTCGGTTTGTTTTACTGGAATCATGACGGATTTCGTTCATCAAATGATTGTGAAAGTAAAACGCAAAAAAGGCATCGCATATATGGAAATCGCAGGGGAGGATGTGGCATGAAGGATATTCGAATCGTATTCAGTGACTTAGATGGAACCATTGTTGGAGATGATAATAAGATATCCTGTGCAACTATTTCCATCATCAAAGATTTAAAAGAAAAAGGCATCCCTTTTATCCCATGTACTGGGCGAAGCTATACAGATATGCGCAGTGCTTTTCCAGACGATCTACATGTGCCGGCAATTTTATTAAATGGTGCATTATTTTGTGATGAAAATGGAGAAACACTAAAGAAGAAAGCATTTTCCAGAGAACAGATGATACGCATCTGTGAAGAAATCAAAAGCTATGGATTGCCAATTACACTATTTGCGAAAAACTGTATTTATCTATATGGAAATGTGGCGATGATTAATGCCTGTGTTCAGTCCTTTTTCCCAGATAATGGGCCTATGTATACAGGAACGACTTATCATATCGATGATATCTCTATGATTCATGAGGATATTATGAAGATTGAAAGTGTTAGTCTATATCAGGATGTACGATTATCCTGCATGGAAACTTTGCGTAAACATGAGGATTTGTTAGTATCAAGTGCTTTATCATTCAACTTAGAAGTAACACCTAAAGAAATACATAAAGCATCTATGATCAAAGAGGTATTAGATGATTATCAGATAGAAGAATCAAAGGCATGCATGTTTGGCGATAGTGATAATGATATACAAATCTTTCAAAACTTCACCAACGTGATTGCTGTAGAAAATGCTAGTAAACATATTAAAGATTTAGCAAAAGAAATCATTCCATCTTGTGAAGAAGATGGTGTCGCAAAATATTTGTATAAGCATATACAATAAAAAGTACAATGGATAAAAGGCATTGTACTTTTTCTTTTTCTTACGTACTTAATTTTAGAGGATATGCATAAAATTAGGTTGTGAGAGGTGAGCATATGAGTAAACGTTGTAAAACAATCATTATCGCAATTCTTGGTGTCATAGCAATCGCAGTAATGGCGCTTTTGATAAAGCTGTTATTTTTCTCTGGTCTGTTTGTGCCATTATTGAAAGTAAAAGGAGATGACCCACTAATTGTAGAGGTAAATGAACCATACAAAGATCCAGGCGTTGTCGCTAGCTTTCATTTTCAAGATTATGCAGATGAAGTGAAGGTAGAAAGTCATGTGGATGTAAAGAAAAAAGGAACATATGAAGTCATATATAAGTGTGAAAAATATGGTAAAGAAATAAAACGAACAGTAAAAGTAGAAGATCATAAAGCACCACAAATCAAATTAAAAGGAGATAGTACACTGCGTGTATTTGAAAATGGGAAATTCAATGATCCAGGATATCAGGCAATCGATAATTGTGATGGGGATATCAGTAAACAGGTAAATGTCAAACAACAGATCAATATGCAAAAAAAGGGTACGTATACCATCCAGTATGAGGTAAAAGACAGTAGTGGCAACATAGGAAAAGCATCACGTAAAGTTGAGGTATTAAGCGATCCTAGTCTTACCAAACTTTATTATGATTATGATGAATATGATAATACCGCAGAAGAATGGTGGTTTAATAAAAGCAAAGATCATGCAAGGACCACAGGTGCCAAACCACAAGAGCTTTTAGATAAATATCAGGCATATTATCAGGGGCCTGATGAAAAAGTTATCTATCTGACCTTTGATGAAGGGGGCAATGATATCACATATATCAAACAAATCGCCGATGTACTAAATAAAAATGATGTACAGGCAACCTTCTTCTTAACGCGAAACTATATCAAAAATGAACCAGAATTTATGAATGATTTGGTAAAACATGGACATGTGATAGGCAATCACAGCTGGCATCATTACGATATGCCAACCTTAGCAAATAGTTTAAGTGTTGATAAATTTGTTGCGGAAATCACAGAAACGGAAAAGACCTATATGGAAGTGACAGGCCAGCAGATGAAAAAAGTATTTCGTTTTCCCAAAGGGGGAGGCAGTGAGCGGGCAATGAAAATGGTCAAAGATTTGGGATATTCGACTTATTTCTGGAGTCATGCATATTATGATTATGCAAGTGATGTTAGTGGAGAAGAAGCTTTAAAGACGATGATGGAACATTATCATAATGGGGCAATATACTTATTGCATCCTAGCAATAAAGGCAATTATGAAGCAATGGATACCTTTATCAAGAATATGAAAAAGCTGGGATATCAATTTGATACCGTCGATCATATTCCACAAACAAAAGAAAAATAGTATAATAGAGCACAGGGATGTGATAATAATGAAAAAAAGATGGATCTATGGCGCCCTGTGCCTGATTTGGATGTTTGTAATATTTGGTATGTCAAATGCGCAAGGAGAGGAAAGTCAGGGTATGAGTGATACGATCGTGATTTTCCTTTCCAAGATTTTACCGTTTGTATCTTATAATGATACATGGACTTTTATTGTAAGAAAACTGGCGCATTTTAGTGAGTATGCGATACTGGGAATGTTGTATTATTTATTTTTCTCTACCTATCGAATAATTGGAAAGAAACAGATTTTGATACTCATCGGATGTGTATTTGCATATGCCTGCAGTGATGAATTTCATCAGTTGTTTATGGAGGGCAGAGCAGGACAGTTTCGAGATGTTTGTATCGATACAGCAGGAGGTGCCACAGGAATACTGTTATGGCATTGGATATATACATATTTGCTAAAATATAAGCAAAAACGTATGCCTCATGAGATATAAAAAAGACTGTTATTTATAGTCAATAGTGCTTATTTAACACGAAAATTTTACGATTTCACATGCGATTAACATATTGTATGGAATGTAAGAAAAAGAAATAAAAAATGCTGTAAAAACTAATGGGAACTTTATTGACAAGGGGTGTGAAATGGGATAAAGTAATAAAGAATCGTGATTATAAAAAGCGCTTACCAATGAAATATTGGCCGCTTTTTTGTATTTACATGACAGGAGGTAAATCTATGAAAAAGTTATTAACTGCAGTATTGGCATGTACCTTATTATTAAGTGGATGCGGGTCTAGTGCACCAGAGCGTGCTGTTTCACAGACAACTGGAAAAACATATTTTAAAGTTGGCATGGATTGTGATGATGCCCCATTTAATTCTCAAACAAAACAACAGACGTCTAGCAGTGTCATTATATCAGATGACAGCTACAGCGTAGGATATGATGTAAATATTGCCAGAAAGCTGGCAGAAACAATGGGTGAAGAAATTCAGGTGAAAAAGATATCAAGAGATACCTTAAAAGATTCTTTGGATAAGTATGATATTGATGTCATTATATCAGCGTTAAGTCCAAGTGAAGCCTTGAAAAAAGAAATGGATTTCACAAAGCCATATTACAGCAGTGAGCGTGTACTGGTTGTAAGAAAAGATGATAAAGCTGCGAAATATAAAGATATCGCACAGTTCAAAGGCTTAAAGGTAGCTGCACTTGCGAACTCCAGTTTTGATGATGCGATCAATGAAATCAAAGAAGTAAAACATGCTGATGCATTAAAGAATACAACAGAACTGGTAAAAGCCTTAACTGATAAAAAAGTAGATGCAATCGTGGTAGGAAAAGAAAGTGCACAAAGCATTGTGAAAAAGAATAAAGATCTTGTTGTTGTGACGCCAGATGAAAAGAAAGGATTCAGCACAAAAGCAGATTATGTCATTGGTGTGAAAAAAGGAACAACGGATGAAGATTTCTTTGAAAATCTGCAGAAGGCATTAGATGGCATATCTAAGGAAGATAAAGAAACATTCATGAAAGCGGCAATCGCCTAAGTAAGCAATCCAGGTGATTGCTTTTTGTGTATGGAGGATATATGAGAGAAACAATTTGGTGTAAGAAACTGTTTGATACAAGTATTCAGGCGGGGAAACTAGCATTATCTATGCAGAAAGATATTATAAATGAGGGAAAAGATATTATAAGAGAAGATAAGGAGGATGATATGCATTATGCAATGCGGCAGGCAAAGACCAAGGCAGATGTCATGGTACAGGATATGCTGTTAAAGGCGATGATGGATGATCGAGATATTTTGACCTTGGATGTGGAAGAAGAAAGTGATTTGGTAGCATGTTTTCCATGCCAGGATGAAAGATATACACTGGTGATTGATCCCATTGATGGAACCCTGCAGTACTTAAATCAATCAGATACATATTCTATCTGCAGTGCGATTCTTCATCAACAGGATATCTTAACTGCAGTTGTATATTTTCCTAAACGAGATACTTTGTATTGTTATGAACCACAATATGGCGCAAGATTTTTTATGAATGCCTCTCAATGTGACTTTCAGGATGGAAAAGTGATAGATGCACAACATGCGCTTGTAAAACGAATATATAAAAATGATCGTGTTAAGGAGGAAATATGGAAGGTGATGGAGGCAGCTGGTTATGAAATTATTGATGATCGAACTTGTTGCTGTCCTGATGCCTTGTTGGCATGTATGCGCAAAGAAGCCATTGCATATCTTTCAGATACCAGAAATATCAGAGATATTTTAGTTGGGGCGATTTTATCATAATGTAAAGATGGCGCTGTTCTTGATCTTCAAGGCAATACAGTCAAATGGCCCGCAAAAGGAAGGCTGCCTTTTGGTATTTTTACACGTTTTCCAGATGAAATGCGCGAAATATTAAGAAATATTGAAAAAAAGTAAAAAAAATAAAAATAATTTAGGATTTTTGCCTCCTTTTTACGTATGTATATATATAGGAGGTTTTTTATATGGAAACTTTTACAGAATTAGAAGAGAAGATTGACAAGAAACAAACGATTCAAAACATGAAAAAAGAAATGGAACAGTTGTACTATTTCACAGGTAGAAATTATTCTGATATAGAAGCGTTCTACGTGCGTGAAACTGAGGCAGTGTATGATGTGGGAAAGGAAGGTGAAAAGAAAAAACAATTGTTACATCGGTCAAATACATTTGCAAATGAAATTATGAAATTCATGAAAAAGCTGCCGGAAAAAGAACAGAAGGTATTGGATGCGTTATATGTGTGTCATCTTGATAGAAAAATGGCCTGCAAAAAATTACATATCACAAATGCAACCCTGCGCAGAAGAAATCAGGATGGATTATATCACCTAGCCATATTGATGCGCCGCTTCGTGTTGAAGGAAACCTAGGATTGTTGTGTCTGCTTAGGGATTATGGTATAATTACCAAGTGTTGGAGGTGCGTTATGAAAGTTTTATTGTATTTTGAAGGTGAAAAAGTAATCAGCAAATCAGGTATAGGCAGGGCAATGAAGCATCAGATGGCTGCATTGACATCTCAAAACATTGAGTATACCTTAAATCCTGATGATGATTTTGATATTCTGCATATTAATACGATTGGTCCCAATAGTTCTACAATCATTCGTAAAGCAAGAAATAAAGGCAAAAAAGTAATTTATCATGCACATAGTACGGAAGAAGATTTCCGTAATTCTTTCATGTTAAGTAATCAGATTGCGCCGTTGTTTAAAAAACGTTTAGTTCATTTATACAGCAAGGCAGATCGTATCATAACGCCGACTCCTTATTCAAAAAAACTGATTGAAAGCTATGGTATAAAACTTCCTGTGCATGCGATCAGTAATGGAATCGATTTGAATAAATTTAACTATAACGAAGATAAAATCAAAGCATTCAGAGAATATTTTCAATTAAAAGAAGATGAAAAAGTAGTTATCTGTGTAGGATTATTCTTTGTGAGAAAGGGTATTTTGGATTTCATAGAAGTCGCAAAACGCTTACCTGAGTATAAATTTATCTGGTTTGGCCATGTGCCACTATATTCCATTCCCAAACAGATTCGTGATATCGTCACAAAGGATCATCCATCAAATGTGATATTCCCAGGTTATGTCAGCGGTCCTGTGATCGAAGGCGCATATTGTGGCGGGGATGCTTTCTTCTTTCCAAGTATGGAGGAAACAGAAGGAATCGTAGTATTAGAAGCTCTGGCTTCCTATCAACAGGTTATATTGCGTGATATTCCAGTATATGATCCATGGATGCAGGATAAAGTCAACTGTTATATGGGACACAACGTGGAGGAATTCACAAAACTTGTGGATGATGTCGTGAATAAACGTTTACCGGATGTTAGTGAAGAAGGCCGTAAAACAGCCGCAAAACGAAGTATAGAAGAAGTAGGAAAAGAATTGCGCCAGGTTTATGAACTGGTGTTGAAGGATGAAAATGAATAAGCTTCATACCTTTCAGCGTGTTGGAATTAAAATCCAGATATCGTGTTGTCAATAAACAAGACAGGATAGCGTATAGGTTATTGTTTTAGCGTATGTGACAAACTTGTAAGCATAAGATACATACCATCCCACTAGGAAGTATGCTATAATAAAAATGTAGAAAGCACTTAGGCAAAACTATATGTTTACAGTATGGTTTAATACTGTAAGTGAAATAAAGGGAGTTTTATCATGAAAAATTCATTGAAAAGCTACGTCTTGAATTTTTTGGTGATTATCGGATTAACTGTGATTGCACTTTGGTTCGCATTAAAAGACAATTATCAAGAAGTATTGACGTTGATATCTGGTTTAAAATGGTACTGGCTGATCATTATTCTTAGCTGGGGTATGTTGTATTCTTGCGTTGTAGGAAAGATTCTGTCTATATTCGCAAGAAAAAATAAAAAAGGCTATACCACTGTACAAGGTATTCAGAATGGACTTGTCGGCAGTTTTTTTAGTGGAATTACCCCAAGTTCTACAGGAGGCCAGTTTGCACAGGCGTATATCTTTAAAAAACAAGGCATAAAATTCAGTGATGGTGCCAGTATTTTATGGGCGGATTTCATTGTATATCAGACAACGATGATGGGGTATGTAACCGTGTTGTTCTTGCTTCGTTATACCCATTATGTACAAATGATTGGTGGACCGTTATTGTTTTTGATATTGGTTGGATATATTATCAATTTATGTGTTATCAGTATTTTATGGACAATGGCATTGTTTCCAAAGATGTATGTAAAGCTTAGCAACTTATGTGTAAAATTATTAGCAAAGCTGCATATTGTGAAAGATAAAGATAAAACACTGGCATCATGGGGTGCGCAGGTAACATCTTTTACAGAAGAAATTCAAAAGTTAAAAAATGAAAAAAAGATGATCATACAATCAGTATTATGGAATATCGTGCGAATGACCATTCAGTTTATGCTGCCATGGTTTATCGCCAATGCTCTGGGTTATTCTTTGGGCATAGATCGTTTGGTTGATTGTCTGGCATTATCCAGCTTCGTATTGATGGCAAATGCTTTCATTCCGATACCTGGAGCAAGCGGGGGAACCGAATTTGTCTTTACACAGTTATATGGACAGATGATCGCAGATGGCGCTATCACCAGTGGTATTATGATTTTATGGCGTTTTTCAACCTATCATTTGGTTATGTTGGTAGGCGCAGTCATATTTGTCTATCTGAAACAGAAATATAGTAAAGAAAGTTATGAACATGATATAAAATAATAAGAGGAGGTCCTGGTATGAGAATTGGATTATTTACCGATACATACACACCGGATATCAATGGGGTTGTTAGTAGTATTGTGACCCTGCAAAGAGAATTGGAAAAAAACGGACACGAAGTATTCGTCATTACAAATCATAAGGCTAGAACCATGAAGCGTGAAGGAAACGTTTTGCGCTTACCGGGTCTGGAATTAAAATGGCTGTATGGTTATAAACTTTCAACACCATTTCATTTTGCGGCAAGAGATGAAGTAAAAAAGATGAATCTGGATGTCATTCATGTACATACCGAATTTGGTGTTGGCTTTTTTGCACGAATCGTTGCGAAAAACCTAAATATACCAGTGGTATCCACTTATCATACAATGTATGAAGATTACACGCATTATGTAAATTTATTCGGTTTTGAAGAAGTAGATAAGATGACAAAACGTATTGTATCTACATTCAGCCGTTCTATTTCAGATAATGTACAGGCAGTTATTTCACCTAGTGAAAAAACCAAAGAAAAATTATTAAAATATGGTGTAAAAACACCAATTTATGTTATTCCAACAGGACTTGATTTTTCTATGTTCGATATGCGTCAGATTCAAATGGATACAATCACAAGTATCCGTAAAGCATATGGTATACAAGAGGATGATAAACTTATCGTTTATCTGGGAAGAATCGCAGAAGAAAAAAGTATTGATATACCAATCGAAGGCTTTCGCTATGTAGAAGATGAACATATCAAACTAATGATTGTTGGCGATGGTCCTCAGTTAGATGATTACCGCGAGCTTGCGAAAAAATATCATTTAGAAGATAAAGTGATTTTCACAGGCAAGAAAAGTCGTGAAGAAGTGCCACAATATTATGCATGTGCAGATTGTTTTGTGTCTGCTTCATTGAGTGAAACACAGGGTATGACATTTATTGAAGCACTGGCTTGTGGTCTTCCTGTCTTTGCTAGACCAGATGATGTATTAAAAGATTTGGTTGTGGAAGGTGTTAGTGGCTATTTGTTTGAAACACCACAGGAATTTGCGAAGAAATTAACAGCATTTTTCGCAATGACAAAGGAAGCACAACAGGAAATGAAGAATAAAGCGAGAGCATTTGTGGACAAATACGATTCACGTGTATTCTATCAAAAGGTATTAAGCGTATATTATCAGGCAATTGATGATTATCAGCATGCTTATGAAGTTGTGAAAATTAAAAATCTGGATGATTATGTACGCATCTATGTAGAAAATGACAGCGAGGATCAGCCTTTAAAAATTCTGGTTTCTCTGGATGACTACTTTTTATATAAAATTCGTATTGGCACAATGCTTGATCGTTATACAGTGGATGAATTCCGTCATAAAGAAATTATGCTGGAAGCTTATCGTGCTGCAATACGCAAGCTGAAAATTCGTGATTATACACGAAAAGAAATGCAGATTTATTTCAATCGTCTGCCAGGGCTTGCTAATGAAGATGTAGAAGCATTATTGTGTGAACTGGAAGAAAAAGGTTATATCAATGATCAGCTGTATCTTCAGGAAAAGATTGAAAAAATGCAGTTTTCACTTATGGGAAAAGGCAATATTAGAAGAACATTAATGAATAAAGGTATCGCAAGAGAAGATATCGATCAGGCATTAGATGCACTGGATGATGAAGAAGAAAGCCAGAAGGCGATACAGATGGCAGAAAAACTGATGGCAACCATCAAAGATAAATCCAAGAAGATGAAGAAACAGACGATTGTGAAAAAGCTGATCAACCTTGGATATGATAGTGATGTCGCATTATCTGCCAGTGAAAACTTAAATTTTGAGGATGAAGATGATCACTCTGCTCTGATTAAGACAATTCAAAAAGCACAGCGAAACTATGCAAGAAAGTATCAGGGAAAAGATTTACGCAATAAAATCATTCTGTATTGTATGCAGAAAGGATTTGTCAGAGAAGATGTCATCAACCAGTTAGAAGAAATGGAGGAAAACGATGAAGATTCAGGAATTGAATGATGGATATAAAGGCAGTATTACGGTTTTAATCACCAATCTAAATCGTGGTGTTACAGCCAAAGGAGCGCCTTATCTGTCTTTTACCTTTCAAGACAAGACTGGTACGATGGAAGCCAAATATTGGAATGTAAAAGAAGAAGAAATTGATCTATACAGCAATGGGATGCTGGTAGAGGCAACAGGTGATGTATTATCTCATAAAAAAATGTTACAGTTTCGTGTAAGCAAACTGGAGATTCTGGATATGAGTGAAATAGATATTTATGATTATGTAAAAACAAGTGCTTTAACAAAAGAAGAATTGAAATCTAGAATTGATGAGAAAATCAATGGTATTGATAATGCAATCATCAAAACGATGGTAATGGAAATCATGAAAGAAAACGAAAAAGATTTCTATGAATATCCTGCCGCTACGAAAAATCATCATGATTTTGTTGGAGGACTGGCGACTCATGTTTTGGGAATGCTGGAATTAGGACACTCTATTTGTGCGCTGTATCCAATGTTAAATGAGGACCTGTTGGCAGGTGGCATTATTTTACATGATATTGGGAAATTAACGGAATTAAATAAAGCGATTATCAGTGAATATACAAAGACAGGAAAACTGCTTGGACATATTTCAATTATGCAGGCAATGGTCTATGAAAAAGCAAAACAGCTGGGATATGAAAATGAAGAAGAAATTCTATTACTGCGTCATATGATTTTATCTCATCATGGGGTATACGAATATGGTTCACCAGTATTGCCAATGATTCCGGAAGCAGAAATCCTGCATTTGATAGATAATATCGATGCACGTATGAGTACATTAGATAAAGCGATGAATAATGTAATGCCTGGTGAATTTACACCAAGAATCTTCGCAATGGAAAATCGTAATTTCTATAAAACAACATTAAAAAATAAAAAAGATTAAGATGAAGAAAGTCATATGGTATATACTGTATGACTTTTTTTAAAGGGATGCTTACAAAATTTACATGTAAAAGATTTTCGTGGATTTTGCTTTTTAAATCAGCAGTTTCATGTTATAGTAATGCATGAGGTGTTGAAAATGAAAATTGGATTTGTATCACTTGGATGTAGTAAAAACTTAGTAGACAGTGAAAAAATCATGGGCATGCTAAAAGAAGGCAGCCATGAAATGGTGAGTGATCCTGCACAGGCAGAAGCAATCATAATAAATACATGTGGATTTATCAATCCAGCAAAAGAAGAAGCGATTTCTACCATCTTCAAAATGGCAGAATATAAGAAATATAACTGTAAGAAGCTAATTGTTGTTGGATGTCTTGCACAGCGTTATAAAGAGGCTTTGATTGAAGATATTCCGGAAATCGATGCAGTCATCAGTATTCGAGAATATCCCCATATCCATGAAATACTTGGACAATTATTGGATGGACATGATCTTGTCAGTTATGCGAAAGCAGAACGTCTGGTAAGCAGTAAGCCATGGACAGCTTATCTTAAGATTGCGGAAGGATGTTCTAATCATTGTACCTATTGTGCGATTCCATTGATTCGTGGGGATAATGTTACATTTCCTATGGAACAATTGATAGAAGAAGCGAAGCAATTAGCTGCACGTGGTGTCAAAGAGCTTGTATTAATTGCACAGGATACTACCAAATATGGTGTAGATTTATATGGCAAACGTTCTTTGTTGCCATTACTACAGAAACTGCATGAAATTGAAGGATTCCATTGGATTCGTATCTTATATATGTATCCGGATGAAATAGATGATGAATTGATCGAAGGTATGGCAAAACTTCCAAAGGTATTACCTTATTTTGATATTCCAATGCAGCATGCGAATCATCGTATGCTGACGGCTATGAATCGAAGAGGCACAAAAGAAGATGTATTGAAACTTATTAAAAAAATACGTGAAACTTTTGAAGAGCCAACACTACGTACCACATTTATTGTTGGATTCCCTGGTGAAACAGATGAAGAATTTGAAGAACTAAAACAGTTTGTGAAAGATGTACATTGGGATCGTATGGGTTCATTTACATATTCTCCTGAAGAAGATACACCGGCATTCGATATGGATGGTGCAATTGATGAAGAAATCAAAGACCAGCGTTTAGATGAGTTGATGCAGCTGCAGCAAGAAGTATCCTTTGCGAACCAACAGAAAATGATTGGGAAAACCTTAGAGGTTTTGGTTGAAGATCAGGATGGATTACGTGGCGTATATCGTGGCAGAAGCGTACATGATGCGCCAGATGAAGTTGATGGTGTGGTATTGTTTACAAGTGAGCGTGCCATCAACTTTGGAGAATTTGTAAAAGTAAAAATTACGGAAGCAATGACACATGATCTAAAAGGAGTGGAAGTGTGTTAAAAGGCTTTGATCCAATTATCGCACCATATCCTTATGTGATGATCTTAGGCTCTATGCCAAGTGTGACATCATTAGAAAAACAAGAATATTATGGCTTTAAGCATAATCGTTTCTGGAAAATTATGAATCAGATGTTTCAAATGCCAATTGATACCTATGAACAAAAAAAGCAGATCATCTTGACACATCATATGATTTTATGGGATGTGATAGGAGAATGTGAGCGGGAAGGCAGCCTGGATAGTGCGATTCGTCATGAAAAAGTAAATGATATTGCATATCTGATACAAGCACATCCAACCATTCGCATGGTGATCTGCAATGGTAAAAAAAGCTATGATTTATACCAAAAGCATTTTCATGCCATACAGATTCCATGTATGTATTTACCAAGTACCAGTAATGCCAATCGAACAATCAAGGAACAAGCTTTGTTTGAGGCATGGAAGCAGGCATTCAAAAAGGCAGATATCCTTTAAAGGGTATCTGCCTTTTTGTTAGTTACAAGTAAATTTTTGTTTTTTTAGGTTGCTGATACTTTGATTATAATCAATCTCTAGTTTATCGCCTTCTAGTTTTTGATTGGTGACTTTACCATAATCGGTTGCGCTAACTTTAGAAAAATCAAAGGTTATAACTTCAGTGTAAAGATTGTTTTTATCAATACCGGCTTCATAGCTGATGCCTTTCATATCTTTATATTTTTCTTTGTTTTCCTTAATTGTAGCCTCTACCTTTTTTTGCATATCCTTATCATCTTTATCAAGTGTTGCACTGACCGTCTGCTTTTGAGATTTTACAACATCACCTGCATAAGTAATATCCTGTGTGGTGGTAAATGTGATATCACCTGATTTCTGTTCCATTGTACACTTTGTTGTTTTCTGGGGTTCTTCCTTTTTATCAGATCCACATCCGCTTAAACATAACAGAATTAAAGCGGAGCATAATAATTTTTTCATATTGTCCCTACTTTCTATTGACGCTATTGTATCATATGCATTTACAGGATGAAAGTTTTATTTGATTTTCAATTTACGTTTTACATAATAATGCTTTGTGATTTTCAATACATTTTCTAATTCCATCTGGAAAGGTTCCCAATACAGATCTTCTCGTGCCAGTGTTGGCGCAATCTTCATAACTAGAAAATCTTCTAACTTTTCAGCAGCTACATCTGAATATTTCATACGATAATATTCATGGAACTGCGTAACATGCTGGGGAAAACGCTTTGGATATCTGACTTCTTTAAGAATCGCTGGATCAGGTTTGGTATCCAATAATGTACAAATCGTATTTGCTATAAGGGCTGCCGGCAGATAATGATAATCATCCTGATCTGCTAGTTCTACAAAGAAAGGATATGCCTGTTCATATTCTTTATCTTCCAAATATAACATACCACATTGGTATAAAGATTGAAGATATTTATTTTTATGCAGCTGGTCTTTGTGTTCTCTTACCAGTTTGAACAGCTTCTGTTGATAGATGTTATTTTGATTTTTCTGTAATTCAACATACAATAAAGCCATTGCATCATAAACATCCAGCAAACGATTGTAATTTTCAGTTTCAATAAAGATACGTTCCAGCTCTAAAGAATCCCTAAAACAGTCTAAATACCAACCACGGTAAAAATGCATATAGGAACGATTCAGTATATTTAAAGGTGTATCACTTTCATTGATCTTTAAAAATTCAAAGATTTCCTGCTCCTTTTTCGCATTTCTTGTACGATGAACGGTATATGTAAATAACATATCTTTAATGATTTCTTTTAAAGGCTTAGTGAAAATATCTAATAATGCCATATATTTATCAAACTGTTCTTCACTCATATCACTACATTTCGCATAATAATTGGGAATTAAATCACATAAATCAAGAATTTCTTTTACAAAAATGTCACTACTGTCTGTTGGTAACAGTTTCTTGATTTTTAAAGCTGTTTTTTGTAGATTATGAATGTGATAAAATGTGACATCATGTAAAAGCTGCTCAAATAATGGCTGAAGATTCGCCCAGAATGCTGGATCATATTCAATGGTTGCTCCAATCTGATGTAATAAATAGATATAAATAGAATCGCTTTTGATTGGATGCAGATTTTCAATACGACTGTAGGAATCCATGGAACAAATCAATGCATTATTATAAGTGATAAAATCTTTTTGTTTCATTTTCAACTGTTTACGATAATATTTCAATAGTACCGCTATACAGTTCTTTACATTTTTATTTAAACGAAAATCTCTAGGGTACATTTTCTCTCCTCCAAATACTCTTTTATATTATATCACGTTATTAATTATAGGTGACAAAATATGTAAAAAAAGAAGTTTTTTTACATGAAAATTGTGCTATAATCATTACCAATAAAAGAAAGGGGAATATTTTTATGGAAATATGCGTTTGTGAAAATGAGCAGCAGCTGATACAGCTGGCAGAAACAGCAAAGGAAATCTGGAATGAATATTTTATTTCCATCATTACACAGGAGCAAATTGACTACATGGTAGAAAAATTTCAAAGCTATCCTGCCTTGGAAAAAGCAATCAATGAAGAGCATTATACATATTTTTTAGCCTATGAAGGAAAAGAGCTGATTGGCTTTTGTGGAGTAAAGCCTGAGAAAGAACGTTTGTTTTTAAGTAAGCTGTATCTGAAAAAAGCGTATCGTGGAAAAGGATATGCCAGCACATTACTGAAACAGGCCATTGCCTTTGCGAAAGAATCAAAGCTGGATAAAATCTATCTGACATGTAATAAGTTTAATACCCATTCCTTAGATGTATATAAGAAAAAAGGCTTCTATGAAATCGATGCTGTACAAACTGATATCGGTCATGGCTTTATCATGGATGATTATATTCTACAACTAGATATCGCTTAAAAGCACATTTGTGCTTTTTCTTTACGCGTTTTTTAAGAAGCTACATACCTTAAGGTAGGAGGTAATGTGTATGACAAAACTGCTAGGGATTGATGTGTCAGAACATAATGGTGTCATCAATTGGGATACAATCAAAAAAGGTGGTATCAAATTTGCGATTATCCGTTCAAGTTATGGACACTTTGTAGAAGATCGACAGTTTCGCCGCAATGTAAAAGAATGTGAACGTGTGCATATGCCATATGGCTTGTATCATTATTCTTATGTGGCAACGGATCAAGAAATGAGAGAAGAAGCATCAGGCTTTATCCGATTATGTAAAAGCTGTAAACCATCCTATCCATGCTTTATCGATATGGAGGATGCTGATGGATGGAAGGCCAGTCATCATGTAAGTGATGCAATGAATGTGAAGGTTTGTTACTATACCTGTTCTGAATTAGAAGCAAATGGTTTTTATGCTGGTATTTATGCCAATCTGGATTGGTGGAATAATCATCTAAACTCAAGTACATTAGATCGTTTTGATAAATGGGTAGCACAATGGGCAAGTGTAAATACGTATACCAAGCCTTATCAAATGTGGCAGTTTACAAGCGATGGTCGTGTTGATGGCTATACTGGTCGCTTAGATATGGATTATAGTTTTGTGGATTATGAAAAACTGATCACTTCTATGGGATTTAACGGTTATCATAAAGATGGAAATAAACCAGAGAATCATCCTCCGATAACTACCCATCCTGCTAGACCAAGATACAGCGTTGGAGATAAAATCGCATTTAAAGGATTATGGACCCAAAGTAATGGTGGGAATTGGTATCCTGTAAAAAATCTTGCGATCAAAGAAGGAATCATTACTAAGATTTTATATGGGACACAGCATCCTTATCTGATCAATCATAATGTTGGATGGGCAAATGATGATGTTGTGATTCATCAAGAAAGCAATCGTTTTAAAATCGGTGACAAGGTTTCTTTTGATGGGCTATGGACCCAAAGCAACGGCGGGGTATATTATCCAAGCAGCTCATTGTTAGTAAAACAGGGAAGAATCACCAGTATCGCCAAAGGTGCAAAACATCCTTATCTGATTAATGAAAATGTTGGATGGGCACAAGAAAGTGCATTGCATCATATATAAAAAAACTGCGCATGGAATGGTCGTTTCCACAGCGCAATTTTTTTACTTAAGACATTACAGCATACATGTCTTCCATGATGGTATCAAATTCTTCTTTTGACATCAGGGAACAATAGTAAGACTGAATCATGAGGCGCAAGGTATGCTGGAACTGCTCCAGTGTATCTGCGCTTTCTTTATGTACCTGAATTTGATGAATGAAGTCATCTACCCATAAATCAAAATCGGACATTACCATAATTGCATTTTTGTTAAAATTATCGTCGAAATAAATCATGTTCTGTTGCATAATGTGTTTCCTCCTTTGTTTTTATCTGATGTTATTATACAGTTATGATGTTGCAGAATAGCACGAGTTTTGTCGAATAATGAAGAAGATAGAAAAACTTTTGTATACGATTGTATATTTGTTTTGATTTTGGGAACAATTGTTTTTAAATGGTAGAATCGATCAGTAAACAACAAATAGCTATATAAAAATTATAGCTTTTTTCATGAATGGTATTGCATTTTCACCATTTTCTGTTATAATAATCTAGCAGTTGGAAAGATGACTTGTTAGCTCAGCTGGCAGAGCAACTGACTCTTAATCAGTGGGTCCAGGGTTCGATTCCCTGACAGGTCACCATTTATAAAATAAACCTTTTGACAGGGAATGTTGAAAGGTTTTTTTTTACTCTGGAACCACTTTCTATATCATATGAAATATGTGTTTTTATGGTATCTCCACAATCATTGTAGAAAGGTGTCACATTTTGTTGTATACTTATGATAAAAAGAGAGGTAGATATCGTGTTTTTCAGAAAAAAGAAGAAAGAACCAGAGAATCTTGTAGAAGAAACATCTTTGGTATATCAATATTTATCAGAACTATATGAAGATGGACAAATACAAAATGATGCGTTTGTGATCCCTGAACATCAGATTTATATTTATGCGGATGTTTTAGGAGGAGATGAAACAATGGCACAGGTTGTTTTTCAAATCCATCATGAAAGCCTGGAGGATCCTATCATTGATCCTGTTTGTGGTCTAGGATTAAGCTATGAGGAATGCATTCGTGATGCCTGTGATAATTTCAACCGTCATGATGTGCAATTATTCATAGGTGCATTGGAAAAAGATAAAACCAAAACCGTGATCATCAAAACATTGGAAAATCATGCATTTGATGTATATGAAAGTAAAGTATCTTCTCATGGAAAACGGGAAGGCATTATGCTGGAAAGCTTCTGGGATATGCTGGGAGAACAGATTTTAAAAAGATTAGGCAACAAGCGTTGTTACTGGATTAAAATCTATTGTGCAAAAATGGGAAGAAAGTCTGATATTGAAGTGCGAATCAATGATGTACTTTCTAAAGAATTAAGTGATCTATTAAAAGACTATGTTGGCAATTGGGATTGTATCGATGCATATCATACAGAAAAACAAAGCTTTTTGTTTTATCAAAAAGATGATACTTACACACCACCTGTATTCACAAAGGAACAGATTGTCACATATACAAAAAAAGCAATTCATATGTATGAAAAATGTGAAGATAAAGAGGAGTATAAAAAACTACGTGTTCAGTTGATCAAATTATGCAAAGATGAAAGTCTGGGTATGGAATTGTTTGGGTTTATTCCTGAATTATATTGTAAACACGTATTTAGTGATTTGGAATGTGGAGAACAATTATTTCTCATCAGAAAAGGGGAGCCGACAGTAGAGTTATATCAAAGTCAGGTACGATCTTTCTCATATATAGACGAAACCATTCGAAAATATCTAAAAAATGAAGAACCAAGTCAGGAACTGATTGAACAGATTGCGCAGTTTAGCGCAAATTATCGGGCAATTCAAAAAGCACTAGATGAAGGCGATGATATTAAAGAGCTTTATACACCAGGAATTGGATACTTTGTGAAAGAAAATTATATTTTACGATAAAAAGATTGACATAGTGGAACCACTATGATAAGATAAACAAGCAGAAAAGTTAGTGGAAAGTTAGAAGCACCCCTTCTCACCTGATATCCAAAGGATATGGGTCATAAGCTACATCGATATAGAAGTATTGATATCAGTAGGTTAATCATGCGGGTGCATATAAGTACCCGCTTTTCTTATGGCAACAAATGGAGGTGTCTATTATAAACAAGAAAGTTAT
This sequence comes from Absiella sp. AM09-50, assembly GCF_003433845.1. Lineage (NCBI taxonomy): Bacteria > Bacillati > Bacillota > Erysipelotrichia > Erysipelotrichales > Erysipelotrichaceae > Amedibacterium > Absiella sp. AM09-50. Next base: position 58,814 of record NZ_QVFI01000006.1, read on the forward strand.
TCCTAACAACGTAAACGACGATTTAGTTAATGAAAAGATCAAATTTAAGGAAGTCATGGTCATTGACGCTAATGGTGATAAACTGGGTGTCAAACTTCGTCGTGAAGCTTTACAAATCGCATATGATCAGGATTTGGATCTGTTGTGCGTAGCGCCAAAGGCAGTCCCACCGGTATGTAAGGTGCTGGATTATGGTAAATATCGCTTTGAACAGCAGAAAAAAGCGAAAGAGGCCAAAAAGAAACAGCATGTTACAGAGGTAAAGCCTATCCGTCTATCTCCGGTTATTGATAAACACGATTTTGATACAAAAATGCGTCATGCAAGAGCTTGGATTGAAGATGGTATGAAGGTCAAGGTAGATATGCGTTTTAGAGGACGATTGATTACAAGACTGGAAGTTGGTAAAAAGATTATGAATAACTTTACGGAAGAAATTTCTGATATTGCGACCGTAGAGAAAAAACCGATTCTTGAAGGTAACACAATGTCATGTGTTTTGGCACCGAAAAAGAATAAATAAAAAAATTAGAGGAGGTACTACTTATGCCAAAGATGAAGTCACATAGAGGATTAGCAAAACGAGTTAAAACAACTGGTTCTGGAAAATTAAAAAGAAGTCATGCTTATACTTCTCACCGTTTCCATGGAAAAACACAGAAACAAAAACGTCACTTGAGAAAATCAGGAACTGTTAACAACACAGATTTCAAACGTGTAAAACAGATGCTTGTTAAATAATAGGAGGAAGTAAATATGGCTAGAGTAAAAGGTGGATATACAACACGTCAGAGAAGAAAAAAAGTTATTAAATTAGCAAAAGGTTATTACGGAGCTAAACACATTTTATACAAGACTGCTCACGAGCAGGTAATGCATTCATTTAAATATGCTTACAATGACCGTAAAGATTTAAAACGTAACATGCGTAAGTTATGGATTGCACGTATCAATGCTGCAGCTAGAATGAATGAAATCTCTTATTCAAAATTAATGCACGGATTGAAACTTGCTAACGTAACAATCAACCGTAAGATGTTATCAGAAATCGCTATTCACGATCCTAAAGGATTCACAAAAATCGTTGAAACAGCAAAAGCTGCTTTAGAAAAACAAGCTGCTTAATTTGAGGAATATCTATGGATGACACACGTCATACTTTAAATGAACTTCTGGTAGATTTATTTAACTACATCCTTCTGATTGAGGAGAAGAATCTTCGTGATCAGGGGGTCAAGTTATCCATGACCGAAGTGCATATCCTAGAAGCAATTCAAAAAAGTGAATCCAATATGATGTCCGCAATCGCTAAACGTTTGATGGTAACACAGGGTACGCTTACCGTTTCGACAAGTAAGCTTGTAAAAAAAGGGTATGTAGAAAGAGTCAAGGATGAGAAGGACAAACGTATCGTGCGTCTGACATTAACGGATAAGGCAGAATCGATCATGCAGATCCATAATCAGTTTCATGAGGCAATGATTGAAAAATTATTGAATGAATTGGAACTGGATAAGGAAGAAGAACTGATCAACTCCTTAAAAAATCTAATGAAATTCTTTAAAGAAAAATATTAAGTCTGTTTGAAAAAACAGGCTTTTTTTATATGAAAAAATAAAAATCAATTTTTGATGAAAAAAGAGAACTTTTTGGCTCTTAAAACCATTAACTTAGTGAGGAGGTCAGATATGAAAGAAAAACATCTTGTCAAAAAGATACAAGCCGGCGATCAACATGCATTAGATGAATTAATTTCTAAACTGTATCCTCAAATATACTCCTATGTTTATGTACGTGTGAAAGGAAATGAATGTAGTAAAGATATTACGCAGGAGGTCTTTTTAAACTTTATCAAAAATATAGACCGTTTTGAATTTATCGGAAAAACTAAGCATTATTTGCTACGTATGGCAGTCAATGGCTGTCATAACTGGTATCGTACACATCCTATCCAGGAGAATGATGATAAACTAGAGAATATTGGTATAGAACCGCTTCATCCCCAAAGGGATTTAAAATCATTATTAGCAACGTTGCCGATGCAGCAACAGGAAGTCTTGGTTTTAAGGTATTATGAAGAATTGAAAATCAAGGAAATCGCAGATATATTAGGAATCAGTGAAAATACGGTAAAAACCCGGATAAGACTAGGATTGGAAAAGTTAAGAAAAATCACCAAGAAGGAGGACTGGCTATGAAACTGGATTGGAAAAGTGTAGAGGTTTTGGAAACAGAAGGATTAGATGAAACGCTACAGGCCTGTAAAGTGCAGCTCATGCAGAAAGAAAATCGTATAGAACATCAAAATATACATATCTTTACATCATATCTAAAAGCAGACGGCAACAAGATCATCATTGGTTATCTGATATTTTTATTCGTTTTTATATATTTGATATTCACAAAATATTTTGAATTATTCAACATCTCCTTATATTATTGTGCACTGGGAATCTATTTCACAACTTTGCTATTTCGCCATCAGGAAAGTGGCCTGCATGAAATTTTATATACAACACCGCTAAATGGCGCAAAGCTATTCCTTTTTCAGATTGGATGTTTTCTTACACTTTATATCTTAACTATAGGACTGTTAATCACCTGTGGCAGTTTTTCCCATCATGAAATCATAGAGGTGGTCACAACATCCGTGCTTCCATTATGTTTATCTGAATTTGTACTCTTATCTAGTATTGTCCCTATACGCAGCTATCAAGTCGCATTATCTGTATATGTAGTACTGTATGTATTATTTACTTATGTTTTTACCGGTGTGTTTGAGAAGCTTATACAGTATTCATTATCTTCCACATGGTTTTCATCATGGATATCTTATCAGCCATATTTGTGTGTGATAGCGATTATTTTATTCCTATCTGGCTGTATCTGTAAATATCAAAGGCTTGGAAAGGAGGGCTTTTATGAAATTAACAATTGAACATCTACAAAAATCATTTAAAGATAAAATCGCAGTAAACGATGTATCGTTCACTTTGGAAGAAGGTATTCATGCGTTGCTTGGCGCAAATGGCAGTGGCAAGACAACATTGATGCGTATGATTTGTGGTATTATGAAAGCTGATCAGGGGATTGTGAAAATGGATGATATCGCAATCTTGCAGAATTATAAAGAATATACAAAATCTTTGGGTTATCTGCCACAAAATGCTGGATTTTATATGGATTTTAATATTGAATCATTTTTACGATATATCGGTGTATTGAAATGCCTGAAGAAAGATTATTGTGAACAGAAAATAGATGAACTTTTAACAAGATTAAATCTTCAGGATGTCAGAAAGAAGAAATTAAAGCATTTATCAGGTGGTATGATGCAGCGTGTAGGGATTGCACAGGCTTTATTAAATCATCCCAAAATATTAATACTGGATGAACCTAGTGCAGGCTTAGATCCAAAAGAACGTATCGCATTACGACAGCTGTTGTCACATGTTGGCAAGGATACGATTGTCATTTTATCAACACATATCGTTAGTGATGTAGAATCGATCGCCGATGATATCATGTTGATGAAACAGGGACAGATCTTATTTAAAAAGCCATTGCCAGATATATTACAGGGAATGAGTGAAAAGGTTTATGAAATTAATGGGAATGAACAGGCAATCCGTGCATTTGAGCAGGATTATACAATCGTCAATCGAAAAACAGATGGAAATATTATCACAATCCGATTATTGTCGGATCACAAGCCTTGTGCACAGGCAATAGAAAAAGAACCGAATTTAGATGATGTGTATCTATCCTATTTCAGGGAGGAAAACGCTTATGTGGAAACTGATTTATTATGAAATGAAGAAACTGATCTCTTCCTTTTCTGGTAAACTTATATTATTGTTATTTTTAGGCATTTGTATCTGGCAGACACAACAGGATATCAAAAGTGTTTTTAATGATGACTGGAATGGGATGGAAGTATCACAGCTTATAGAAAAACAAAAAAGTTTAGAAGGAAATTATCAAGACATCTATAAGAAAATTCCTGATTTAGAAAAAGATGCGATGCATTATAACCCTAACCGTGAAATCGATGAAGAAATGACTAACAATATGAATTCCTTCGATTGGAAAAAGATCTACAAGGCTTATGAAAATCATACATTAACACTGGAAATGGTCAATGATCTGATTGATATAAAATTTCACTCCTTAGATGAAGTAGTTATCCATTATGGTTATAAAGATGATTTATTATGGTCTAATCTTATCCGATATATACCAGATCAGGATATCATGCTAAATCGAAACAACTATATATATCAACCAGGAAATAACTCATGTTTGTTAGGAGAATGTGATAATGTAAAAGATGAAGTTTCAAAGAAAGAAATCAATCGACGCTTCTTAAATCTTTCCAATACTTATCAAAGTAATTATATTGAAAATAATATCGTTGATCGCATAAACTATACGAATATGGTCATATTGATTGTGATTGCTGTACTTTTTGCGAATATCTTCAGCCGGGAAGCACAGGGAAAAACTGATACGTATCTTGCATGTTCACCTATCACTGCCAAAACAGTAGGAGCAAAGATTATTTTTGCGCTATTATTAGGAGCAGGTATCCCACTTTTATGTAAAATAGTTACTTTTGTTTATGCGATTCTTCAATCATCCGGTATCCATTGGGACATGTTTTTCTATCAACAGGAGAATTTGATTGCTTCCTATGTATTTTCCATCAAAGAGCTTGTAAGTATTGGATTTATTAATCAGCTATTGATGACGATATCCCTTTGTATCAGTATTTTGTTTATTTCACAAAAGTCAAAAAACACATATTTTTCTGCGATATTATCCTTGATTTTTGTAATTTTCCCAATATATTACGCGGTATTCCACATGGGCGGGTATGAAATTGCCAGCTATTTTCCTAGCAATCTTTTAATGTATTTTAGTGAGCATTTAAATGTTGTCAATTATACATCCGGCGTCACACCATTATTTATGTCAGTTGCAGGATTAATCATACCAGCAGCCACAAAATACTGGATCATCTGGATAATTTTAGATATAATTCTTGTTTTATGGATGTTTAGAGAAGGTAAATTACATCGTGTATTGCATGCATAAAGGCTAATGTGACCATAGCCTTTTTTTTAATTTTCAGACAATCTAGTAAAACTATATGTTAAAAAAATATCCATTTATTTGGAAATAATTAGAATAAGTCTATTGACATATCCCATCATCTGCTGTACTATTGTATTAGATGATTAATACAATGATGCATCATCTTTGAAAAAGAGGAGGAGCTTTATGTTTTGGAAATTATGGAAATATGAATTAAAATGTTCTTATAGAAGTTATTTATTTACGTATGCGATTTTATTATTATCTGCATTATTCTTCAGTACCAGAAGCAGTGATATCATTATGATGATCGTATCTCTTCTGTTTACGATTATGCTTTTTGTGGTTTTTATATTAACATTTGTGATGATTATCAGAACTTATCAACAATCGATGTTCACAAAAGCCGGCTATTTGACGATGACGCTGCCAACTTCAAGTAAGATGATCCTGTTAGTGAAAATCTTAAATTCTGCTTTATGGTTTATCTTATCTATGATTGTTATTGTATTAGCTGGAGTTTTATTGGCTTACAAAGCAGGTGGATTTACGTTATCTGAATTATTTGATGCATTTGGTAAAGTATTTCAGCAAATGGATTTCAATTTCCTAATGAATATCATCATGGTATTGATTGGTACGATTGAATCAGTTGCTATGGTTTATTTTGTGATGAATGTGACACATACAAACTATATTCGCCGTCATAGAGGAATCATTGCTGTCTTATTATTCTTCGCTATTACGATCGTGATTTCTTTATTTAATAATTATGTAATAGGAATAGATTCTGTAAGCGTCTTGTTTGGTGGAGGCGAAATGAATATTGTAAGCAGTAATGCATCACAGTATATTTCTATGGTAGAAGATGCCATCTTAATGGTTGCATTCTATTTTGGATCTGTTTATATCTTAGACCACAAACTGGAATTAGAATAATGCATGATTTTAAGGAAAACCTGTTGGCAATCCTGGTGATTCTTATGTTTACTTTCTGGTATTTATATACCGGATATTTGCTGGTCGACTATCTACAGCTGGGATTTGTGTTTCTGATGATAGGATCAGGTGTATTGCTAATCATTATTCTTGCAGTGTTGAGAACGATGCATATTATGAAAAAAAGAGAATATTAAGGAGTGGTCTAAATGAAGTTTGATGATAATATACCTATCTATTTACAAATCATAGATGAATGTAAGCGACGAATCATCACAGACGAATATCAGCCTGGAATGAAGGTACCGCCAGTTCGTGAGTTGGCAGTGGAATTTGGTGTAAATCCTAACACAGTACAGCGGGCAATGCAGGAATTAGAGCGGGATGGCTTGTTTATAAGTGAGCGAACAAACGGGCGATATATTTGTAAAGATCCTGAACGAATTATGGTATTAAAAAAGCATGTTATGAATGAAAAAATTGATCTTTTTCTGGATGAAATGAAAGAATTTGGAAGCAGTGAAGAAGAAATCATACAAATGATAAGGGAGCGTTACGAAAATGGAAAAGCTGATTGAAATATGTGGATTAAATAAATCCTATGGAAAAAAACAGGTATTAAACAATGTTGATTTAACCGTAGAAAACGGTCAGATTATTGGTTTATTAGGACCAAATGGAAGTGGTAAAACTACTATGTTAAAAATCATGACAGGTCTGTTAAAAGATTATCAGGGTGTTGTGAAAATTGATGGAAAAAGCGTTGGCGCAGAATCCAAAGCAGTTGTTTCATATTTGCCAGATGAGCCTTATTTTTCTGATTGGATGAAGGTAAATGATGTGCTTGGAATTTTCCGTGATATGTATCATGATTTTGATGAAACAAAATGCAAAAGAATCATGGATAAATTTAAAATTGATAATAAAATGCGTATCAAATCTATGTCAAAAGGAACAAAAGAAAAGTTTCAGCTGGCACTTGTGATGAGCCGTAAAGCAAAACTTATCATCATGGATGAACCAATTGGCGGTGTAGATCCTGCAGCACGTGAGGTGATTTTGGATACGATATTAGAAAATTATGATGAAAATCAGACAATTTTAATCGCAACCCATTTGATTGCGGATATCGAACGTATTTTTAGCAATGTTGTATTTATCAAAGAAGGCAATATCGTTTTAGATAAAGATGTAGAAACGTTGCGACAAGAAACTGGAAAATCAATTGATGAATTATTCCGTGAGGAATTCAAATACTAAAAGATTATGAAACAGGATAAAAGCCTGCAGAAAAAAAGAATCAGTTTAGTCAGTTTAGCACTGATCTTTGGTGTAGCGGGGTATTTAAGATTTCAACTGGTTTCTTGTATGTTTTTAGGCATCCTAACAGCAGTCATATGTATGCGTATGCATAATTTTGGATAGAGGACGTTCATGCGTTCTCTATTTTTTTAGAAATATATAAAGCAAAATGCTCATCATAATGGTAAATGAAGTTTCAAGCAGGGTGGATACACCACTATTTAAAAGATAGAGCAACAGATCACATACAACAAGGAGGGTATACGGACGCACGCAATATTGAAATAAAGGGATATCTTTTTTCATGATGGTTGTCAGGATATGATAAAACAAGATCACATATGCAGCTGTTCCTGCCATCGCAAGCTGTGTATGCCATTTTGAGAAGAAGGGGGCATGCATAGGATCATAGGGTATACATACCGATATGGCCATAAAAATACAAGCGAGCATTAATAGAAGATAACCAAGCCGATAGGAATATCGGTTTTTTTTCATAAATACAAAGGTATAAATGAAAAAATATAGGGCGGCACTGATTCCCCAAACGATGAGGTAAAATTTATGCCCCAGAGCATTTCCAAGATCACTTAGGTTTTGTGATAAAGGTGCAGTAAAGAAAAAAGTCCCTAAATTTATAAAAATGATAAAAATGAGGAATAGGATTTGAAAATGTTTAAAAAACGCTTTATTCATCGGCGATTTCTCCTTTCAGAGGTAGGAATATTATACCATTTTAATTATGTGAAAATATGTGAAATGACTAAAAATTTAGGATTTTCAGAATTTTTTACGTATGTATACTTGTACGGATAAAAAAAGAGGTGTTGAAATTGGAAGAAGAAATAAAAAAATTGGAGAAGCGTGATGATGGATTTGTGGAAGTAACGTTAAAGAAAGCAAAAGATTTTGATGAATACGTTTTGGCTCAGATGTGTAAAGATACATCTTGCCTGAATGTAATTCGTGATCCTAACAGCAAAGTGAAGTTCTATTATGATACCAACGGCTATTTAGATTTATTGTCTTATTTGGAAATGCATCGTTTTGAAGAAGATGAAGCAATGAAGTTTCTGATTTATTTATTTGAACATTTGGTAAGAACAAATACCAATAAACCGGTTGTCTTACAAAGTGATTTGATTTACCTAAGCTATGATGGCGGTATCTTAAAATTTATGGCATTACCATTGACGATGGATAAATGGGTATTTCAAAGTGAACAGAGTAAGACGTTTCTAAAAGAACTGATCAAAGTGTTGAAAGGAGAAAATCTATATGCGATATCAGGTTTCTTAGTTGAACAATTAAAAGGTAAAGAAGTATCCTTACCAAATGTTCTTCAGGGACTACATAGACTTTTTGATGCGAATAAACCAAAAGCACCATGGTATGCGAAATTCTTTCCTAAAAAACAAGAAGTCGCATTTGTTGTGAATGGACTTCCTAAACCAGCTGTTATACAAAAACCGCATTCTCCTATCGAAGATGAATTATTTATGGAAACGATGGTGTTATTTGGAAGAGATGATCAATCTTCATTCATTGATCAAAAAACGAAAGCTATCTATATCGTACAAAAGGATGAATATCATATTGGCAGAGATAAGGGAAATGATTTATGTATCAATGATACATTTGTTTCTGGCAAACATGCCGTATTTGATTCAAAAAGCAATACTTTGACAGATTTAAATAGTAGTAATGGAACCTTCGTGAATCATGAAAAAATTCAAGAACGAACATTAAACCATGGAGATATCATCAGCTTTGCCAATCATGAATTCCAGTTTCAATCACCATTTTCAAAGGAGGAGGAGCATGTGTAAGACATATCAGAAAATACGTTTATTAGGAAAAGGCGGCATGTCACAGGTATGGCTGGTAGAACATTTAGAAACTAAAAAGCGCTATGCTTGTAAAATTTGTAAGAAAGATGACGCAAAATCAGCGTTATATGCTTCAGCTTTACGAAAGGAAGCCTGTTTATTGGCAGGACTTCATCATCCCATGATTCCATCTTTGATTGAATACGATCCAAAAGGCAGCTTTGTTATGGAATATATCGAAGGGGAAAGCCTAGATCAATACATAGGTCGTAAAATCAGTAAGAAACAGCTGATAACATGGATGAAAGAGGTTCGTGATATTTTAGATTATCTTCATCATCATGGTATCTATTATCTGGATGTAAAACCTCAGAATTTGATATGTGATAAACAGAAACATTTGCATTTGATTGATTTTGGTGTTAGTGTCAGTGAAGAAAATCAGAAGGTATATGCATTAACTCCCAGGCTATGGAGCACCGGCGTTAAAAAAGCAGAAGCCCACTGCCACATGTGATGTATATAGTTTTGGACAGACTTTTTATGTTTTAGCACATCAATGTTTTGTGCCTGATCAAAAGCCAAAAGAAGCAATTGACATCTTCTTATGGCGATGTGCGCAAAAAGATCATAATCAATGTATCCATGATATGTCAGATGTAGCACTTCAGCTGGATAAGCTTAGTAAACATCATAAAAAACACATATCTTCATTCTTCTTAACAGGAATTATGGTAATGATGATTCTTGTATCAAGATATTGCATGCTTTGTTATGAAGATAAGAAACAACAAATCTATAACGATTTGATACGACAAAAAGCATTTGAAAAAGCCATATGCGCCAATCCTGATCAAATCGATGCCTATCGTGCATATCTATCTTATACAAATAAAAAAGATGCTTTAAAGCATATCGAAAGATTGTGTGAACAGGAAGCATTTGATTTACATCCGGATATCAAACAATATCTGGTATTGGAAAGTATGACGTTAAAGGATTTATCAACTGCCCATTTTGCATATCAATTATTGCAGAGGTCCAAGAGTGAATTTGATCAATCTTATCGACAAATACTGGGCGATGTCTTAGATAAAAAGGATTGTAAAAGAAGTCTTAGTGCATTGTATACACAGATCATAAAAGAAACAGACACTGATTCATCCGTACATAAAGAACTGTTGGCTGATTTATATGAATTAAGCAATGATCTGGATAAAACAATGTGGATGCAGCTGATACAACTGTATGAGGAAGCATCTATGCAGGATGAAATGCATCGTGTGCAATATGCTTTTGTGGTATGGCAGATAGAGCGTAAGGATAAGGACGTGACTGGCTATATCCAAAAGCTGGAGAAGGAATGGCAAAGTGATAAGGATTTGCTGTTACTAAGCTCTCTATACATGGATGCATTTGAATCCTGCATATCAGATGAAGAAAAACATGCCCATCTACATATGCTTCAGGAAGCGAAAACACTGTTGAAGAAAATCAAACACGAAGATGCCATCAGAGAAAGTATTCAACAGACAATATCACAACTTGATTATCTGATGGAGAAATGGAGAATATATGAGTGAATATTTTATCGCAAAATTAGGATATCTGATTGCCTGTATTCTGGTATTTTATATCATTTTATCTCACATTGATAAACAGCATCAAAAAACTAAAAAAGAAGTGCTGATGGCACAGACACAGGAAATGAAAGGAGAATAACTTGAGAAAAACCAAAACTGCGGGAGCCTGTATTTTATCCGCAATGTCGCTTTATTGTATGGATGCATCTCTATTTGCGAAGGAACAGATGTTTTTGATCAATGGTGCACAAATACAGGAAAGTTATCATGAACAGGCGAATTTAAGCTTTTTAGTAGACGATGATAAAAAGGATAAGGCCCAATTATTTGTGAAATCATCAAACCTGGATATGAAAGAAATTAAAACGATCACATGGCAGAAAGTAGAAAATGGCTGGATTGGACAGGTAGAGGTATTGGATGGTGATGATGTACAATACGAATTAAAGATTGATAAAGAAAGCTTTCTGACACCAGCCTTTGATAAGGATACTACACCATATTCCATAAAATTCTATGAAGATAAACAAGAATGCGGTGCTTTACAAGATACCTATTCTACACACCCTTTGATTACTTTTCAATTCTTTGATCAACATCAAAAGCAGGTGATTACAAGCGTAAAAAAAGATGGCGTAGAACAAACCATCTCTTGGTTAAAACAACAGGAGGAATTTCAATTACAATTAGAAAATGGATCATATCAATTTCATTTTGAAATGGAAGATGCCTATGGGAATCAGGCTGTCTATGATAAAGAAATTTTAGTAGATGATACCCTGCCACAGGTTACATTAATGAAAGATGGTGTAAAATGGGAGCCACAAGTCATGGAGCAGGATGGAACCTTTCGTTTATATGTAGTAGATGAGCATCTGGATATCGCTGCATCTAAGATTTATATCAATGATGTTTTACAGGAGGTTGCCTGGGAAAGTGACGAAAATGGACAATATATGACATTTTCCATTATGGGTGAAAACGAGCATGTATTGCGTTATGAGATTGTGGACAACTGTGGCAATATGGTAAAAGATCAGGTAGAATTGTCGATTGATCAAAGTGCACCAATTCTTCATCTGTTTGAAGGTAAGGAAGAAATCACAAATCTACAGCCAATATATGATCATGCACTTCAACTGCGTTTTCAAATCGATGAACCACATTTAAATTATGAAGAAAGCTATATTGAAATAGATGATAAAAAACAATTTCTCAATGAACCACGTGAAGCATATACCGTTTCTTTAAGTGATGGAAGCCATCATATCCGTTACTATTTTGTGGATCAGGTTCATCATGTCTGTGAACAGGATTTAGGGAAAGTATTGATTGATCAAATGGCACCTGTCATTGATATGAAAATCGATAAATATCAAAAAAACAATGTCACATTTCCCATTACGATTACAGAGGAGCATATCGATCAATATTGGGCGTTTATGAAAAAGGATGGCAAGGAAAAAGAGCTAGTCCTCAACTGGACACAAAAGGGTAACCAATACTTTGCATATCCAAAATTTGAACAGGAAGGTGTATATGAAATTGAAGTAGGCGCAAGTGATCTGGCATCTAATCGAACGATAAAAAAAGTAGATTTTGTCATTGACCACAATGCACCAACAGTAAGTTATACATATGATGATCATGAGCATACAAAGTATTTAAATCATGCCAGAATGCTTTGCTGGAATGTAAGTGATCTATATTTAGATGAAGAAAACAGCATAATACAAATTATGCGGGATGGAAAAGTCATTGATGAATTACATCCCAAAGATAACAAACAGGATACTTTACGCTATCAGATAAAAAAAGACGGCGTGTATGATATCAACTGGAAAATATTTGATCTTTCCGGTAATCAAACAAGTGGAAGTGATCATTTCATCATTGATCAAAAGGCACCAAAGTTATCTTTACAGGCATTAAGTGCTCCTATCACGAATCAACATCCATTGATTCAATATGCTGTATCAGATGATTATTTATCTGACTATACACTATCGATCACAAGAAACAGCCAAACAAAAACATATGAAGGAACACAAGCCATATGTGAACAGCTTTCTTTGATGGAACAGGGATATGGAGAATATGATATTCGATTAAGCGCAAAAGATCTTGCGGGAAATATAACCACGACTGACTCTTTGCATCTGATCTATGATCCTATCGCACCCAATATCAATACAACGATCAATCATCAGCCCTTTCATAATGCTCTTCCCTATATCACCAATAAAGATGTTCAAATACAATCATCCATCAGTGATTTATGGCTAAATCAGGTAATAGCTACTTTGTATGAGGATGATCAGTTCTTTAAACAGCTGCAAGGCAATGAAGTGCAGTTGTATATTGGAAAAGAAGATGGAAAAAAGCATCAATATAAATTAGTGATTGACGCAAGTGATCTAGCAGGAAATCTTACTTCCAGACAGTATGACTTTGTGATTGACAACTATAAGCCGAATATCCATTTTGAAAATGAAAAGGATGCCATCTATCATGCTCCCTATACGCCAGCTATCAAAGATGATCAAAAGAAATTGTCTGTGGTACATTGGACATTAAAACGTAATGGGGAAGTACAACCTTATTTATGGAATCAGCCAATCAAAGAGGAAGGTGATTATGAGTTAGAGGTGGATGTAAGAGATCAGGCAATGAATCGCTGGAAATTACCACCATATCATTTCACAATAGATGAACAGGCTCCCATCATATCACTTTATGATGTTGATCATGCATATCAAATACTAGATCATGGAATGATTCATTCTCAGATTTCTTTATACATTGATCAAAAAGACAGTCATAAACGAAGCCATGAATATTTTACAAAAATAATGATTGATGGCAAGGAAATAGATGTGAATCAAATCAAATATGATGAAAACGGTTATGCATATTATCTAATCATGCTGGAGCATGAAACACATATTTATGCGAAAGCGGAGGATGAGGCAGGCAATGTCACAGAATTTGATCAGATCATCACCCCACTTGAAGAAGCACAGGTAAAAGAAGAAATAAAAACTGCCAAACAGCAGGATTCTATTCAAATGAGTGAACAACTGGAAGAAAACGAAAGCAAAAGTGATATTATGATCTATTCATTAACAGGTATTTTATTTGTGATTACAGGTACGATCTGGTATGGCTTGCGAAAACGCAGAAATCATCATTCTTAGTCCTACCCATATTGATTCCTGTTTATTGCCATCACAAGCGATTGGAAGATTCTGGCTGTACAGACAAAAAAACCAACATCATATGCCGATCATGGAGGTGTGTGGACAAGACAATGAATGGTGTTTGTTGAAGAATCCACAATGTGACTTTCCCATTGATTTTCCTAAGTATTATCCATTAACCAAAAACAAACAGCTGTGTATACGCCATGATCATGATTTGATATATCTTTTATATATTCAAAAAGATACATTTCAATATCGTTATTATGCATTAGAACCATCAAAAACATATAAAATCGGCCGTCATAAAACATGCGATATATACATACAGGATACAATGATTTCTCATCATCATGCCAGCATATATTATCAAAACAATGCCTGGTTTATCAAAGATGAACAAAGTCGCAATGGCTTATATGTGAATGCATTACGAATAGATCATGAAAAACTTCATCCCGGAGATCGTATACAGATAATGCAATATTTGTTTATTATGGGGAAGGATACATTATTGGTTGTTTTACAGGATATGATGAATATCCATATGGAGGAAGGAAAAGAAAAAGTACATACCATACATCCATTCACTCCACAAGATATTCTTCCATCCGTTCATGAAACCTTTACGATAGAACCATTGGAACTAACGATAGAACTGCCACAGGAAATATCACAAGTGGATGATACACCATTCTTTATGAGTGCAGGACCCTCCTTTATCATGGGAATCGCTTCTATGGCAATGGCAATCGTCAGCGTGACTTCAATGAAAGCAAATCATGAATCCTTTACCAGTATTTTGCCAACCCTCATCATGAGTGGAAGTATGGCTTGTACAATGATGCTTTGGCCAATCATGACACGTATTTATGAAAAACGAAAACATAAGAAAAAAGCAAGCATCCAACAACGCCAATATCTTTCTTATCTTGAAAACATGCGTAAAGAAATCAAGGCATACCAACAAAAAGAATGCCACAGCAGAGCTTCTCGATATGAAGATACACAAGATGCCTTAAGAATGTTGAATCAAGCACCATGGAAGCTGCATAATCGATTGCCAAATGATCATAACTTTTTACATATTACGATAGGAAAAGGAGATTGTGATGCAGACATTCATCTTCACAGTAATGTAGAACCAGCCATTCATGAAGAAAGTATCTGCTGGGATGCATATCATGAATTTATGCAAAATACTACTAGACTGCATGATCAAAATATCACGATTAATTGTCGATGCAATCATAAAATTGGCATCTATGGTGAAGAAGCACTATGCCAGCAATTTCTTGCGAATATCATGTTACAGATCTATTTACTACATCATCGTGAACATATCACTTTCTGTATTCTGGCAGATATCGGTTTCATAAAACGCTATGCCCTTGGCTTTTTACCAGCTGTATATTTTGAAGAAACACGTTTTATCGTCTGTGATAAGCAAACAGGAAAACAGGTGAATTATGCTTTAAAACAATGGTGGAAAGAAAAAGATGAAGAAGATTATTTAATGATTTTCTCATTTGATCGGCATCTGGAACAAAACATGGATTACTTATCGTATCTTTTGAAAGAGGAACGGGTAGTATATTTTCAAATAGCACCATATCTACAATTATTACATCCCAAGTGCGAGCAGATCATCCAGCTTATGGATGATACCCATCTAATGCTTCAAAATGAACAGTTATCTATGCATTTAGCCAGTCGACAGGAAATAAAAGATACCATTTCCAAGTATCATACATATCATTTTCCCACCCAGCAGAAACAAGGTTATCCTGCTTCATTTACCTTTTTAGACTTGTATGAGTGTGCAAATGTCGAACAGCTGCAGATTCTTGAACGCTGGAAAAAACAAACTTCTTCTTTAGAAGCACTCATTGGCATCAATGAACATCAAGAAACGATTTCTTTGGATTTACATGAACATTTTCATGGACCACATGGCTTAATTGCCGGTATGACAGGTTCAGGTAAAAGTGAATGGATCATGACTTTGATCTTATCGCTGGCAGTTTCTTATTCTCCTTCACAACTCAGTTTTGTATTAATTGACTATAAAGGAGGAGGCATGTCACAGGCATTTTCAAAACTGCCACATGTTGCAGGTGTCATGACCAATCTGGATAATGATCAGATCATGCGTTCCATTCAGGGAATTCAAAGTGAACTTACTAGACGGCAGAAGATATTTAAAGCAATGCAGGAAACATGCCAAAAGCATGTAATGCATATCGATCAATATCAACAGTTATATAAAGAAGGCGTAGTATCAGAGCCATTATCCCATATTTTGATTATCGCAGATGAATTTGCGGAATTAAAACAACAACAGCCACAATTTATGGAAGATTTAAAAAAGATATCACGTATTGGCAGAAGTCTGGGCATTCATTTATTATTGGCTACCCAGAAACCAAGTGGCATTGTGGATGATCAAATCTGGAGTAATGCACGCTTTCATGTATGTTTAAAGGTTGCGGATCGTATGGATAGTGTGGAAATGTTGAAAAAAGATGACGCCATTTACTTGAAACAAGCCGGAATGTTTTATTTACAGGTGGGATATGATGAATGGTATGTAAAGGGTATGGGTGCATGGGCGAATGCTCCCTATTATGAAAAAACAAAGCATGAGCCATTTGCCCATCGTCAGATCAGCATTATTTCACCAACGGGAGAACCATTATTTGAAAAGGCTGTAGAAGAAAAAACGAAAAGTACAATGACCCAGCTGGAGGCAATCGTAAATCATATTCAAATATGTGCCCAAAGAAGCAGCCAGCAAGCCACTACCCTGTGGTTACCACCACTTTCTAACGATATAGAACAAACAGAAGCATACATGTTGGGGATGGTTGATGATCCAATGCATCAAAAACGCTTTGTATTACATCTACATCAGGAGCATTTTGCATATATCGGCACCAGAGAAGAGGATAAAGCATACTTTCTACAAGCCATATTGTCCTCAATCCAACAAATGGATGCGGATTGTTACATATTAGACCATTGTAGAAAAGAGTATCCTTCAGTGGATGATGTCATCATTTATGAAGATAAAGAAAAGATGGAAAGTTTCTTTTATCAGATAAAAAAACAACTGCATTTACGTAAAAAACAAGGATATACAAAACCAGTCTATTGTATTTTCCAGCATTATGAAATGGTAAATATACAGGATACCACCTATATGGAAGATATACGTATGCTACTAAAAGAAGGCGCAAGCTTTGGTATTTACATTTGTCTAGGACTTCAGGATCCTTATGCATTGACTTATCAGATCAAAACATATCTGCATGATATCTATTGCTTCTATATGGAAGAAAAAGATGATTATCATGTACTGTTTCATCATTGTGAGGTATTGCCTAAAAAGATATGTGGACGAGGAATCTTTGAAAAAGAAAACCAGATTTATCAATTTCAAAGTGTGAAAGCAACTGTGAAAGCAAAAACAAAACGACAGCAGATACCTGTATTACCAAAACATATCACTGTCAAAAAGAAAAAAGGACATGTTTATATTGGAAAACATGTCATCAGTAAGGAAGATATCTTTCTAAAAGAAGAGGAAGTGGTGATGTTGTGTGATCAAACCTTTTATGTGCCCTTTTTAAAAGCCATAACGAAACAGGAATGTCAGGTAGAAAAGTATGCTGTTCATGAAATCCCGGATTCCTGTAATTTACATGGAAAAACCATTTTATGGAATGGCGCAAACCTGAATGCTGCCACATATACATTACATTTACCTTACTTTAACGAAGAACATATCGAAGAAAGGATGGGAATCTTATGGAAAGATGGAAATTACCACACCATCCAGTTAGTGGAGGATATAACATATGGATGATCGTATTCTTGTGGAGGTGTACATCCCGTTCGTGCAGACCTCCCTAAGCATCTATCTGCCATTACAGGCAAAGCTTCAGGATTGTATGGATGTATGTATTGCATATATCGAAAAGAAACAAATACCAATACAAAAACAGTTTTATTTGTATCATGAAAATGACCAGAAGATTCTGGCAATGGATTGCTGTGTTGCCCAAAGTGGTTTACATACAGCATCCTATATCATTTTAATTTAAGGAGGAATGGCTATGAGCATTCAAATCAATGTAGATTACCAGCGTTTAGAAAGCAGTGCCGCAAGAATTGAACAACAGGCAGATGCCTATGAAAGAGGATATCGTCACCTATTTCAGGATGTAGATAATATGAAACAAGGATGGCAGGGAAAAGACAATCAGTCATTTACCAGTCAGATCAAAGGATTTGAAACAGATTTTGTAAAAATGGTGACCTTAATGCGTCAATATGCACAATATCTAAGACAAAGTGCATCCATTTATCGTAGAACGCAGCAGGAGCGTGCAGATATGGCACGCCGCTTAAGTAACTAAGGAGGCAGCTTTATGGAAACAATGAATATATCTTTGGCAAAGGTCACGACCTGTGCAAACCAGATTCGACAGGAAAACAATCAGTTAAATACCAATTTAAGAGAAATCACATCCACGATGCAGCAATTGTCCAATTTTTGGAACAGTCCTGCTAGTGATACGATTCGTCAACGCTTTATGGCAATGCTGCCAGCTTTTGAAAACTATCGCACGATAGTAGATACATACGCAAAATTCTTAGATCAGACAGTACTCACTTATCAGACAATGGAGCAGCAGCTAAATGCAGAAGCTGACACCTTCCAACGTTAATCAAATCTATACCTATCAAAGACAATTAAACCAAATCCAACAGTATCTTCAAAGAATGGAACAGGATGTACACACATCTGTTTCTTCTATGGAGCTTCCCTATGTAAAACAACATATCGCTAAGATGAAAAAGAACATACAGGAGCAACGCTATATCTGTGAAACTTTACTATAAATCTTACGTATATGCTGAGCGTACATACTGGAAAACTTCAGCAGACTTTAGCACTATGCAATCAAACTAGCTCACACATACAATTACTGCCTTATTATTTCTATCATGATCAGCTGAACTATAAAAATCATCAGCTGATCAATGATATGGCAAAATTACAAAGTTATCTTGAAGAATCCAAAGAAGCCTATGAATTAGCAGAAGAAGATATCGCCAATATCGCTACAGATGTTATTGAACGTGTTACACAGGTATTTCAAATTCTTGCTGCGCCAGTAAAAGAGCCATTCTGGGATTTCAGCTGCAGTAAGTGGAATGGTACCCATCGTTTTCATACATCTATATCACCAAGTAAATCATTAGATGATTACATCAAGAACGGTGTATGTTTTGGTGCATTTGGAAGTGCCAGTATTCTAGATTATCAAATTGGTAAAACCATGAAATTTGCAAAAGCGCAGGGAAATCTTTCCTTTGGCAATGTGGAAGGCAATACAGACTTACATATACAGCTATATGATGAAGATAAAAAAATCAACCCAGAAGTAAACCTTGAAGTTGGTGGAAATGCATCTATTGGTGAAGCAAAAGGATTATTGCGTATTGGCACAGAAAACTTTAATGTTGAAGGTGAAGTCAGCGGCAAAGCCGGTGTAGCATATGGAGAAGCAAAAATAACAGCGAATAAGGAAGAAATTACCATGAAAGCAGATGTAGGAATTGCTGCACTTCAGGGAGAAGCAGAAGGCGGATTTAATTTTTTTGGAGCGAAAATTACTGTAACAGGTACAGGTGAATTAGGAGCATTAGGTGCAGGAGTAGAGTTTTCCAGCAAAAAAGGGGAACTTGAATTTGGTGGTAAAGCTTCATTTTTGGCGGGTATAGGATTAAAAGTAAAAGTGGAATATTAATGATAAGTGAGAGAGGAATTAAAACGTACATGAAAAAGAGAACATTAGAACAAATTTTACCATTAGGTACCATTGTACTTCTAAAAGGCGGCAATAAAAAAATCATGATCATTGGCAGATGTCAAGAGGATGTCAAAACAAAGCACCAATATGACTATAGCGCATGCTTTTATCCTGAAGGATGGATATCTGCACAAGAAACGATCATGTTTAATCAAAGTGAAATCGATTATGTATATTATCTTGGATTACAGGATGGAGAAGAATTCGCATTTCGCGGTTTTATGGAAGAACGTCTGAGTGAATTAAACCTATTGGAAGAATAAAAAAAGGAGAGCTAGGCTCTCCCATTATAGACACTTATCGGATAACAGAAACAATTGCCATAAAATAAAAGGCAATTTGTGAAGTCTTAATACGACGTCCACTTTGTAACATCATCTCACTAATCGCACAATACTTATCAACTGCCTGTACGATCCAGCCTTCCTTTGTCTTAGGACAATGGATGGTCATCGGCCACATATGATGAACGATACAGTCCTCCATTACATGATTGATCTTCGTTGCTTTTTTTGCATTTTCTAATGCAATCTGTGGATGGATAGAACAATGTCTTCCTTCCATTGGACGTGTATCTTTTTCACGCCAGTCATAAAAATATAAATCATGTAATAATCCAGCTCTTGCAGTACTGTATGCATCCAAGTGAAACTTTCTTGCTAATAAAAAACTATAATATGAAACATTCAATGAATGTTGGAAACGACTTGTTTTTAAATGCTGTGAAAAGTCCTTTAACTTATGAACATCATCAATCTCAATCAAATCCTTGACACAGTCGAGATATTCATTTGCTAAATAACTGTTTACATTGTTTAAATCTACTTTTGAAAATATTGCTTTTTCCATTCCATCAGCCTTCCTGGTCCTTTTTCTTTTCTACCCAATATTCATTGTAGCACATTACACAAAAAAGTCATGTGAATTTTTTGTGATTTTGATTATTTTTACTTTTACAATCTAAACTGGAAAAAATATTTAAAATAAGGTATGATAAACAGGACGAAAAAATAAGGAAAAGAGGAATTTCATGGAACTAGAAAAAAGTATCGTGCATATTCTGGATTGTGAACATAACACATATATCGCAAGCAGTAAATGTATGCAGGAAATGAATGAAGATATTTTAAGCATGATAGAAAAAAAGGCAAATAAAGCTTTTGCCAGTACAAAGAAAAAAGCTGCTCACTTTAAAGAAGGCAGCATTGCCAAATCATGGATAGAAAACTATACCGCATCACGCATTTCTTTTGAAGAAATCAGTGAAAAACTGGCTAAGCATATTTTTGACTTAAAGATGCAATATGGGGTTTATGAAGGAAGTGACTTGATTATTGCCAGTGTCATGCAGGAGGGAAGACGCTATCTTTTGATTTTAGACAATGGATATCAAAGTGGCTTAACACATGACTTACATCAGGAAGAAGCAGTTTATAACGAATTGATTTCCTATCGTACACTGTTATCATCCAATTTGACAAGTAAAGATCGTGCTGCCTTAATCGAATGTAGTGATTTAAGTATTCATTGTGTAGAAAATAAAATTGAAATTGAAGCACAAAAGGTAAACTTTTTAGCCGAACTGGTTTTACAATGCACCACAAAGCCAAGTTATCAGGAAGCTGTAAAAACCATGAGTAAAACATTAGAAGAAGTCAGTGAAAAATATGATATACAAGAAGTAAATCTCATGCCAAAAATGAAAAGCATTATCGCAGATACAGTGGATCGTCAGGCACCGATTGATGTAGAAGAAATCGCAGAAATTCTGTTCGCAGAAAAACCACTCATAAAAAAAGACTTCACCCAAGAAGTCAAAGATAAAGGCATTGAAGAAAAAGTCGATGTAGAATACGTAAAACCAAGACGCAGTGAACGTGTACAGAAGATTAAAACGGATAATGGCATAGAAATTATTATTCCAGTAGATTATATGAATTCAAAAGATTATGTAGAATTCGTTACACAAAGTGATGGAACTATCAGTATTCAGTTAAAAAACATCACCAATATCACCAGTAAATAGACAGAAGGGAGTTATTAAAACTCTCTTTTTTTATTGCCTAGTTTGCCCATGCACGTAAATCAAATGCCATTCATGTATATAAAAAAGCACCCAATCGGTGCTTTCCTTATAAGGTAAATTATTCCTGAGCAACCTTTACACCAGTTACGCCGGCAACTTCATCTAATAAAATTGCTTCAATACCTTCACTAATCGTATCATCCAGGGCAACACATCCCATGCAGGCACCTAACATACGTACCGTGACGATACCATCTTCAAAAGAAACAAATTCAACATCTCCACCATCTCTTTGGATATATGGACGGATTTTTTCAATAACGTGTTTAATTTCATCTATTTTTGTCTGCATACTCATACCTCTTTCCTATATGTGTAGTAACTCAAATAAAATCAGAGCTACCAATATACCTAATAAAATACCACCTAATACTTCAATAAATTTATGACCAAGAACACTCTTGATTTTCTCATGATAGATCGGATCAGAAAATTTTAAACCCTTTAATGTTTCCAAATCAGATATCAGCTGCTTGGTTAACTGTATGTTTTTTCCAGCATAATAACGTACATTGGTCGCATCATAAATGACGATAAAACTGAATACGCAGGTAATGGCAAATAAAGTTGAATCAAAACCTTCACTCATTCCAATCGCAACAGTTAATGCAGTAACGGTACTGCTGTGTGAACTTGGAAAACCACCACAGGCGATACATTGATGTACATCTAACTTCTGGGTGCGTAGATACAGTACAACGGGTTTTAGTACCTGGGCAAATACGTTTGCCAGCAAAGCGGCCAATAACGGGTATATAGAACTCATAATGTCACCTCAAATAAATGCGAGAGTGGAAAATTTCCATCTGGCATCTATTATTATAACACATAAAAGCGAAGATATGATATAATAAGCACGATGAAATGAGGTGAAACCGTGCAGTATATGATTGGAAGTGTTGTAGAAGGTGTCGTCACTGGGATTAAACCGTATGGCGCATTCGTCTATCTGGACAGTAAGCATACCGGATTAATTCATATCTCGGAGATATCTGAACGCTTTGTAAGAGATGTGCATACGTATGTCAAAGTTAACCAGCGGGTGAAGGTAAAAATCCTGGATGTGGATGAAGATGGCACACACTTTAAACTGTCACTGAAAGCATTACAGCCGCAGAAGGCAAGAAGTATGCGTAAAAGAATCACACATGAATTGCCACCTATGAAAATCGGTTTTGCTTCTTTGCAGGAAAAACTGGATGGCTGGATCAAGGATGCCATTCAATAGAAGGAGGAAAAAAAGAAATGATGAAGTTAGATTTATCTCATGCCTTGTTGAAAGAAGACGTATTAAGCTATCAGGATGTTGTAAGCAAATATCATGATCAGCTGGTAAACAAGACAGGTAAAGGAAACGACTTTACAGGCTGGGTAGAATGGCCAAATAACTACGATAAAGAAGAATTTGACCGTATCAAGAGTGTAGCAAAGGATCTGCGCGATAAATGTGAAGTATTCGTTGTTTGTGGAATCGGTGGTTCTTATTTAGGAAGCCGTGCTGCGATTGAAATGATCAATGGCTTATACAACAAGGATAAAGTAGAAATCGTATTTATGGGAAATACATTCTCTAGCAGCTACATTAAGAATGTCATGGATTATATTGCTGATAAAGAAGTTTGCGTAAACGTTATTTCTAAATCTGGAACAACAACAGAAACAGCGTTGGCATTCCGTCTATTGAAACAGTTCATGGAAGAAAAATACGGTAAAGAAGAAGCTAGCAAACGTATTGTAGCTACCACAGATAAAGCACGTGGAACATTAAAAGCAATCGCTGATAAAGAAGGATATGAAACTTTTGTTATTCCTGATGATATCGGAGGAAGATTCTCTGTCATCACACCTGTTGGTTTATTGCCAATTGCAGTTGCTGGCATTGATATTGACGCAATTATGAGTGGTCTTGCAAAAGGTTATAAAGACTTTGGAGATGCTGATTTAAACAAGAATATCGCTTATCAGTATGCAGTTGCCCGTCGTATCCTTGAAAACCAGGGAAAAGATGTAGAAATGTTAGTATCTTATGAACCACAGATGAACATGGTCGCAGAATGGTGGAAACAGCTGTTTGGTGAAAGTGAAGGAAAAGAAGAAAAGGGAAATCTGCCAACAAGTGCTAATTTCTCAACTGATTTACACTCTTTAGGACAGTTTATCCAGCAGGGTAAAAAAGTATTATATGAAACATTATTGTTAGTAGAAAAACCAACAAGTGACTTAGAATTCCCAAGTGATCCAGATAATGCAGATGGCATGAATTATTTAAGTGGCAAGAGCGTTGACTGGGTAAATAAAATGGCTTGTAAGGGAACTTTGGAAGCACATGAAGTTACTGGTAATGTACCAAATATCCTGATTACTATTCCAGATATGGGAGCTGAAAGCTTTGGTTATATGTGCTATTTCTTCTTCAAAGCTTGTGCAATCAGTGTTTATATGTTAGGTGTAAACCCATTTGATCAGCCAGGTGTTGAAGTTTATAAGAAAAATATGTTCCGTTTATTAGGTAAAAACTAAAAAAGGTTAATAAGTGAGAAAAGTGCTTTAAAATAGCACTTTTCTTTTGCATAAGAAGTATCAAAAATGGTACTGTAAGTTACATGTAGGGTACAAACACCAGTAATGGTTTATAAAAAATAAAACGATGAATACAGCGATAGAAGCAGATGATTTAGCAAATCCTATAGCAAAAAAATTTTTCTGTCATAAACGCCTAACTAAATGGTTTTTTGTTTGCTTGCCAACAATGTTCATAAAAAAGTGAAAATTTAACTAGTCATATGGCATAGTTTATAGTATAATAGTACCAATGAAATGTAAACGATTACATTAGAGGAGGAATGCTTAATGAGCAAAAAGTATGTTTACCTTTTTTCTGAAGGAAACGAAAACATGCGTGAATTGTTAGGTGGAAAGGGTGCCAACCTGGCAGAAATGATGAACTTAGGTATGCCTGTACCATTCGGATTCACTGTAACAACAGAAGCATGTAATAAGTATTACGATGACGGAGAAAAAATCTCTGAAGACATTCGTAAAGAAATCTTTGAATATTTAATGAAATTGGAGGAATTGAGCCAGAAGCAGTTTGGGGACCCAAAGAATCCACTGTTAGTATCCGTAAGATCAGGAGCAAGAGCATCTATGCCTGGAATGATGGATACCATTTTAAATTTAGGGATGAATGATGATGTTGTAGAAGGGGTTGCTTCCTTAACAGGAAACCCACGTTTCGCATATGATTCTTATCGTCGTTTTATTCAGATGTTTGCTGATGTTGTTATGGGCTTAAATAAGGCAAAATTTGAAGAAATCATTGATGAAATGAAAGATAAAAAAGGCGTAAAACAGGATACTGAATTAGACGCTGATGATATGAAGGAAATGGTAAAACGATTCAAGAAGTTCTATCAGGAATCTTTAGACGAAGATTTCCCTGCTGATCCAAAAGAACAGTTATACCGTGCAATCGAAGCAGTATTCCGTTCTTGGAATAACCCTCGTGCAATTTTCTATCGTAAGATGAATGATATCCCAGGCAGCTGGGGAACAGCAGTTAACGTACAGATGATGGTATTTGGTAATATGGGTAATGACTGTGGTACAGGTGTTGCCTTTACACGTAATCCAAGTACTGGTGAAAATAAACTATATGGTGAATTCTTGATGAATGCACAGGGTGAAGATGTTGTTGCTGGTATTCGTACACCACAAACCATCGATCAGTTGAAAGAAACTGCACCTGCTGCTTATCAGAAGTTTACTGAAATCTGTGCAACACTTGAAAAGCACTATAAAAACATGCAGGATATGGAATTCACAATCGAAAAAGGAAACCTGTTCATGCTACAGACACGTAATGGTAAACGTACTGCAGCTGCAGCATTAAAGATTGCATGTGATATGTATGATGAAGGAACAATTACACGTGAAGAAGCATTGATGATGGTAGAACCTAAACAATTAGATAGTTTGCTACACCCACGTTTTGATGATGCAGCATTAAAAACTGCAAAACCAATCGCCAGTGCACTTCCAGCATCTCCTGGAGCAGCTTGTGGACAAATCGTATTTACTGCGGAACAGGCAATTGAAGAAGCAGCATTGGGACACAAAGTTGTCTTGGTACGTTTGGAAACTAGTCCGGAAGATATCGAAGGTATGCATGTATCTGAAGGTATTTTGACTGTACGTGGTGGTATGACAAGCCATGCAGCAGTTGTTGCCCGTGGTATGGGAACATGCTGTGTATCCGGTTGTGGTGAAATCAATATCAATGAAAAAGAAGAAACATTTGAAGTCAAAGGTGTGACTTATCATAAAGGTGATTATATCTCACTTGATGGTTCTACTGGTAACATTTATGGAGAAAAAATCCCTACAGTTCCAGCAGAAATCTCTGGTGATTTTGAACGCTTCATGAAATGGGCAGACGAAGTTCGTGTCTTGAAAGTAAGAACAAATGCAGATACACCAAAAGATGCAGCACAAGCAGTTGCATTTGGTGCAGAAGGTATCGGTTTAGTTCGTACAGAACACATGTTCTTTGAAGGAGATCGTATCAAAGCTGTTCGTGAAATGATCGTATCTAAAACAGAAGGACAAAGAAGAAAAGCACTTGCAAAATTATTACCTATGCAGCGTGGTGATTTTGAAGGAATTTATGAGGCAATGAAGGGCTTGCCAGTAACGATTCGTTATTTGGATCCACCTTTACACGAATTCCTTCCAACAAGCTCTTATGATATTGCTCAGTTAGCAAAAGATATGAAGATTGATTTGGATGAATTACGTTCTGTCATCATGGGATTACATGAATTTAACCCTATGATGGGACACCGTGGATGTCGTTTGGCTATTTCTTATCCAGAAATTGCTGAAATGCAGACAACAGCTGTTATTGAAGCCGCAATCAATGTAAATAAAGCACACCCTGATTGGAATATTGAACCAGAAATCATGATTCCATTAGTAGGCGATAAAGCAGAATTGAAATATGTAAAAGACGTTGTTGTACGTACAGCAGATGAAATCTTAAAACGTGAAAATGTTGAAATGAACTATCATGTAGGTACAATGATTGAAATTCCTCGTGCAGCATTATTGGCTGATGAAATCGCAGAAGAAGCTGAATTCTTTAGTTTCGGAACAAATGACTTAACACAGATGACATTTGGATTCTCTCGTGATGATGCTGGTGGATTCTTAAATGATTACTATGAAAAGAAAATCTTTGAACAGGATCCATTCGCTAGAGTTGACCAGAAAGGTGTCGGCAAATTAATTAAGATGGCTGCAGAACTTGGAAGAAGCACTCGTCCAAACATTAAGCTTGGTATCTGTGGAGAACACGGAGGCGATCCTAGCAGTATTGAATTCTGTCACCGTATGGGATTGACTTATGTAAGTTGTAGTCCATTCCGTGTACCAATTGCTAGACTTGCTGCTGCTCAGGCTGCAATTACAAATAAATAATAAAATTTATCAAAAAAGTGTCTTGTGGATATGCAAGGCACTTTCTTTCATATGTTAAATAATAAAATGATTGAGGATGTTTACCAAGGTAAATTAAAGGATGAATGAATATTGAAATGAGAATAATTCAATTTTTTGTATGATGATACATATGATGAATTGTGTTATACTTTATGGAGAAAACAGGTGATACTCATGAAAGACAAATTAACACGCGAACAGAAAAAAGAATTGGTAAGAGAACGTAATCAACCACCACGATTAACATTGTTAGAGGAAATAGGCAATGCTGTAACACATGGCTTAGGCGCAGTACTAGCCCTTGTTGGGATGATTTTATTACTAATTAAATCAGACACAGGAATGAAGGTAGCGGCATCTTTAATATTCGGTATCAGTATGTTTATTCTTATGCTTATGAGCTGTTTATATCATTCCTTTAAAAAGGACTCTACAGTAAAACGTTTATGGCGAAGATTTGATTATACTTCTATCTATTTCTTAATTGGAGGTACTTTTGCGCCAATATGTCTGGTTTATATCGCAAGTCCATTATCCATTACCATGTTCATCATTCAATGGTTGATCATTGCATTTGGTGTAACGATGATTTTAATATATGGACCAGGAAAATGGCCACCATTACATTTTACTTTATATTTCTTGATTGGGTGGAGCGGTGTTTTATATCTGCCAGATTTATATCAACACAATCAGCCTTTGCTTTGGATGATTCTGGCAGGAGGATTAGTCTATACGATTGGCATGATTCCATTCGCAAAAAAAGGAAATGGGATACATTTCCTCTGGCATTTATTTGTATTGGGTGGTGCGTTTTTACACTGGTTAGGAATTTATTTGTTTATATATTAGAAATGAAGATGCGCTATGTATCTTCATTTTCTTTTGTATAGTACTATAATCATAAAGCGTATTTCAATATGCATTTTCTTGATCATGTTCATTCCCCTCAAGTAACATTTTTAATTGCGTTTTGAGAAAAACTGTATGATTTTCATTCCTATGTTTCTCCTTTTATTATGAATTATCTGTGCTGTTGCTTGAGAATATGTTCATCTAACAATACGCCATCTTTTATGATAACACTATTGGATAGTACAGGATCATCATTACCCTCAACTAAGTAATCTATATACTGACACATAACTTCTGAAATGGAAGCAGTGGCAGATTTATAAAAGATATTTGGAACATTGCCTACACTATAGATCATAATGTCATCCAAATAATAAATAGGATGATTTAACAAGGTTGACCGGCTTTGTTCGATTGCACCATTTGCGTCATCACTGATAT
Organism: Absiella sp. AM09-50; assembly: GCF_003433845.1. Classification (NCBI taxonomy): domain Bacteria; kingdom Bacillati; phylum Bacillota; class Erysipelotrichia; order Erysipelotrichales; family Erysipelotrichaceae; genus Amedibacterium; species Absiella sp. AM09-50. The sequence continues at coordinate 87,527 of NZ_QVFI01000006.1, forward strand.
CAATAATAATTGCGGTTTTCTTCATACTTTTTCTTGCGATGGATGTAATTAAATGATCCGTTCTTAAAGTATCCCAGCGAATCGCCATAACGACGATATCCATATTTGGCAGCTCCTCTACAAATAAAGCTTCTTGTTTACGATTATATTGACGAATGATGACACCAAGTTTTGATAACATGGAGAAAGCTCCCGCAGCACTGTCCCCTCTGCCAATGATACCAGCTTTTAATCCATCAGGCAGATAACCAGTATATTGTAAAGCATTAATAACGCCACCTGCTCCAGCAATACGATTGTTTTTCCAAAATAAATGACGATGATCTTTATAGAAATTTTCCCATGCATAACAGGTAAATTTATGATTGATCAGGGTATTTGTCAAAGCTTTATCTGCACCTGCATGAATCCATCCGGTAATGATTTTGTTATCGCCAATAGAATTCAAATAAGAAGCATTTCCAATTTTGGTATCACATAAGATATCTTTTTGTAAAGCTTCCTCTTTACTTACGATATGGCAACCATAGGTTTCATAGCAAGCATCTTCGATTAAGAAATCTTTTCCATAGCCACTTTCAAAATAAAGCTGTTCACAATGTTTCACACTTTTTAAATCTTCTGGCAGAATGGCAATTCTTTTTTCATAAGGCATTTCACTTCTCAGAAAAGACATTGTTAAATTTTGTTTCATAAACTTCCTCCATACTCAAATGAATGAGCTTTCCTTATGCATCTTTTGCATAATAAAATAAGAAATCGTTTCTTAGAAGGAATGCAGAAAAATGTATCATAACATTTCAGTGTATGGTTGAAAGAATAATAATACGATTAAATATTATATTTATATTTCCTATTACTCATAGTATAACACAAAATAAGTTTATAAATATGCTTTTATTGATTTCACATAATTACTGACCATTATTTTTGGAATAGCGTATGATATCGTCTGTTTAAAAAAATAAGTTTTAAAATATCCTTATAAACAATAAATGTCTAAAACATAATAAAAGAGTTCTTTTTATGCTTTTGAAAAATCGATATACTAAAGGCATGAAAAGGAGGAATATCATTTGAAAACAGAAGAATTAAAGCAACATGTTGCACATATTCGTGAGAATATCGTCCGTATGGTCGCTAATGCGAATAGCGGTCATCCAGGTGGATCTTTATCCGCAGCTGATATATTAACGGTATTATATTTTGAAGTCATGGATATCAATGAAGACAATGTCAAAGGTATCGATCGTGATCGTTTTGTATTATCAAAAGGTCATGCTTCACCTTTACTGTATGCCACTTTATTTGAAAAAGGTTTATTAAAGGAAGATTTAAATACTTTCAGAAAGATCAACAGTAAACTACAGGGACACCCAAATATGAACTATGTAGATGGTGTCGATATGTCCACAGGTTCCCTTGGTCAAGGTATCTCTGCCGCTGTTGGTATGGCATTAGCTAACAAAGTAGATGGAAATGATCATAGAGTCTATACCTTATTAGGTGATGGAGAATGTGAAGAAGGCGAAGTATGGGAAGCTGCTATGGCTGCTGCTCATTATCGTTTGAATAATCTATGTGCGATCGTAGATTTCAACTCTTTACAGATTGATGGAAACATTCGTGATGTCATGAACCCTACACCAATTGATGAGAAGTTTAAAGCATTTGGATGGAACGTCGTCAACATCAAAGGACATGATTATGAAGATATCCGTTTCGCATTCGATGAAGCGAAGAAAGAAAAGGAAAAACCAACGATGATCTTAGCGCATACGATCAAAGGAAAAGGTGTATCCTTTATGGAAAACAACGCCGCATGGCATGGAAGTGCACCAAATGCAGAACAGTGTGCACAAGCAGTAAAAGAATTGGAAGGTGAAGGCAATGAGTAAAGTAGCGACAAGAACAGCATATGGAAAAGCACTAGCTGAACTGATCGTAGAACGTGATGATGTGATCGTACTAGATGCCGACCTGACCAAATCTACCAAGACATGTGATGCGAAAAAGGCAAGACCAGACCACCATTTCAATATGGGAATCGCAGAAGGCAATATGATGGGAGTCGCAGCAGGACTTGCGGCAAGTGGCAAGATTGTCTATGCATCTAGCTTTGCGATGTTTGCGGCAGGAAGAGCCTATGAACAGGTAAGAAATAGTATTGCTTATCCTAAGTTAAACGTAAAAGTATGTGCCACACATGCAGGTATTACGGTAGGCGAAGATGGCGCAAGTCATCAAAGTGTAGAAGATATCGCATTGATGCGCGCAATGCCAAACATGAAGGTATTCAATCCATGTGATGCCAGACAGGCAGAGATGATCGTAAAAGCAGTCGCAGATATCGAAGGCCCATGTTATGTAAGACTTGGACGAGGCAATGTGGAAGATGTGTACAGTGATGATACAGCATTCACATATGGCAAAGGCAATGTCTTGAGAAAAGGCAAAAAAGTCGCAATCGTAGCCACAGGTATGATGGTACAGGAAGCCTTAAGTGCATATGAAACATTGAAAGCTGAAGGCAAAGATGTGACAGTAGTAGATATGCCATGTATCAAACCAATCGATGAAGAACTGATCAAAGAACTGGCAAAAGAACATGAAGTCATTGTAAGCTGTGAAGAACACAGTGTCATCGGTGGTTTAGGCAGTGCCATCGGGGAAGTATTGGTAAAGAATGAACCAGTGAAGATGGTGATGATCGGTATGCAGGACTGCTTTGGAGAAAGTGGAACACCAGATGCTTTATTAGAAAAATACGAACTAGACGCAAAAGCAATTGTGAAAAAAATTAAAGAAATATTATAAAAAAAGGAGTTGTACAGAATATGTACAGCTCCTATTTTAATAATACCGATTCTTTTAAGGTTGGATCAAAATTAGTTTCAAACATTTTGGTCGTATGTTGATTCAAGACAAAATCCTTTGGCATATTTTTCGGTGTATATCCGGTAATTTCTTTAAATACACGATTGAAGTGACGAATCGTTTCAAAACCACATTGATAGGATATTTCCGTAACGGTAAATGCTTTTTCTTTTAATAAGGAAATCGCTTTTTCAATACGTATGATATTTAGATATCTGGAAAAGGTCATACCGGATAATTTATGAAAATATTTTGAAAAGTATGATTCTGAAAGCCCCATATAAGATGCCGCCTGAGAAAAGGTGATATCCGTATAGTTTTTCTGTATTTCAGAAAGCAGCCCTTTATAATCCATCAGATTCACATTCTTATTGATTGCATAAAATTTGTCTATGTTTTCTTTTCGATAAATTTCAATCAACAGCTGTTCTAACAGGTTATGACAGCGTTCAATATAGAAAGCATGCTTATGTTTTAGTTCATATTGGATGGATGAAAAAATATCTAAGAAATGATAAGCTGATTTTAAAACAGCATCCTTTGTATAAACGTCCTGTAATGCTTCAGGCAGAAAGTCCCCATGAAACATAATGATTTTCACAATGCAGTCCTGATCACAGTTGATATAGTGAATCTGTCCACTGTTGATATAAATCAAATCACCGCTTCGTAAGTGATATTCTTCATCGTTATGCGAAATGATTGCCTGCCCCTGTTCAATATAGATTAACTCTGTTTCCATATGCCAATGTGCTAGATTATGCAGGTTTCTATAACCACCAATCCAGATATGACAATGATCTTCATAGTTTCGTTTTTCAAAATTTGCCAGCATAAGATCACCTCTAGCTGTATTGTATAAGAAATGACAATAAATGTCCATATTTCCATAAGGAATTTCTTTTTTTCATTACCTGGTTTCATTATACTGTAAGTGTAAGATAAAGAAAGCAAAGGAGGTTTATGATCATGGAACATACAACACAACAAAAACAATTTAAAAAGCTGTATCTGGGAATAGAATTAGGGTCTACCAGAATCAAAGCGGTATTGATCAATGAAAATCATGAAGTGCTGGCACAGGGAAATTACGATTGGGAAAATCAGATGCAGGATGGTATCTGGACATATTCTCTGGATATGGTTCATACGGGTTTACAAGCATGTTATCATGCGTTAAAAGAAAATGTTAAAACAAAATATGGCTTTGTTTTGAAAAAACTAGATGGTATGGGAATCAGTGCAATGATGCATGGATATCTTGTATTTGATAAAGCAGGTAACTTATTGACACCATTTCGTACATGGCGCAATACGATGAGTGAAACAGCAAGTAAACAGCTGACAGAACTTTTTCAATATAATATCCCTCAACGCTGGAGCATTGCCCACTTATATCAGGCAATCTTAAACAAAGAACCACATGTAAAACAAATTGCATTCCAAACAACCTTAGCCGGCTATGTGCATTATCTATTGACGGGTGAAAAAGTATTAGGTGTTGGTGAGGCAAGTGGTATGTTTCCCATTGATTCTTCAAAAATTGATTATGATGAAGCAATGGTACAGAAATTTAATGAAAAAATATCAGGGGAACAACTGCCATGGAAACTACGGGATATCTTTCCAAAAGTATTAAATGCAGGGGATGAAGCAGGTCATTTAACGACTGCCGGTGCTGCTTTTTTGGATGTAGAGCATGATCTTTGCGCAGACGTTCCATTATGCCCTCCAGAAGGAGATGCAGGAACTGGCATGGTCGCAACCAACAGCATCAATGTAGGAAGTGGAAATGTATCAGCGGGTACCAGCGTATTTGCAATGGTCGTGCTTGAGAAAGCATTAAGCCGGGTATATGAAGCATTAGATATGGTCACAACCCCATCAGGAGATCTTGTTGCGATGGTGCATTGTAATAATGGTACCTCTGAATTAAATGCATGGGCAAATATATTTTCACAATTTCTAAACGGCATGAATGTGAAGGCAGATTTAGATGATATCTATGGAATACTATTTCAAAAAGCCTTACAGGCAGAACTTGATGGTGGCGGACTTATTGCATGTAACTATTTATCAGGAGAACCGATTACTGGCTTTACATCAGGCGTACCATTATTTGTAAGAAAACCGGATGGACATTTTACATTAGAAAACTTCATGTTGACATTGATTTATTCATCCTTATCTACATTAAAAATGGGTATGGATATTTTAACTCAAAAAGAAAATGTAAAAATTCATCAGATGTTTGGACATGGCGGCTTCTTTAAAACTCCGCTTGTCGGACAGAAAATCATGTCAGCTATTATGCGTGCACCGCTCAGCGTATTAGAAACAGCAGGAGAAGGCGGGGCATGGGGATGTGCTGTTCTTGCGGCATACAAACAACAAAAAGAAGCAGGAATGTCCCTTTCAAATTATCTACAACGACGGGTTTTCTTGAATGTAGAATGTAATACACAAATGGCAGATGAAGCATTGATTAATGGTTTTGATGCATTTATCAAAGATTATAAAAAATGTCTGATCGTAGAAAGAACAGCTGTGAAAGAGCTATAGGAGGAAATAAAAATGAAAAGTTTAGGAAATTATACATTCTGGTTTGTGGTAGGAAGTCAGGATCTCTATGGAGAAGAAGTTTTAAAAACCGTGGATGCACATACGAAAGAAATGGTAGAAGGATGGAATCAGGATGCCTTACTGCCTTGTGAAATTATCTGGAAACCAGTGGTGCGCAATCGTAAAGAAATCTATGATGTAATGTGTGCCGCAAACATGGATGAACATTGTGCAGGTGTGATCACTTGGATGCATACATTTTCACCAAGCAAGATGTGGATCAAAGGCTTTGAAGCACTTCAAAAACCATTATTGCATATCAATACACAATTTAATCGTGATATTCCTTGGAATGAAATCGATATGGATTTTATGAATCTGAATCAATCCGCACATGGAGATCGTGAACATGGCTTTATCACTGCTCGTATGCGTTTGGCACATAAGGTGATTAGTGGGTATTGGAAAGATGAAACGATGCGTCAACGTATGGGGAAATGGATGCGTGCAGCCGTTGGTGCTTATGAAAGTAATCGTGTAAAAGTTATGCGTATTTCTGATAATATGCGTGATGTTGCAGTTACGGAAGGAGATAAGGTAGAAGCGGAAATCAAGCTGGGATGGATTGTGGATCATTATGGTGTTGGAGATATCATTCAATATGTACAGGCAGTAAGTGAAGAAGAAATCGATGAACAGATGAAAGCTTATGAAGCATTATATGATATCGCAACAGAAAATATTGAAGCGATTCGTTATCAGGCGAGGGAAGAAATTGCCATTGAAAAATTCATGCAGGAACATGGCGGATATAATGCATTCCATACCAATTTTCAGGATTTACAACAATTAGAACAGCTGCCAGGACTTGCGGCGCAGGACTTAATGCGTAAAGGCTATGGTTTTGCGGGTGAAGGCGATTGGAAAACAGCAGCATTATGTCGTATCATGAAAATGATGACGAAGGATAAAGATGGTGGTACAGCGTTTATGGAAGATTATACATATCATTTTGATCCAGCATGTGGCATGAATATGGGAGCACATATGTTAGAAGTGTGCCCAAGTGTGGCAGCGACACGTCCAGAAATCAAAGTTGTGCCATTAGGTATCGGAGATCGTAAAGATCCTGCTCGTTTAACATTTAAAGCAAAAGAAGGACCAGCTGTACTTGCGACAATCATTGATATGGGCGATCGATTCCGTATGATTGTAAATGATGTCATTTGTCAAAAACAAAAGCATGATATGCCAAATTTGCCTGTGGCAGGTGTTTTATGGAAACCACTTCCAAGTTTAGAAACCAGTGCAGAAGCATGGATTTATGCAGGAGGTGCCCATCACTCTGTCATCAGTTATGATTTAGATGCGGATATCTTGCGTGACTTCGCAGAAATCATGAACATGGAATTTATTCATATCTGTAAAGAAACAAAAATTCCAGATTTACGTAAAGAATTAACATGGAATGATATGATCTGGAAACTGAAAGGATAAAACTTATGTTAGAAAACTTGAAACAAAGCGTATTAGAAGCTAATTTATTACTTACAAAATATCAACTTGTGACCTTTACATGGGGAAATGTATCTGGGATTGATCGTGAAAAAGGCATCATTGCGATCAAGCCAAGTGGTGTAGCGTATGATAAAATGAAAATGGAAGATATCGTGTTAATTGATCTGGAAGGAAATGTTGTGGAAGGACATTTAAAACCAAGCAGTGATTTTATGACACATATCGTATTTTATAAAAACTTTCCTCATATTGGTGGGGCAGTGCATACGCATTCTCGTTTCGCAACCAGCTTTGCACAGGCAGGCAGAGATATATTAGCTATGGGTACAACACAGGCTGATTATTTCTATGGCGATATTCCATGTACAAGATATATGCGAAAGGAAGAAATACAAGGCGCATATGAACTTGAAACTGGAAATGTCATTGTGGAAACATTTAAAGAAAGAGGCATGGAACCAGATGAGGTGCCAGGTGTTTTGGTACATAGTCATGGGCCATTCGCATGGGGAAAAGATCCATTTGAAGCTGTACATAATGCAGTGGTTATGGAAGAATGTGCCGCTATGGATTTTGTCAGTATTATGTTAATGAACCATGAACCACAAAGAATGCAACAGTCCTTATTAGACAAGCATTTTAAACGTAAACATGGACCTAATGCTTATTATGGTCAAAAAGGATAATGCTATGGAACAAATATTTGATCAAAAGTATCCTAATATCAATGTATATCGTTTAGAATCAGAATCTTTATGTGTGGATATCATCAATCTAGGTGCCACGATTACATCAATTCGATATAAAAAAGATGATACAGATGTCGTCTTAGGTTATGATACCATTGATGAATATCAAAAGTTTAAAAACTACTATGGCGCAACCATTGGACGGTGTGCCAATCGTATCGCAAAAGGAGCTTTCACATTGCATGATCAAGCATATCATTTAGATATCAATGATCATGGCAACAGCCTGCACGGTGGGAAAAATGGCTTTCATACACGTTTATTTCAGGTGCTGGCATATGATAAAACAAGTGTAACCATGCGATACAATAGCCCGGATATGGAGGAAGGATATCCAGGAAATCTTATATTGGATATTACATTTACATTGCATGATGATACGTTATGTATTGAATATTCTGCGATATCGGATCAGGATACCATTGTGAACTTTACCAACCATTCTTACTTTGCTTTACAAGGGCATGGGGATGGTTCTGTCGATGAACAGATACTAACAATGAACGCTTCATATTATGCAGAGAATGATGAAAACCGTTTGGTCACAGGAAAATTATCAGAAACAAAAGGTACGCCATTTGATTTTACCAAAGGCAAAGCAATTGGAAAAGATATTTATGATCAAATGAATATTCAAATACAAAGAGCCAATGGATATGATCATTATTTCCGCTTTGATGAAAACAAGGAACATATGGTAAAACTAGTGGATCAAAAACATCAACACAGCCTTATCGTGAAAACAGATTTACCAGGATTTCATCTTTATGTGCCAGATGATCAAGAGCCACAACATGGTAAACACGGCAAAGAATATATCGGGCATTGTGCAGTATGTATAGAAACATCGTATATGCCAGATGCGATAAATCTTCAAGAATGTCCAGAAACACTATTGAAGGCCAATGAGAAATATACAACAAAAACAACATATCAGTTTCAATAAAGTTGAAAATAATAAACTAAGTATTCCTTAATCTTTTTGGAATACTTTTTTATATTACTTAAGGCTAGATATTCCTACAACAATCTGATAAGATACACTTATAAAAGAAAAGGAGCTGTTTGTATGTATTATAAAACAACATACCATTCTCCCATTGGAGATATCTTGATTGTAAGCGATCATGAATCGATTGTTGGTGTATGGTTCTATGGACAAAAATATTTCTGTGGTCGTTTGAAGGAGGAAATGATAGAAAAAGAAACTGCTGTTTTATCAGAATGTAAAGCATGGTTAGATGATTATTTTCATGATTTACAACCTGAAATATCAAGACTTCCTTTACATCCGATGGGTAGTGAATTTCGATTAGAAGTATGGAATATTTTAAAAGAGATTCCTTATGGAGAAACTATGACGTATAAAGATGTTTCAAAAGAATATGCAAAGCGTACGGGGAAAGCTTCCATGTCCTCACAGGCAATCGGTGGGGCTGTTGGGCATAATCCGATTTCTATTATCATCCCTTGTCATCGTGTCATCGGCGTAAAAGGAAATCTGACAGGTTATGCAGGTGGTATGGATAAAAAAATTGCATTACTTCATCATGAACATGCGGATGAAAAACAATTGTTTATCATAAATACTTCAAAAAACAAGCGAGGGAAATCAATATGCTTTTGATAGAAAAGCTTCAACATTTAGAAAAGATATCTGATTCTCAAAAATCAGTTGTAGATTATATGCTGGAACAAAAAGAGCGAATAGAAAAACAAACAGTAAAAGAAATCGCAGCAGCCATTTATACATCAAGGAATTATTTAATAAGTTGATGGTGGACAATGCTTAATGAAAAAAAGATGGATGATCTAAAGGTGATCGTCCATCTTTTATGAGGTATTAATCCCACGCTATTTCATTTCCATTTTCTTTTACAATACGATATAATTCTGTTTCATTTTCCACTAGAGATTGAATGATTTCTATGAGTGATTCATTCAATGATGGTTGCAGATATTGATAGGAATAGGATTTGATATTAATTAATTCAAAACAAAATTAATTAATATCAAAAGTAAAAATATATAGCATAAGTTGACAATATTGATTATTTCAGTTTTTTTAGTAAAATTTTTACTAAGATCGCTATTGTTGATAGTAAGAAGTCCTAAGAGTAAGACTATAGGTGATAAAATAGGAGAACTATAGCTATCATTTATGAAAATCTGATAGACAATAATACATGCAATAAATAAAATTATAATTCTACTTAAAAGGATAGTGATTTTTTTTGTGTTCATAATTATTCTCTTTTCTCATATATAAGAATATTGTCTAACTATAACAGTTATTCTGTTTCCTGTCAAATTAGTTAAAAAAACAGTAGAATATACATTGCTTAAATGGTGATAATACTCATAAATGAGTATTAAACCAAGCTATTTCATTATCAATTTTTGACAATCTGATATAATTCTTCTTCATTTCCATTAAGATTGGATGATTTTAATGAATTTTTCTGTTTTGTTCCATTCGCTGATGCATGAGGATAAAAAGTTGTGTTATTTTTCAAATAGTAATAATACTTACAGGTGAAAATAAGGATTTTTTTTAAATGAGCAAATTTCTAATATTGACTTAGAGTTCACTCAAAGTGCTATACTGAAACTAACAATGAGGAGGGTGTAAGTTATGAAAATGCGTAAGATTGAACGTTGCAATATGATAGTAAGTGAAATAGGTCTTGGATGTGAAGGGTTTCATGAAGCTGATATGGATTTATATCAATTATTAGATATTGCAGAAACAAGTGGGGTAAATTGTATAGATTTATATTCACCAGATCCTATAATGAGAAAACGATTAGGAGAAGCTTTAAAAGGTAGAAGAGAAAAATTCATCATTCAGGGACATCTATGTTCTGTATGGAAAAATAATCAATATGAACGTACCCGTAATTTAGAAGAAACCAAAGCTGGCTTTGAAGAAATGAAACAGCTTCTTCAAACCGATTATATCGATATTGGCATGATACATTATGTTGATGCAATAAAGGATTTAGAAACAGTCATTGCAAATGGGATACTTGATTATGCAAAAGTTCTAAAAGCAAATGGTGAAATCAAGGCGATTGGTATTAGCTCTCATAATCCGCAAGTGGCGTTAAAAGCAGTAGAAACCGGGGATATTGATGTATTAATGTTTAGTGTAAATCCATGCTACGACTTAATGCCGGCAAATGAAGATGTAGAAGAATTATGGAATGATGCCAATTATGATAAAGACGAATTACAGATGGACAAAGATCGTGAACGCTTATATGAAACTTGTCAAAAATTAGGTGTTGGGATTACGGTCATGAAGGCATTTGCAGGTGGAGATCTATTAGATGCTTCCTTATCACCAACAAAGGTCGCATTAACGATACCACAATGTCTGCATTATGCTTTGACAAGACCTGGTGTTGTTTCCATCATGGCAGGCAGCCACAGCATTAAAGAATTTTTAGACTGTTTGGCTTATGAGCAAGCAAGTGATGAAGAAAAAGATTACGCAAAAGCGTTTGCGCAAATGCCAAAAGTAAATTGGGAAGGGCATTGCATGTATTGTGGCCATTGTGCACCATGTCCAAAAGCCATTGATATCGCTAGTGTCACAAAATTTTTGAATCTGGCCAAAGCGCAGAAAGAATTACCTGAAACGGTAAGAGAACATTACGCAGTACTTGAACATTATGCTTCAGAATGTATCCAATGTGGTGCATGTGAAACACGTTGTCCATTTCATGTATCTATTCGTGAGAACATGAAAGAAGCTGTAAAAATATTTGGTAAATAAAAAAAATCCAGTGTTTTCAAATCGAAAGCCTGGATTTTTATGTATTATAGGCGTAATCCCTTGATATCTTTAATACGGGATAAGATGATATTACAGCTGCTACTAATGACACCAGGAAGTTTATCAATGGTATTTTGAATCAGGTCTTCCATTTCTTCATTAGAAGAAGCTACCGCATGAACATGCAGTTTATTTTTACCTGTCACACGATAAATTTGTGTGATTGTATCATTTTGATTTAATTGATGAATTACTTCAGATAATGAATCAGGAGTGGTTTCTATTTCAAAGTAACAGGAAACAGCGCCATTAATCTTGGAAGGATTGATAATGGTGGTATATTCTTCTATAATGCCACGTTGTTCTAAAGATTGAACACGCATTTTTACAGCGACACGGGAGATTCCCACCTGTTGAGCAATATCAGAATAAGACATGCGGGCATTTTTTATCAATAATTGTAAAATCTGTTGATCCAAATCATCTAAGCCATGTAGAAACATAGGGGGAACCTCCTTGAAATGTATGGTTTCATTATAAGGGAAAATATTACATAAAGCAATTAGAGAATTGACTTATGGTATCTCTATTGATACAATAATTACGAAACGAAAGATAAAAGTTTCTTTTTGTAACTTGGAGGGAATTATGAAAGGTGATTTAACACGTGGACCAATCATGAAAACAATGCTTTGTTTTGCGATTCCAATGATTTTAGGAAATCTGCTTCAACAATGCTATAATATTGCGGATACCCTGATTGTTGGGCGTTATTTAGGCTCTAATGCACTTGCGGCGGTTGGTTCTTCTTTTACTTTGATGACATTTTTAACGTCGATTTTATTAGGCTTATGTTTAGGAAGTGGAGCTGTTTTTTCTATCCGTTTTGGACAACGTGATGAAAAAGGCTTAAAGGAAGGCATGTTTGCTTCATTTATACTCATTGGAGCGTTAACGATTATTTTAAATATTTTGTCACTTTGCTTTATTGATCAAATTATCAGTTTTCTTCAGGTTCCTTTAGAATTAAGAGGGATGATGCATGATTATCTGATGGTGATTTTCTCTGGTATCGTCGCTACCTTCCTATATAATTATTTTGCTTCCTTATTACGTGCAGTAGGCAATTCCATCATTCCTTTGATTTTTCTAGCAGTATCAGCAATTTTAAATATTGTTCTGGACTTATGGTTTGTGATAGGTCTACAAAGAGGTGTGGCAGGAGCAGGTGAGGCTACTGTAATTGCTCAATATGTATCCGGTATTGGCATTGCCATATGTACATGGATAAAATATCCAAAATTACGTATCACAAAACAAGACTGTCATTTACGTCTTTCCTGTATTAAAGAAATCAGTAATTTTTCTGTATTGACCTGTGCCCAACAATCAGTTATGAATTTGGGTATCTTGATGGTACAAGGCTTGATCAATAGTTTTGGAACAACGATTATGGCAGCGTTTGCGGCAGCAGTCAAAATTGATTCATTTGCGTATATGCCAGTCCAGGATTTTGGCAATGCTTTTTCTACTTTTATCGCACAGAATTATGGCGCAAAAGAAGAAAAACGTATACAGGAAGGTTTAAAGGGCGCAATCATTGCGGCATTTGTTTTTTGTATCATCATTTCTTTAGGTGTCTTTATTTTCGCAAAAGAATTGATGATGATCTTTATTGATGGAAGTGAAACTACGATTATATCAGAAGGCGTTCGTTATTTAAGAATCGAAGGAGCATTTTATTGTGGCATTGGTTGTTTATTCTTATTGTATGGATTTTATCGAGCACTGGGAAAACCTGGAATGTCGCTGGTATTAACGATTGTTTCTTTAGGTACACGTGTATTGCTTGCTTATGTATTATCCGCAATTCCTGCGATTGGGGTAGTAGGAATCTGGTGGTCTGTGCCAATTGGATGGATTTTGGCAGATATGATTGGATTGATCTATTATAAAATTAAGAAAAAAGCCTTATTTGTATTTCAAAACGATTAACTTTATAATGTAAATGAACTCCTTGTATGATAGTATAAAAATACGTGATACAAGGAGTTTATTAGCATTTATGAAGAAAATACAAAATATTATAAAAAAACTTTACTGGCTGGGGCTGATTGGTGTGATAGGAACAGTTTTTCATGTGACATATCTAAAGCTGTTTTATCTTTTTTTCCTATTGGTATTTGTGGATATATGTATTTCTTTAGGATATCGCATGAAGTATGGCAAAATGAATGAATATGTGGCAGACTTAAAATTTCTCTGGCAGAATATCATGATTTTGATAGGGAATATTTGTATCTATATACGACATGGGTTCCATTTACCTAATGTACAAACATATTCACCAAAAGTTAGTTGTCACTTGCCATTTCAGGGAAAATGGATGGTTGTAAATGGTGGAACTGATCAGCAGCATTCACATTCATGGGGACTTGTAATGCAACGATATGCATACGATTTTTATAGGATAGAGAATGGTAAAAGTTATCAGGGGAATGGATCAAATGTTTGTGATTATTATTGTTATGATCAGCCAGTATTGGCTGTGGCAGATGGAATCGTTATAGAAATCAAAAACAAATTCGAAGATACGAAAGTTATAGGGGAATCAGAAGTTTTATGTGATGCATCAGATGTAAGAGGTAATTATATCGTCATACAACATGCCTCACATGTATTCAGTATGATTGCTCATTTGAAAAAGGACAGCTTTTGTGTGAAGGTAAATGATAAAGTAACTGCTGGACAAATAATCGCAAGGTGTGGAAACAGTGGAAACAGCAGTGAGCCACATATCCATTTTCAGATACAAGAAGGTAAAAACTTTTATTTTTCTGCTAGTCTGCCCGTTTATTTTGATGAAATCATCAATCATATCAATAGAAATGATATGCATCATATCAAAGAAGGAGATATTGTAGAAAACAGGTGAGTTTTAATTGCAGTTTCTTTTCATAAAGGGTACAATTATCGTATAAAGAAAGGAAGCGCTAACATGGAAAATATTTGCGTTGTTACAGGTGGTGGAAGCGGTATGGGTTTAGAGGCTGCTAAACTGCTGGGAAAAACAAATCATATCATTTTAGTAGGAAGAACAGTATCAAAACTAGAACAAGCTATTTCAGAATTAAAAGAGCTGGGTATTTCTGCAGAAGCATTTCCTGCAGATGCTAGCGATCGACAAGCTGTAAAAAAGCTAGCAGAATATGCATCAGAAAAAGGAAATGTAAAGACATTGATACATGCTGCTGGGGTATCACCACATATGAGTGATGGAGAAAAAATCTTTGATATCAATGCCCTAGGAACAATTCATATGGATGAAGAATTTGCAAACATCATGAAAGAGGGAAGCTGTATTTTAAATGTTTCCTCTATGTCAGCTTATATGATGCCGGCTGATAAAGCACCAAAACAGGTATACAAACTGAGTTTGTCTGATGAAGAAGCATTTAAAAATACAATGCATCAGATTATCAAGGGTGTTCCAGAGGAACAACAAAGAGAAATGGCGTATACGTTATCAAAAAACTTTGTGGTATGGTATACATCTCGTATGGCAGTTTCTTGTGGTAAAAAAGGTATTCGTGTAGTTTCTATTTCACCAGGCACATTCCGTACACCTATGGGAGAAATAGAAGGTGAAGAAGCAGCAGCATTTGCGAAACGTGGTGCACTAGGAAGACTTGGAGAACCAGAAGAAATTGCAAAGATGATGGCATTTATGGTCAGTGAGGAATGTTCATATTTAACAGGAGTGGATATCCTGTATGATGGTGGTTCTGTGGCAGCTTTACAGGCAATGATGGAAGATAAAGCGTAAATAAATAAAGGGTCAGGCATTTTTTTACTTGACCCTTTCTAATGAATATCAGTATAATAAAACCTAGATTAGGGGTGGTGCTATGTTACTACAAGACAAAATGCGACATACGAAATTTTCAACAAGTGAACAGATTGTAGTAGACTTTATGTTAGACCAACAAGAACATCTAAAAGATTATTCTACGACGATGATTGCACAGGAAACATATACCTCACCATCAATTCTGGTAAGAATATCAAAAAAACTGGGATTTTCAGGTTATTCAGAGTTTAAAAAATGTTTCCTAGAAGAAGTACATTATCTTATGAAGGATTTTAAAGAAATAGATGCGAATATGCCATTTTCAAAAGATGATACATATTTACAATTAGCAAGTAAACTGGTTGCTTTGAAAAAAGAAAGTTTAGATGATACTTTTTCTTTATTGCATTATGAAGATATACAAAAAGCCATTCACTTGATGAAGAAAGCTTCTATCATAAAGGTATTTGCTATATCCAACATGACATTTCTTGCGGAGGAGTTCGTATTTAAAATGCGTCATATAGGTAAAGAAACCCAGACCTATTCTTTATCTAATATGATATATCAAGAAGCTGTTTTATCAACTCCTTCTGATTGTGCAATTTGTATTTCTTATTCAGGCGAATCTGGAGAATTATTAACAACTGTTAACCATTTAAAGCATAATCAGGTTCCTGTAATCGCCATTACAAGTATAGGACAAAATACTCTTACAAAACTTGCGGATGTGACTCTGTATACGACCACAAGAGAAAAAGCTTATTCTAAAATTGGTGGTTTTTCTTCTATTACGTCAATATCATTATTATTGGATACTCTTTATGCTTGTTACTTCCAAAGTGATTATTACTATCATTATGCTTATAAATTAAAACTGGCACAGCAAACAGAGCAGCGCCAGATTGAAAACGATATTGTTAAGGAAGGCTAATAAAGCCTTTTTTAATATAACTCTCCATACAGATGCGAATTGTATCTTCAATAGAATATTGTGGAGAATAATCCATCAGTTTTTTTGCATTCTCGATGCTATAGTAACCACTTCTTGCGATATGATAATAGGTATGGTCTATCTCATCTTGTCTGTTGACATAGGAGCACCATTGATTCCATGGCAAAAATTGAATATCTTCTTTCTGATGGAAAAATTCATACAACAATGAAGCATATCCATACAGAGTGATAGAATGATCACTTACAGCATGAAAGCTTTGTCCCAGTACCTGATCTTTATGTTGAATAGCTTTTATAAACATTTGCGCTACATCATCAGCATGTACATGATGCAAGGTTTCCATGCCCCAATTAGGAAGATATATGGTTTTTCCATGTGCTACTTTTTCAATCACATCTGTATTGGTATTTCCATAAGGATTAATAATGAGCCATCCAGGACCGGATATTTGTCCAGGCATAATGATCGTAGCAGGAAAACCATTATTTTGAAATTCCTGTTTTAAATATAGTTCACTTTGATATTTCTGTATACCATAATCATCTAATGGAAATTTTTCATCATTTGGATCAGCAGGCAGATGTTTTGCTCTTCCATGTGCCCATATAGATGAACAAAAAATATACTGGGTGAATGGAATACTTTTTAAAGCGGCGACAATTTGCTTTGTATCATTCAGATGAAAATTAATCAAATCGATTACAATATCAGGATGCATATCTGCAATCTTTTTTGCGAATAAGGGATCTTTTTTGCGATCCATAGAAATATGCTGTACCTGTTTCCATGCATGATGTTGATGGTATGGTTGTGATAATCCTCTAGATATCGCAATCACCTCATAGCCTTCCTTAACAAGGCGTGGAATCAAATAGGTGCCAATATGTCCATAAGCACCAATAACAATCACTTTCATAAAAATTCCTCCTTTTTAATCGACTACAGATTATCACGATTTCAAATAAGAAAAAACAGGGAATCGATATCTTAGAAAAGCTTTTCCAAAATCACCATGTCCTATGCATGATATTTGAGAAAGCTTTTTTACTATTCCTATTAGGCATGGCAAATCATGTAATATAAGTATTTGTTTTTTACAAGCACTAAATTTAAAATGTAATTAGAAAAGGAGGCTGATTAATTGAAAGGTATAAAATTTCTACTAATCACAGTAATCTGCTTATTTACGGTCAGTGCATGTAAAGAAAAGCAGACTGCCAATCAAAAAACAATGTCACAAAAGGAGAAAACAACCATGAAAATACAAGTAGAAAACAATCAGACAACTATCCTATATAAGTTAAATGAAAGTGATGGGGCAAAACAGTTATATGAGCAACTGCCATTGAAGGTGAAAATAGAAAATTTCAATACCAATGAAAAAATATTCTATCCACCTAAAAAACTGGATACGAAGAATACACCCATGGCAAATGCGAAAGCAGGTACTCTTGCCTATTATGCACCATGGGGTAATATTGTTATGTTTTATGGAGATTTTGGAAAAGGACAAGGTTTATATGAATTAGGAAACGTCATATCTGGTAAAAACGATATACAAAATTTAAAAGGAACCATCACGATAGCTAAATTGGATCAATAAAGTAATACAGCTTTCATGATTTAGAAACAATTATATGAATACAACAGGAGGAACGAAAACATGATGAATTTTATATTTGACAACCCAACAAAACTGCTTTTTGGAAGCGACAAAATAAAAGAACTGCATACACAGGCACTACCTGGCAAGAAAGCATTATTATTGATATCTAATGGGAAATCTACGCGTGCAAATGGATATTTAGACCGTGTGATGGAACAATTAGAAATGGCAAATGTGGAAGCTGTGATTTTTGATAAAGTCATGGAGAATCCACTGAAAGAAATGGTTATGGAGGGAGCAGCTTTTGCAAAAGAAAATTATTGTGATTTTATTGTGGCACTTGGTGGTGGTGCAGTGTTAGATTCTTCGATTGCGATATCTGCGATGGCTACCAATCCTGGTGATTTATGGGATTATGTACAGGGTGGAACTGGAAATGGGCAGCCTTTACAGGCGAAAGGATTACCAGTTGTTACGATTGCGACAACATCAGGCACAGGCTCTGAAATCAATTGCTGGGGTGTAATTTCTAATCCCGAAACAAATGAAAAAATCGGTTTTGGCGATCCTTCCTTAACACCAGTATTATCTATTGTAGATCCCAAGCTTATGTTGAGCGTACCTGCAAAATACACTGCTTATCAGGGTTTTGATGCATTATTTCACAATACTGAAGTCATGATTAGTAATGGTGTGAATGTATTAAGTGAAACATTAGCTTTATCGGCAATTGAACATATTGCCACATATCTTCCTAAAGCTGTGAAAAATGGTTTAGATTTAGAGGCAAGAGAACATGTAGCTTATGGCAGTACGATTGCGGGTATGACCATGCAGTTGACAAGTACGACCGCAAAGCATGCCATGGAGCATTCTATGAGTGCTTATCATCACAATTTGCCTCATGGTGCTGGATTGATCATGATTTCAAAAGCATTTTACGAATTTTTCATTGAGCATCATGCATGTGATGCACAGTTCATTAAAATGGCAAAAGCTATGGGAATCAAAAACGCAGATAAACCAGAAGATTTCATTACCGCACTTATGGATTTACAAAAAGCATGTGGTGTGGATCAGTTAAAAATGAGTGATTATGGTTTCCATATAGAAGAATGTATGACATTAGCCAAAGGGGCACGTTCTATGCAGGGAGGGTTATTTCTGGCAAATCCTTGTGAAATGAGTGATGAAGATTGTGCTGAAATTTTTAGAAAATCTTATCGATAGCAAAGGACTCTGTGAATATTCACAGAGTTTTTTGAGAAATTATTTATAAGCTTGGTATGAATTGTATTGGTATAGAATTTAGTATATTTATTTTGTAGCGAAACAAATATAGTATGCATAAATGTGTATATGATGGATTGACATGCATATAAATGCGTATTATAATATAGATGTGAAGGGAGGTCATGTAATGCCAATGACTTCAAAGCAGATGATCAAACTGCTTAAACAAAACGGTTTTATTGAGATAAGACAGGCTGGCTCGCATAAAATTATGAATAACCCTGTAACCAATAAAAGCGTTGTTGTCCCTTTCCATGCAAAAGATTTACCAAAAGGCACTGAAAGGAATATTCTAAAACAGGCAGGACTGTTATAGTCCGCCTGCATTAGGATTATTTCGAGATAAACTAAAAGGAGGAAATGATATGAAAGCGATGTATCCAGCTTTATTCGAAAAGGAAGATAATTGCTATAATGTTACGTTTCCAGATTTGCCAGAAGCTATTACATGTGGAGACACATTAGAACAGGCGATTGAGATGGCCAAAGAGTGTTTAGGTCTTTGTTTAGATGTGAGAAGAGCAAACAAAGAAGAAATGCCTATTATGAGTGATCCATCTACAATTAAATGTGCAAACAGTTTTTTTGTTATGATGATTGAATACGATTCAATTGAATTCAACAAACGATATAACAAAAAAGCAATAAGGAAAAACGTCACGATACCGGCATGGTTAAATGAATTAGCCGAAGAGAAAAATGTCAACTTTTCAAACGTATTACAAAACGCATTAATTAAGAAACTGAATATCTGAGATAACATATATTCAGACAGCACCTAATTGGTGCTTTTCTTTTAGAAAAAGAAATTGAAAAGAATCAGAATATTGTATTATAATGAAACAGAATTTAGATGAGGTGAAATATATGGAATTAACAATGTTAGGAACGGGCAATGCCATGGTTACAGAATGCTATAATACGTGTTTTGTATTAAGTGAAAACAAGGAATGTTTTTTAGTGGATGCAGGTGGAGGAAATACGATTTTACATCAGCTGAAACATGCTGGTATTGACTGGATGAAGATAAAAAATATCTTTGTGACCCATAAACATGTAGATCATATCATGGGAGTTGTCTGGATGATACGTAAAATCACAACTGCTATGCATAAAGGAGTTTATGAAGGAGAAGTCAATATTTATGCACATGATGAAGTCATTAAAATTCTACAGACGATGTGTGAAATGTTGTTACAGAAAAAGGAAACGGCATGGATTGGTAAAGGTGTGCATTTTGTGGAAGTAAAAGATGGTGAAAAGCGCAATGTGATGGGACATGACATCCAGTTTTTTGATATCCATTCCACGAAAGCAAAACAGTTTGGATTTACCATGTGGTATGATAATAAGAAACTTACTTGTTGTGGAGATGAACCATATAATGAATATGAGAAAACATATGTAGAAAACAGTACGTGGCTGCTTCATGAAGCATTTTGTTTGTATCGTGATAGAGAACAATTTCAACCATATGAAAAACATCATTCTACAGTAAAAGATGCGTGTGAATTAGCACAGGCCTTACATGTGAAAAATCTTGTGCTTTATCATACAGAAGATCAAAATATCAAAGAAAGAAAAGCATTATACACCAAAGAAGGCAGAGAATACTTCCATGGCAATCTGTTTGTGCCAGAAGATTTAGAATGTATCAAGTTATAGGGCAGTAAAATTACTGCCTTTTTACATACATATGATTGGCTTTCTGTTATGCAAATAGTATATACTTATGGTAGAGTCGTGATGATTCACGTTACACCAAATATAAGGGGGTAATAAACATGCTGAAGCTTGATAAAATCAGAAAAACATATAAAACCGGAAACTTTGAACAAACAGCATTGGATGATGTTTCTATTTGTTTTCGTAACAATGAATTTGCGGCAATCTTAGGTCCTTCTGGTTCTGGGAAAACCACAATGTTAAATATCATAGGAGGATTAGATCATTATGATTCTGGCGATCTGATGATTGATGGGATATCCACAAAGAAGTATACCTCCAAAGATTGGGATACGTATCGTAATAATCGGATTGGCTTTGTATTTCAAAGTTATAATCTGATTCCCCATCAAAGCATTCTGGCAAATGTTGAACTTGCTTTGACTTTAAGTGGGATACCTGCGACACAACGTAAAGAGCGGGCAATGAAAGCGTTAGAGGAAGTTGGATTGTTGGAACATATTCATAAAAAACCAAACCAGCTGAGTGGTGGACAAATGCAGCGTGTTGCTATTGCCAGAGCACTTGTCAATAATCCTGAAATCGTATTGGCAGATGAACCAACAGGTGCCTTAGATACAAAAACCAGTGTACAGGTCATGGAGCTGTTAATGAATATTGCGAAAGATCGATTGGTCATTATGGTAACGCACAATCCAGAACTTGCACATCAATACGCTAATCGTATCGTACAGTTAAAGGATGGAAGCATCATTTCTGATTCTCATCCCATAAAGGAAGAGGCAGCACCTGCACCTGTGAAAAGGAATATTCGTAAAGCAAAGATGTCCTTGCGCACAGCGGTTGCACTTTCTTTTAGTAATCTGATGACAAAGAAAGCTCGTACATTTGTGACCGCATTGGCTGGATCTATTGGTATTATTGGAATAGCGGCTATCTTATCACTTGCCAATGGTATCAATCAGTATATTGAAAATGTAGAACGAGAAACTTTAAGTTTATATCCTTTATCCATCCAGCGCTCAGGCATTGATATCTCAAAAATGCTGAGTGAACCAACGGGGAAACCACAAACATCCACAAATAAAGAAGATGATAAAAACGTCAGTGAGATCAGTATGATCAAAAATATGTTTTCATATCAAAGCCAAAACGATACTGCCGCTTTAAAGACATATTTAGAAAAACATAAAACAGAAATTGATCCTTATGTGAATACGATTCAATATATGTATCATATTACGCCTCAGATTTATTTAACTGATACTTCAAAATCCATTGAACAGGTCAACCCGGATACTTTGTTTCAAACAGGCAATGATACCTCCCAGGGAATGAGTTCTTTGATGGGCGGTTTTGGGACAATGAGTGCTTTTCATGAATTGCCGCAGGAATCAAAAATGTATGAGAATCAATATGATGTGATGGAAGGCAGATGGGCAAAAAACTATGATGAAATGGTGCTTGTGCTGTCCTCAAATGGAAAGGTATCTGATTATGTATTATATTCTATGGGCATAAATGATCGAGAGAAATTGCGAAAATTAATGGAAGATACAGAGAATGGAAAACCAGCCGTTATGGATGAAAAAGACAGTGATGTAAAATATGCTTATGATACCTTGATGGCACCTAAGTTTCGAGTGATTGATCCAGCGGATCGTTATGTATATGATGAAACGCATCAGATATGGAAAGATCAGTCGAAAGATCAAAGTTATATGAAAAAGCTGATAAAAAATGGTATAGAATTAAAAATCGTTGGTATCGTAAAACCAAAATCTGATTCTGCAATCACTTCCTTATCCAGCGGATTGAATTATTCTTCGCAATTGACAAAGCATCTGATGGATGCGGCGATGGATAAACCAATCGTAAAACAACAGCTACAACAGCCGAATATCAATGTATTTACAGGAAAATCTTTTCAGGATGAAAATAATGATCAGCGTAACAAACTGAAGTTTTCTGATTTGATTTCAATAGATGAGAATAAGTTAAAGAATGCATTTGGCATGGATACCTCACAAATTAATCTTAATACAACAATACCATTTGATCAGTTTTCATTAGATATCCCACTAGATGCTTTACCTAAACCGGATATGCATGTACAGGATATTATGACATCCATTGCCAATCAGGTACATGTGCCAGTAGAACAGTTATCACCAATCATGATGTCACTTTATCAGGATTTTATGAGTGAAGAAATCAAGCAGGGTGTAAGTGATCCTACCCAGATAGTACTTGATCTTCAAACGTATTTATCAAAGCCTGAAATACAGGAAAAGCTGATGAAACAGATTCAGGGAGTTGTGGATCCAACCCAGATATCAAGTCAAATAAGTGAAGCAATCAATACCCAATTAACGAGTGTGATGCAGACATATGTCAAAGAGGTTAGTACGATTTTACAGGATCAGATAAAAACCCAGTCACAACAGCTGATGAGTCAGATGATGGCACAGCTGCCTGATCAGTTAAGAAACAGTATCCATATCGATACCAGTGCTTTTCAAGAAGCTTTCTCTTTGAATATGAGTGAAGAAGAATTAACGAATCTAATGAATTCGCTTATGAATCCTGTGACTTCCACGTATGAACGCAATATGAATCTTTTGGGATATGCCGATGTCCATACACCATCACAGATCAATATCTATCCATTGAATTTCCAGTCTAAACAAAATATTTTAGATTTTTTAGATCAGTATAATGCAGGTCTTGAAAAAAAGGGGAAAGAAATGATTCACTATAATGATCTGGTGGGCACCATGATGACATCTGTGACCGATATCGTTAATACCATCAGTGCGGCATTAATTGCCTTTGTGGCCATTTCTTTAGTGGTATCTTCCATTATGATTGGCGTAATCACATATATTTCTGTGATTGAACGTAAAAAAGAAATCGGAATATTAAGGGCACTGGGTGCCAGTAAGCATAATATTCGCAGTGTATTTAATGCGGAAACATTGATTGTAGGCTTTGTGGCTGGAATGCTGGGAGTATTGGTTACCGCACTGTTATGTATTCCTGCCAATATCTTTGTGGAAGCGAAGTTTGAAATTGAAAATATTGCACAGTTACCGATCGATGGGGCAGTGATTCTGGTCATTATCAGTATGTTGTTGACATATATTGCAGGCTTATTTCCTGCATCTGCGGCCGCAAGAAAAGATCCAGTGGAAGCTTTACGAAGTGAATAAGCTATGTAAGAAGCATAACCTTTGCTATGCTTCTTTTTTATATCAGTGATTCATAAACTTCATAAATGGTATTCCATGTGCTTTCCCCCACAAGACCATCCTGTACCAGACCAAATTCTCTTTGAAAAGCCCGTACAGAACGTTCCAGTCCAGCACCAAAACGAGAATCAACCGTCACAGCTGGAATAGATTCATATTCTTCTGCGACAATGGATAAGAAATATTGTAACTGTTGTACCTCAATACCAACATCCCCACGCCGCAAAACTTTACCCGTCCATAAACCTGTAAAATATCCCTCTAAACGTCCTAAGCTGCCTAATTCCGCAAGCTTTCTAACGGCTACATAAATTCTTGAAAGCATATTCCAAGTAGAGCGTCCTACCACCCCATCCACCAATAGATTAAACTGTCGTTGAAAGGTTTCAACTGCACTTTCTGTGACACTGCCAAAAATCCCATCTGGTGGATATATTAACGGAATATTAGGATAGTTCACCGCAATTCCATTGAGTAATTCCTGAATGATGAATACAGGCTGTCCAAAAGATCCGATTTCTAAAGGATAGCCAGGATAAGATGATGTGATTGGTTGTACATTATCACTTTCTCGCAATAAGATCGTATCCCCATAATAATAGCGAACGATACGCATAGAATCATAGCCACGATTAGCAAGATCCAAGGTACCCCATTGTTTTAAGCCAGGACAAGTTGCTATTTTTCCATCACAATATTCCGCATAATATGGTTCACGATAGAAAGGGCGCTGTAAGTATTGACCAATGACTTCATCCACGATTCTGGAAACACTGTCAAATATATTTCTGCCTTTCACAAATGCCTGATCAAAAGCCGTTGAATTGGTAATATCAAAGTTATATCCACGAGAGCGATACCATTCGGTATATACCCGGTTTAATACAAGTGACATCTGACACCAGATATTCGCACGCAGAGCTTCATAAGGCCATGTTGGATAAATTTCTGAAGATGCGACATTTTTCAGATAGTAAATAAAATCTACTGTCAGATTTTCCGCAGGAGAGGAAGGTCTGCCTAAATGAACGGTAATACTTGTGGGTATGATGATTTCCTCAAGCATTGAAATTCACCTGTGCAAGCCACATCTTATGATCTTCTAATATACGTATATTACGGCGCTGATAATCCTGCATGGATGGTTGAAGCTCTACATGCAGTGTTGACCCGTTTTCAGGAAATACCTGAACATTGCGGGTTTCCTCAATGTCAAAGGTTTCTTTAATAACCTCCACATGGTATTGTTCATAAGGGCGCTCATTGCTTTGCATCATGGATAATGAAATATCTGGTGCATCTAAAGCGATATCCTCAGTTCTGCCATCCGCTCCTGTCGTTGTTTGATAAATCATATTTTCGGCTTTCATATCTGTATGATAAATATTGACTTGTGCATCATTTACTGGTTGTTGATCTGTGTTATACGCTTCAATGCGTAAATATCCTGTAGCGATATCTACCACCTCCACTTTAGACTATGTAAGGAATGGTATCTGCCATAGTCAATTGTCTAAAATCATGAAATCTTATATAAGAAAAGCAGGTACTCTTCGCACCTGCACATCTATTTGTTGTTTTGTTTTTGATAATCAATACCCCAGTTCCACATAGCATCCAAAATCGGTTTTAAGCTTCTGCCTTGTTCACTCAGCGTATATTCTACTCTTGGTGGAACTTCTGGATACACAGTTCTAATCAATAGGCCATCTGCTTCCATAGCGCGAAGATTACTGGTTAATACTTTCTGGGAGATGCTTCCAATGGATGCTTTTAATTCATTATAACGCATTGTTTTTTCCATAAGATCACGTAAAATCAATACTTTCCATTTATTACTGATCAACAGCAGCGTTGTTTCTACAGGACAAGCGGGCAATTCTTTATTCATCATGATTCCTCCAATAGTATCTTTTTGGTTCCTATAGCACTTTCATGTACCTACTTCACAAAGGGACCTATGTAGACTATTATAATGATGCGGATGATAAAACGCAAGTATTTATATAAAGGAGATGTAAGATCATGAATGAAGTAGTAAAATTTTTGAATGACAATCCAGTCCAATATCTGGCAACAGTTGGAAGAGATGGAAAAGCAAAATGTCGTCCTTTTATGTTTTGTTTTGAAAAGGATGGAAAGCTGTGGTTTTGTACAAATAATACAAAGGATGTCTATCAAGATATGCAGGCAAATCCCAATGTTGAAGTCAGTGTAGCAAGTGCAGAGTATGCATGGATTAGATTACATGGGGAAGTGGTTTTTGAGGATAACAAAGAAGTCAAACAACTGTGTATGAACAACCCTATCGTCAAGGGACAATATGAAACTGCGGATAATCCAATCTTTGTGGTATTCTATCTGAAGAATGCAGAAGCAGTTATTGCGGATTTTAGTGGACAGCCACCTAAGACATATCGGGTATAAGTAACTATTGAAAAGCAGTTTGAATGAAAACTGCTTTTTCCTTGCATATAATCTATGGTATCATAAAAGAAAGAAGGAGGTCTTTATGATGAATTATCAAAAAATTCTGGTAGAAAATATTCATTCCACAGCAATCGCAACCGTTGATGCAGAAGGAAAACCAGTAAATCGTATCATTGATATGATGTTGGAGAAAGATGGAAAACTGTATTTTTTAACCGCAAAAGGAAAAGCATTTTATGATCAACTAATGGCACAGGCATATGTATCCATAGTAGGGGTAAAAAATCAGGCATCCATTTCCTTACATGGAAATATACGAAATATTGGAAAACAATATCTGGATGAAATCTTTGAAAAAAATCCATATATGAAACAAATCTATCCAGATGATCGCAGAGAACCTTTGGAAGTCTTTGAAATCTATGAAGGAGAAGGGGAATACTTTGATATTTCTGTAACACCGATTGTTCGTGAAAGCTTTACAATCGGAGAAGTAAAGGCATCCAATCATGGCTATATCATTCATGATACCTGCATCGGTTGTGGAAAATGTATAGATGTATGCCCTCAAAACTGTATTGAAGAAGGTGTTCCTTATCGAATCATTGAGCGTCATTGTGTGCATTGTGGTGCCTGTATGCAGGTATGCCCGCAACATGCTATAGAAAAGAGCAATGTATGATGGAGGAATTATTAGATCAGCTGCTTCAATATCTGTTAAGTGAAAAAGAGGAATATCAGGGAATACAGCTTCCTGACAGTTTTGATGAAAAATTCAGATTATATCGTTCTTTGGTAAATGTAAGATTGCCAAAACCCATAGATCCTGCTTATTTAAAAATTCAAAATGAATTTCTGCATGAATACAGTCTGCGTAAAGGAATCATTACCCTAAAGGATATGGAAAAATTAGATACCCATATATACCTATACAAAGGGGATATTACACGATTACAGGTAGATGCGATCGTTAATGCCGCTAACGCACAGATGCTGGGATGTTTTGTGCCGTGTCATGGCTGTATCGATAATGCGATTCATACATTTGCGGGGATTAAATTACGTGAGGAATGTGCCAATATCATGCGTATACAAGGACATGATGAACCATGTGGCAGCGCCAAAATTACCAAGGCATATCAACTTCCCAGTAAATATATCCTTCATACAGTAGGACCGATTGTTTATGGCAAGCTGACAATGGAACACAAAGAGCAATTGGCTTCATGTTATCGTTCAGTTTTACAACTTGCATATGATCGACATTTAAGAAGTGTAGCATTTTGTTGTATTTCCACAGGAGAATTCCACTTTCCAAATGAAGAAGCAGCACGTATTGCTGTGGCAGTTGTGAAAACATTCTTAAAGACACACGAAATGGAGGTGATTTTCAATGTTTTCAAACAAGAAGATGAAACCATCTATCATAGATTACTCACTTCAACAAAAGACGATGAACAGCTGGATTCATCAAGCTGACGCTATCATCATTGGGGCAGGGGCAGGGCTCTCCACAGCTGCTGGATTAACTTATGATGGTGAAGTATTTCATGAACATTTCTCAGATTTTATCGAGAAATATCACTTTACAGATATGTATTCTGCTGGGTTTTATCCCTTTGCCTCTTTGGAAGAATATTGGGGGTATTGGAGTCGTCACATTTATTATAACCGTTATGAAACACATACCAATTCGACTTATGATGATTTGTTTCAACTTGTAAAAGATAAAGATTACTTTGTGATTACCACCAATGTAGATCATCAGTTTCAATTACATGGATTTGATAAACAGCGTTTATTTTATACCCAGGGGGATTATGGACTGTTTCAATGCTCCATGCGCTGCCATGAAAAAACATATGATAATGAAAGAGCCATTAGAGCAATGATCCATGCACAAAAGGATATGAAAATTCCAAGCGATTTAATACCTTACTGTCCAATATGTGGTGCACCGATGAGTGTCAATTTACGTTGTGATCATCGCTTTGTGGAAGATGAAGGATGGCATAATGCCAAAGAGCGGTATGAAAAGTTTCTAAAGGAGCATAAGCAAAAACGGCTGGTATTATTAGAACTGGGAGTAGGAAATAATACACCAGGAATCATTAAGTTTCCATTCTGGCAGTTATGCTATGAAGGGACAAGGTGTGGATATATCAGTATATCTTTGGATGTACAGCGTATCCCTGATGAAATTCAATCAAAATCAATCATCATAAAAAAAGATATACATGAAGTACTGCTGGACTTAAAAAACACCAGCATGCTTACAAAGCATACTGAGAGATAGAAGATAAGTATTAGACAAAATGTTCCTGTTTGATTATCATGGAAGTAGTGATAAAGGAGCAGTAGAGATGAATAGAAAAGAAGTACAGGCATGGTTTCCTTTGCGTGATGAAGAACTACAAAGTTTTGAACAGGCAGGATTATATGATCATCCAAAAGCTGAAAACGGTTTGATGGAATATGATGATAAAGATATAAAACGGTTAAGTCTGCTTGTGACATTAACACAAATCGGGATGAATATGGAGGATATCAAAACATATATTGGTTATGAGCGTTGCGATATAGATCAAAAAAGTAAAAAAGTATTATTACTGAAGAAACATCGTCAGGCATTGTTAGAGAAGCTACATGACCAACAAAAATGTATCGATTGTCTGGATATGTTATTATATGATCTACAAGGCTGCTGCTGTAAAAGGTAGCAGTTTTTTTACATTCTTCTATGCTTTTTATGTATTGGAATTCATGCAATATGAGTATTAGACATATGAAAAAGATGCCTGTAGAGGAATGGGAATATCTGGTAGATCTTTTGATGATGGAACTGGATGAACAGCTGCCATATCCAAATATATAACAAAAGCTGTCAATGACAGCCTTTTTAAATATTAATACGAAGAAGAGTTTATCGCAAATGTATGATAAACCATGTCCTGATGGATATCTGGCTGATCTATAGGATCTAAAACAAATTCTATGGTTGGCTCAAAAATATCATTTCGTAAAGTTTCACCACCAAGAATGGAAATACGATACCAGCCATTTGCTAATGATATGATTGGTTTTTGATATAGTTTTTGTTGCGTCATATAATGTTTTACAGCATCCATTGTAAAATGATGTAAAATATGCCATGTAAATAATACAAGGGTTTGATGTTCTACTTTTATATAATAATTTTGATAATGAAATTGTAGACGATGCTCTTTTTGAAGAAGTGTTGGTTGGTTTTCTTCAATATCAAATATAATGGTATATGGATAATTTCTAATACCTTCCATAGGAAGTACAAGGCCATCTTCTATAGCCTGATCGATGCTGTTATTTGATGTAAACTCTGTTGCTAAATCATCCATCAAGCATTGATTTTGTTTCCATTCACATAATGCTTCCATATCACCAAGAAAAAAGTAATTCACAAGATCATTCAGCACTTCAGTAAATATATATTTCATAAATAATCCTCCTAGACTGTTTCATTTTCTTCATTAACCTCTTTTTGAAGCTCTTTTAGAAAATATTCACTTGCTTTAGAAAACACCTGATATTTCTTCCATACAAAAGCCAGACCAACTTCCAACTTTGGCTGTAATGGTCGAAAACATAAAGGAGAATCTCCAGTGGTATTGATCAGCCCTTCTAAAGACAACGCATATCCAGCACCATCTTCCACCATTAAAGAGGCATTATAGATTAGATTATAAGAAGCAATCAGGGATAATTTATCATAATCTTTCTTCATCCATCCGGAGATGATATTATTTACCATCCGCTGAGCAGAGTAGATGATAGGCTGTCCTATCAAATCATCTGGTGTTATATATGCATTCTTTGCTAAGGGGCTGTCTTTTCGCATCAATACACCCCAAACATCTTTTGTGGGAAGTTTGATAAAATCATATTTTGTCATGTTTGCAGGTTCTATCAAAACACCAAAATCTAATAATCCTTTATCTAAACGATCACCGACATCTTCGGCATTTCCACTATATAAATGAAAACGAACCATAGGGTATTGTGCCTGCATACGCTGTATGGCTTTTGTTATAAAACGCATGCCTTGTGTTTCACCACCGCCGATATAAATATCTGCATTTAATTCATTATCGACAGCACTCATTTCTAATTGTGTTTTTTCTACTAGGGAACTGATTTCTTCTGCACGTTTTCTAAGCAGCATGCCTTCCTCTGTTAAGGTAATCTTGCGGTTTCCACGTACAAACAATTGTTTCCCAAATTCATCTTCTAATTCTTTAATCTGTCTGGACAAGGTTGGCTGCGTGATATGTAAAGCTTCTGCGGCAGCGGAGATGCTTTCTTCTCTAGCGATTGCCAAGAAGTATTGTAAAACACGAAATTCCATAAGCTATACCACCTTTCTTCTGCTTTTATTATAATGAATTTATCTATGCTTTTCAAGTATGGCAATATATTTGATATAGGTATTTGCTATTTTATGACAGTGACAATAAAATATAAATGTAAAGAAAGAGAGGTAATTTACATGAAAAAAATATGTGTGATATCTACCAGTTATCGCAAGCAGGGAAACTCTGATCTGCTGGCTGATGAATTTATAAAAGGTGCTTTAGAAAAAGGTCATGAAGTGGAAAAGATATATCTGTCAAATCAAACAATCAATTTTTGCCGTGGCTGTCTGCATTGTCAAACAAGTGGAACCTGTATCATCAAAGATGATATTTCTGAGATTCTGGAAAAGATGAAAACAAGTGATGTGCTTGTGTTTGCCACACCGATTTATTTCTATGAAATGAGTGGACAGATGAAAACGTTGTTGGATCGTAGTAATCCATTATATGCTAGTGATTATCAATTCCGTGATATCTATTTAATTGCAACGGCTGCAGATGATGATATTACCTGTATGAATCGTTGTATCGAAGGATTAAACGGCTGGATAACATGTTTTGAACATGCACAGTTAAAAGGTGTGATGAAAGGTGTTGATGTTGATGGCTTTGGTGAAGTAAAAAGTAAAACAGGGCTTCTATCACTTGCATATAACATGGGGAAACAAGTATAAAAAGGAGGGATTCATTTGAAAAAATTACAATTATGGTTATTGGCATTTGGTGTATTTGGGATTATCAATACAGAGATGGGTATTATTGGCATCCTGCCAAATCTGGCAAAGTATTATCACATCTCACTTACGGATGCAGGATTATTCGTATCCCTGTTTGCACTTGCTGTAGCAATATCAGGACCAATAATGCCGCTTCTATGTTCTGGCATGAAAAGGAAAAAAGCATTGTTGATGGTACTTTCTATATTTGCAGTATGTAATCTTATTTCCATTATCACAAGCAATTTTATGATTGCATTATGTGCAAGAGTGTTGCCAGCATTCTTTCATCCGGTATTTATCTCCTTTGCTTTATCCATGGCATCAGCCTCTGTGGAAGAAAAAGCAGCACCTAAAGCAGTATCGAAGGTCATGTTAGGAGTAAGTGGAGGCATGGTTATAGGTGTACCTATTGTAAATATGATAGCGGATATAACGGATTTACGTATGGCAATGTTGTTTTTTGCACTCGCCAATATTGTTTCATTACTTATGTGTTCTGTCTTTTTACCAGCGGATGATAAACAAGAAAAAATCAGCTATGGTAAGCAGCTGACAATATTGAAACGCAAAAATGTATGGTTATCTATCTTTGGTGTTATCTGTTTAAATGGATCTATATTTGGTGTATATAGCTATATTTCAGAATATCTGATACAAATATCTGGCTTTTCTTCTCATATGGTATCCATGATCTTATTAATCTATGGGCTTGCGAATATGGTAGGTAATACCTTAGGTGGAAAATGGCTAAGTGAAACACCGCTACGCTTATTCAGGGTATTTCCCATCGCCCTTATATTCTTATATATGATGCAATATGTATTAGGTTCTATTTCATGGATATGTGCAGGATTAATGCTTGTATGGGGAATACTTGCAGGATGTGGAGGAATGATGAATCAGTATTGGATCACCAAAGCATGTGATGATGCACCTGCCTTTGGCAATGGTTTATTTCTGTCAGCGACCAATCTTGGTACTACAATTGCGACCAGTGTATGTGGAATGATGATTAACACATCCATTCCTTCCATCTTTTTGGGAGGTATGATCTTTATATGTATTGCTTTGGCAGTTTTCATCTACCAATATGGAAGTCAAATGGTGAATAAAAAAATCATGATGATGGAGGAATCGTAATGAAAAAAATAAAATATATTATTCTTTGTATCTGTATGCTTACGTTTATAAGTGCTTGTGCATCAGATACACCTGATACACAAACAGATACCCAAAAGAAAACAACACAAACAAATACAACATTAGATTTAAAAAATCAAAAAGTTTTGATTGCATATTTTACACGTGCAGAAAATATACCACTACAAGGAAATGAAGATGCCACAACTTCTGCAAGCCTAGTGAAAAAAGATGGTGAAATCGTAGGGAATACAGGTTATGTGGCACATGTGATTCATGATGTGACGAAAGGAACACTGTTTCCCATCAAACTGGATGAACCATACTCTGCGGATTATGATATTTTAGAAGATTTAGCAAAACAACAAGGAGAAGAAAATGCCCGTCCAAAAGTTTCTACGATCATTGAAAATATCAATGATTATGATATCATCTTTTTAGGATATCCAAACTGGTGGTATGATATGCCAATGGGTGTTTATAGTTTCCTTGAACAAGTTGATCTGTCAGATAAAACAATCATCCCGTTTGTGACACATGGTGGTTCAGGCTTTTCAGACACAATCGATACTTTAAAAACAATGTTCCCAGATGCAAACATACAAAATGAATTTGAGATTTATCAGCACGATGTCATAGAAAAGGAAGATGATATCATCACATGGCTAAACAGTCTTTGATTTATAAAAGAGTCATAGATATCCTGTTATGCACAGGCTTTATGTGCATGATGGGATATCATATTTTTTCAAAACAGCTACATGAATATCTGGGCATCATATTACTGATTATTGTATTTATCCATCTTTACTTAAACAGGAGTTGGTATCAATCATTGAGAAAAGGCAGTTATCACTTTTCACGTATATTTATTATAATGATCAATATTACAATGAGTGTCTTAGGTGTATTATGCATGTTTTCTGGAATCATGATGAATCACTATTTATCATTTACTCAGCATCTGTTTTCTATATCCACCATGCGTATGATCCATATGGTATCTAGTATCTGGTTCTTTATATTACTAGGACTTCATCTGGGGTGGCATTTGATCAAGGTAATAAAAATCATAAAAAAACATTTGCCATTCTTTTTCATCATAAGCGTCATGGTGGTGATGTATGCTGTTGTAATCCTGTATAAAAGAGCTTTATGGAAACATATGTTTTATCTGACATCTTTTGCTTTTATGCCATATGGAGAATCTATATTAAGTTTTCTGTTTGATTATGGATGCTTGCTTATTGGCTTATCATTTATCAGTTATGAAGTTGTATCGTATGCATCAAGACACTCATGAATGTAGTTTAGATTTTCTGCAGGATCATGTAAGATTTTCATTTACAAAACAAGACGGTATATTTATTGTAGACAAGAAATTCTTATTATATCCCAAAATTAACACAATTTCCCATAAAATTTGAAAAATACGATTTAGTATGTTATAAAATAGTCATAAGATAAAATCTTAAGGAGGTTTATTTTTGATTAAAGTGCATATTTACTTTAACAAAATCAACTAAAAAGGGATATATGTAAATGACTCAATGATTAAGTCATTTATGTTAAGGCTTACCATAAAACAGAAAGGAAATTGACATGAAAGATAAAACGATATCATTAAAGCATTATTGGAGAATATTTTTACAAAAAAACAAACTTTGTTTTGTAACTGCTGTTATTGGCATTATGCTAATATCAATATTTGATCTTATATTTTCATTAGTTATGCAAGCAATTATAGATATTGTTTCAGAAGGAAATATTTCAGGAATGGTTTCTATTATAAAATTCTCAATAGTGATGGCAGTAGCATATTTACTTGTTTATTATATTTACAGCTATACCAAAACGGAATTCATTAGGAAGGCTACAATGAATTATAAGCAGGTTGCATTTGAAAAGATTACAAAAAAGACCATTTCTTCATTTAATAACGAATCTACAAGTACTTATATTTCAGCGCTGACAAATGACATTTCCGTCATTGAAACCAACTATATCAAAAGTATATTCACCTATATTAATCTACTTTTTGTATTTTTTGGGGCATTGGGTGTTATGCTCTTTTATCATGTTGGTTTGACACTAATATTACTTGTTGTTGCGACAGTACCAATCATCTTAAGCTTTTTGCTTGGGAATCGACTAGTTGAAACAGAAAAAAAAGTTTCTGATGCAAACACCAACTTTATAACCTCTATACAATCATTATTAAATGGATTTATTCAAATTAAGAGTTTCCATGCTGAACATCAAGCAGAAAAGATTTTTTATAAACAGAATAAAGAATTGGAATCTGTTCGTAAATCAAGAAATCAGCTAACACAGTTAATGAATATGTTAGGAGCATTTAATGCAATCAGTACACAGATTGGTGTCTTCCTTTTAGGTGGTTATATCTCTATAACACAGGGTGTCATTTCTGTAGGAACGGTTCTCCTGTTTCTTCAATTAACAAATTTCATCATAGATCCCATTCAAAACTTTCCATTACTTGTGAGCAATAAACGTTCAGCAAAAGCATTGTTAAGGAAACTGGAAAAAAATATAGAGGAAAATATAGAAGATGAATCTGGTGCAATCAAGAAGAAACTGACAGATCATATCATTGTTCAAGACCTTTCTTTTGCATATGGAGAAAAAACCGTTTTGCACAATTTAAATTATCAATTTGATATGAATAAAGCGTATGCAATCGTTGGAGCTTCGGGTTCAGGAAAATCAACATTGCTTATGCTTCTACAAAAAGGATATTCTAATTATAGTGGTAGTATAACATATGATACAGATGAGTTACATCAAATCAAAACAGAATCTATATATGATTTTATATCCAGTATTCAACAAGATGTTTTTATTTTCGATGATACTTTGGAAAATAATATAACGATGTTTCAGAAAGTAGATCCAGCTATAATAAAGAAAGTAATAAGTGAAGTAAATTTAGATACATTAGTACAGGAAAAAGGATTGTCTTTTTATTGCGGTGAAAATGGCTGTCTATTATCTGGGGGAGAGAAGCAAAGGATTGCCATAGCCAGAGCATTGATAAAAGAAGCCTCTATTATTTTAATGGATGAAGCTACTTCAAATCTTGATGCGTTGAATTCTGTAGGTATTATGAATACAGTTTTAGATATAAAAAATTCTTTAAGAATCATTGTTACCCATCGATTAGAAAAAACAGTATTGGAGAAATGTGATGAAATCATTGTAATGTCAGAAGGATCAATTGTAGAGGTTGGCGATTTTCAAACATTAATATCCAATAGACAATTGTTTTATGATATGTATCAATGTAATGTTTAAATGATAAGTGTATCATTCTGTATGAGAATATCGCAAAAGATATATTATGTGACAAAAGAATATTTTTATGAAATGCGATTTATTATACGAAAAAAATAATGAGTCGTAATATGCAGTATGAACAGTATTGAAAGAAAAACTAGCCCAGAAAGGACTAGTTAGTTGTGTAGACTTTGTGAAAAGATACGTTTGTAACTGAACCGCCGTCATCAGGCGGTTTTTTTCCATAGATCAATTCCTTATTTTAAACGTCTTAAGCCATCTAGTAAACGGCTGTTTGGACATGCAATATTCATGCGTAGAAAGCTTTTTCCATTTTCTCCATATGCAGCACCATCAGATAGATATAAGCCTGTATGTTTACGAATGAAATTTGCGAGCAATTTACTATCATCACAGATTTTATGACAATCTAACCATAAAAGGTAAGTTGCCTGAGAGGAAACGATATGAATATCTGGACAGTATGTTTTACAAAAATGAAGTGCATCTTCTTTGTTTTGTTTGATATAAACACGTAGTTGATCTAACCATGCGCCACCTTTTTCATAAGCTGCCATGCTTGCTTCTATCGCAAAAACATTTGGTTCTGCGACTTCATCGGTATTGATGCCACGATTGACTTTATGGCGCAGAAAAGGATCAGGCACAATGATGCATGCAGCCTGTAAACCAGCCAGATTAAAGGCTTTACTTGCTGATACACAGGTAATGGAAATAGCCTTGTTTACTTCATTTACAGATGCAAAAGGCACATAGGAAAGACCTGGATCACACAAGTCACAATGGATTTCATCACTTACGACAATGACATGATGTTTGGCGCATAAAGCACCAATATGTGCTAATGTCTGTTGATCCCATATCATTCCGATTGGATTATGTGGATTACATAAAATCATCAAGGTGGTTTGTGGTAAAGCAAGCTTTCTTTCTAAATCTTCAAAATCGATTTGATAATGATCATTGCGATATAATAAATCACTGGATAATACGTTTCTTCCATTGTTTAATATAGAGTTATAGAAGATGTTGTACACAGGGGATTGGATGAGTACATTTTCCGCAGGTGTCGTAAGTTTTCTTACAATAGAAGAAATCGCAGGGATAACACCTGTACAAAACATCATCCACTCTGTATCAAAAAAGGTATGGTGTCGTGTCCTCTACCAGTTCTGGATACTTTTAAAATATGCATCAGGTATAATGGAATAACCATAAATACCTGATGCAGCCTTTTGAAGGATAGCTTCTTTTATACATGGGGCAGTAGGAAAATCCATATCTGCCACCCACATAGGAAGTTCATGCTCCTTAACATCCCATTTTAAAGAATTGGTATGGAAACGATTGGTTTCCTTAGAAAAATCAAAGTTTATTGTTGTATTGTGATTTTCGTATTCTGTGGACATATACGTGTTTCCTCCATAATCAATTCTTTGATTTCATTTGCCTGAATGCTTCCACTGACTGGATTTTTTACACTATCGATTCTGGATGCGATTTGCGCATCAACACTGGAATATTCAAACGCAAGTGTCGTATTTAATAACTTACAGTTCACCATTTTCAGATTTTCCATATAACATAAACCCTGCAGGCTGTCGATTGTACAATTGATAAATGTAATATTTTTTGAATTCCATCCAAGATATTCTCCAATTATCAAAGAATCATAGACAACGACATCTTCACAATTCCAGAAGGCATCCTTGCTTAATAAAGTCGCATGATGCAGTTCTATATGGGATGCTCCATCAAAAGCATAATTACCGCTCAACGTGAAATGATCCCCTTTGATATGCTTGGCATTCATTCCAAAATAATCGCCTTTCGCCTGTACATGATACATTGTGATATGTTCACATTTCCACAGTGTTTCCAAAGCATTTGGCATATGTACATGGTCTAAATGAATATCACTGGCACGTCGAAAGGTCTTTGGTGCTTCAATACTACAATCTTTCATTGTGATATTTTTTGTATACCAGATACCAGAGCGTGCAGTTTCTAATAAAGTAGTATGCTGGGCAGTAATGTTGCTGCTATACCATAAAGGGTATTTCCATTTGAAAATACATCCATCTAATGTAATATTCGCACTTTCTTTTAGTGGAGATTCACCATCAGCGAACGTTGTATCCTGTAAAATGAGATCGTGTTCATGAAATAAGGCACGTTCTCCGCTATAATAGCCTTGTTTAATTGTTTCCATTTACTTATCACCTCATGCATATTGTAAGAGTTATGCTTACCTATGTCTAATACTTGTTTTCTATCTCGATCCATGCCCAAAAGGTATGAAAGATAAGGTGGGTATTGCATTTTGTATGGTAAAAATGATAAACTACATAAGTGAAATTTAAGGGAAAGAAGGAATTTATATGCCAACAGGAGTCATGATAAATACATTATCGGTATTCTTCGGTGGAATTGCAGGGGCATTTGCCGGTCATAAATTAAGTCCAAAATTTAAAACAGAGATCAATTTGATTTTCGGTGTCTGTTCTATGGGAATGGGCATCAGTTCTATTAATTTGATGAAGAATATGCCTCCCGTGATATTTGCGATTATCATCGGTACAGCGATTGGATTGATGATACATTTGGGAGAATATTTAAATAAAGCGGCGGCATTGATGCAAAAGCCGATTGCAAAGCTGTTTAAGAACAAGCAGTCAGATTTAGATGAAAATGAATTTATGTCCTCATTGATTACAATCATTGTATTATTTTGTGCGAGTGGAACAGGGATTTATGGTTCTTTGGATGCAGGTATGACAGGTGATCAGACGATATTGATATCAAAGTCAATTTTGGATTTCTTTACTGCGGCCATTTTTGCATGTAACTTAGGGTATGTCGTATCCGTGATTGCAATTCCACAGTTTTTGATATTCTTTATGCTGTATTTATGTGCCGGTTATATTTTTCCATTAACTACACCTGATATGATAGCGGACTTTAAAGCATGCGGAGGCTTTTTGATATTGGCAACAGGGTTTCGTATGATTAAAGTCAAAGAATTTCCAATAGCGGATATGATACCAGCCATGGTAATCGTCATGCCTTTATCCTGGATATGGACCAATGTAATAGCACAATTGTTATAAATAAGATTATTTTTTTCTTGCATATATCAGATAAATCTTTTAAAATTAACAAGACTGATTTTTTGAGGAGGATTTTTTTGTGAATAAGAAAAGAGGAGAATGGTCTAATCATTTAGGCTTTATTTTAGCTGCTGCCGGTTCTGCGGTAGGTTTGGGAAATATCTGGAAATTCCCTGGTAAGATAGGCGCAAATGGTGGAGGATTGTTTCTATTGATTTATATTATTGTGGTGGCTGTAATTGGCTTAACGATCATGCTGGCAGAACTTGCGATAGGACGTTCTACCCAAAAGAATGCCGTTGGTGCATTTCATCAATTGAATAAGAATTGGACATTTGCAGGTGTCATTGGTATCATTACATTATTTGTGATTTTATCGTATTATAGTATCGTTGGCGGCTGGATTATGAAATATATCGGGGTATATCTTGGCGGGGCACATTTTTCAGGCACAGCAACACAATATCAGGATTTCTTTGTGAACTTTATAACGAAACCAATAGAACCAGTGTTATGGGGATTGTTGTTTTTAGGATTATGTATCTTTATCATCATCAAAGGTGTATCGGATGGGATTGAAAAGATTAGTAAGATATTGATGCCCGCTTTATTTATCCTTCTGATTGGAACTGCAATACGATCAATGACATTGCCAGGGGCAATGGAAGGTATTCAATTTATGCTGCATATTGATTTTTCTACATTCAATACGGATATGCTGGTTGCGGCTGTAGGACAGGCATTCTTCTCTTTATCTGTGGGAATGGGCATTTTGATAACTTATGGTTCCTATGTAGGTAAACAAGAGAACTTGTTTCAAAGTGCTGTGTGGATCTGTATATTGGAT
The DNA here is from genome assembly GCF_003433845.1 of Absiella sp. AM09-50. NCBI lineage: Bacteria > Bacillati > Bacillota > Erysipelotrichia > Erysipelotrichales > Erysipelotrichaceae > Amedibacterium > Absiella sp. AM09-50. The sequence goes on from NZ_QVFI01000006.1 coordinate 127,610, forward strand.
ACAATTGTGGCAATCCTTGCGGCTTTTGCGATTATTCCTGCTGTTTTTGTGACCATGGGAGCAGATGGCCTTGGCATGGGTGGTGGTTTTGCATTTATGGCATTGCCTAATGTATTTGCATCTATACCTGGCGGCATTATCTTTGGGGCAGTATTCTTTATCTTGTTATTTTTAGCTGCTTTGACCAGTGCCATTAGTATCTTAGAAAGTATTATCGCCTTTATGAGTGAAGAATTTCATATTACGAGAAAGAAAGCAGTCGCATGGCTGTTTGTGCCACTGACACTGTTATCTGTTGGGTATTCCTTGTCACAATTAGAAACAAGGGGAATCAACCTGCCATGGTTTGATATGCGAAATGGTTTACAGATGCTGCCAATGAATGCAGTGATGGAGAAATTTACTGACAACCTGATGATTCCATTAGGTGCTCTTTGTTTCTGTATATTTGTTGGATGGGTATGGGGTGTAAAGCCAGCGATTTACGAGATTGAAAATGAGGGAGCGCTGCGCTTTCCATTACGTAAAATATGGTCCTTCAGTATTCGTTACTTAGCACCGATTGCGATATTGGCAATTTTATATTTTACAATTTTTAAAGGTGTCATTTTATCATAAATACATGAAAAGCAGGAGGAATTCCTGTTTTTTAAATAAAAAATTTTAAAAAACTGGAAAAATTTGTAAACAAAACATTACTTAAGATGGTTTTTCTTTATCTAAAAAGGTATAATATGATTGGATAAAGTTCTTAGAGGATGATGGAAATGGAATATGAAGGGTTGATCAAATTATATTTTGAAGTCAGAAATACCAAACCGCTGGAAGCAAAACAAATCATTGAACAGATGAAGTATCTGGAAAGTGAAGGTAATGCAGTAAAAGGGAGACATTTTTATTATGAAGCCCAGTTATATTATGAAAATGCCAATCTGGAACAATGTTTATGCCATGCGATTACTGGTATTCAGCATTTGATGAATCAGCCCTATGTAAGTGAATTTGCGAAATGTTATAATCTGATGGGTGTTGTATATGATAATAAAGGCAATGACCATATGCAGGCGTTACAATACTATCTGGAAGGATTAGATGTTGCCGAAAAAAATAACGACCATAAAACATCCAGTGTCTTTTATAATAATATTGGATGTATATATGATGGTCTACATGACTATGCGACAGCAGCTACCTATTTTGAACAGGCATTAAAGAATAATGTAAATGCAGGTGGAGAAGAATTTTTAATGGAAGTATTGAATCTGGCATTGATTCAATGTGAAATAGGTGATTTTAAACAGGCAGCATATTACTATGAATATGCAGAAATACATACAGAACTTTCCATCCTTGAAGAAAATCGTGCCCACATGGGAATTATAAAAGCACTAATCAGTTATCATAATCATGATATAGAAGAAGTAAAAAAACAATTGATACAAATATGTGAATGTGGCAAAAGAGGAGATATGAATATCAATACTTTCTTGGAAGTCCTGGGACAGATTGACACATTGATGGATAAAGCATTGATAAATGAATTTAAAGAAGTATTGATCTTGTTAGGAAATATTGCGAGCAAACTGGATTTGTTAGAGGCAAAAATCAAGGTAATCGAATGTGGTATTGCTTTTTGTAAGATGATAGAAAATGAGCAGCAATTATATCATCTACTAGAAATCTATTATGAACTTGCCAGACAGAATGAAAGAGAAAAGGAAAAAATGTTGTTAGAAGGCATGAATCTGAAGTTGAAAATGCGTGATATGAAACGGCGTCAGAAAGAGATGAAGAAAAAGTCTTTAAAGTATAAAAAGCTTGCGCAACATGATGCGCTGACTGGTTTATATAATCGTACCATCTTTTCACAAAAACTGGTGCCATTATTTGAAGAAGCGAAAACTTTAGGTAAAAACATTGGGGTTTTGATTGCGGATATCAATGATTTTAAACAGTACAATGACTATTATGGACATGTGAGTGGAGATCATTGTATTCATGATATCGCTGAAATCATGCGGATATTATGTAATGATCAAATATATTTTGTACGTTATGGTGGAGATGAATTTTTAGGCTTTTTCTATGATGTAGAAGTCGCTTATGTAAAACAGATTGCCCAGCATCTTTATCAGGAAGTCAAGAAGCTGCATGTGGAACATGCCAAGACATTGCATTATGAAAAGACTATTTCCATAACCATTGGCTGTTACTATGCAATACCAAAAGATATGGATGATTTCTTTGAATTTATCGCAAAAGCGGATAATGAATTATACAGAGGAAAAAATAATGGCATTTCAGTAAATTTTCCAAACGAGTAAAAGACCAGAGGGTCTTTTCTTTATGCCTGAAAAGCATGAAGAGTTATAATTCACAGGTATTAGATTTATGTAACATTTTATGTATAATAAGTATAGAAAAGATTGTTTCAATCAGCAGGCAATGGTAAAATAAGAAGTAAATGAAAGAGGTGGATGCTCATGGAATTACGTGTCCTTCGTTATTTTTTAACAGTCGCAAGAGAACAGAATATTACACGTGCTGCCAATATCCTGCACATTACCCAGCCTACGTTATCCAGACAATTGATTCAGCTGGAAGAAGAGCTGCATACCCAGCTGTTTATCAGAGGTAAAAATCAAATATCATTAACAGAAGAAGGCATGCTGCTAAGAAGAAGAGCAGAGGATATCATTGATCTGGCAGATAAGACAGAAAAAGAATTTGCGAACCGGGAAGAAATGATATCTGGAGATATTTTTATCGGAAGTGGGGAAACCCAGGCCATGCGTATGATGGCAGATGTGATGAAAACCTTCCATGAACAATATCCGTTCACCAATTTCCATATGTTTAGCGGCAATGCAGATGATATCAAAGAGAAGATTGATAAAGGCTTGATTGATCTTGCTTTATTGATGGAACCAGTGCAATTAGATAAATATGATTTTATCCGCCTGCCCTATAAAGAAACATGGGGAGTTCTTACAAGAAAAGACAGCCGGCTTGCGCAAAAAAGCGTCATTACACCAGATGATTTAAGAAATGAAAATCTGATTATTACCAGAAGAGCCATCGTACAAAATGAAATTGCCAGCTGGTTTCATGAGGAATACGAGCACCTGCAGATTATATCCACATATAATCTGATTTATAATGCGGCAATTATGGCAGAGCAGGGCATGGGACATGTGATCTGTTTTGATAAGCTTGCGCCCACAGATGAACACAGCATTTTGTGTTTTCGCCCTTTTTCTCCAACACTTGAAACAGGTGTGGTACTGGTATGGAAGAAGCACCAGTTATTTTCACCTGCTGCACATAAACTTCTGGAAAATCTAAAAGAAGCTTTTACAAAAGAATCCTAGTGATTCTTTTTTCATGCTTAAAAAGCATGATACTTTATAGAAATGAAGCATTAGACATTATATCGTTCCTCTTTTACAATGGATTTGTCAGAAGTCAAAAGAAAGAAGGCAGGATATATGAAAACATGTTTAAAAAATCTATGGGACACCGATGTGGAATTTATAGAACGCATGGATCTGTTTCTAAAGGATGTAGAAGATGAACCTGAATTGAATGAGCGTACACGGACATTAGCGATTTGCGCCAGTCTTGTTGGATGTCAGGCACTGGATGTGTTTACCTGTATCGTTGAGGATACATTAGAGGTATCTTTAAAGGCTATAGAACTAAAGGAGCTGTTGTATCAGGCATGTGCATATTTAGGATATGGAAAGGTGTATCCATTTATCCAGCAGACAAATGGTATTCTTAAACAGAAACAAATAAATCTGCCACTTCCATCACAATCTACAACAAGCAAACAAACCCGTTTAAAGAAAGGTTCACAGGCACAGGTCGATATCTTTGGAGAGCATATGAAAGACTTTTATAAAAGCGGATCTAAAGATAGTGTACACATCAATCGATGGCTGGCGGAAAACTGTTTTGGAGATTATTACACAAGAAATGGATTGACATTGCGGGAAAGAGAAATGATTACGTATTGTTTTTTAGCAGCCCAGGGTGGTTGTGAACCACAACTGAATTCCCATATCAAAGCAAATATCCGTATAGGAAATGATGAAGCACAACTGATATCCATCTTATCACAATGTCTTCCTTATATAGGATATCCAAGAAGCTTAAACGCATTGCGCTGTATCAAAGAGGCAGTATAAAGGAGAAAATTATGGCGAAAAATGAAGAATTAAAAAATGGCGGTATATTTCCATTAGGGGAGAAAAACGAAGCATTTGCGAAGTATTTTATCGGACAGAGTTATTTATCCATGTTGACAAATAAAGGTGTTAGTATTGCTAATGTGACCTTTGAGCCGGGATGTCGCAATAACTGGCATATTCACCATGGAGGTGGTCAGATTCTTCTGGTTATGGCAGGAGAAGGATATTATCAGGAATGGGGCAAACGCGCGCAGTTATTGAAGGCAGGCGATGTTGTTAATATTCCACCAGAAGTAAAGCACTGGCATGGTGCCACAAAAGACAGTTGGTTTGTGCATCTTGCGGTGGAAGTACCATCAGAAAATGGCAGTAATGAGTGGCTAGAAGCTGTGGATGATGATACGTATCATCAATTATAAAAGAATGGATTTCTCTACCTATGAGAATTCCTTTTTTTTAAATTATAAGGAATATGCAAGAATTTTAGAAAAAAACGCAATTTTCTATAAGATTGTTTTCATAAAAATTTACAAATGCGATAAAATGTGGTACTTTAAAGATAATGAAAGTGGCAGGGGTAAATTATGAAAAAATTAAAAGTGTATCTAACGACAGTTTTAAGTCTGATGCTGGTTTTAAGTGGGTGCAGCAGTAAGAAAGATGTATTAGATCCAGATCATCCGGTTCAGATCAGTTTGTGGCATTATTACAATGGTGCACAACAGGAATCTTTCAATGATTTAATTAGGGAATTTAATGATACAGTAGGTAAAGAAAAGGGAATCATTGTGAAAGCTTCCGGTCAGGGAAATGTAAATGATTTAGAAAACAACGTATTGGATTCTATCAATGGAGAAGCAGGTGTGGCAGAAATACCAAATATCTTTGCGGCATATGCAGATACTGCCTATACGGTCGATCGATTGGGATATGCAGTTGATTTAACAAAATATTTCACTAAAAAAGAACTGGAAGAATATATTTCAAGTTATATTGAAGAAGGCGAATTCTCCAATGATGGCAGTTTAAAGATTTTTCCAATCGCAAAATCAACGGAAATCTTTATGCTGAATAAGACAGATTGGGATAAGTTCAGTAAGGCAACTGGTACATCTTTAGATGAGTTAAAAACAATTGAAGGTGTCACCAAGGTTTCTCAGAAATATTATGAATGGAGTGACTCTTTAACTGAAGAAAAGAATGATGGAAAAGCATTCTTTGGAAGAGATGCACTGGCAAATTATTTCATTATTGGATTCAGACAAAATGGTGTACAGATATTCGAGATGAAAGATGGCATTGTCACATTGAATTATGATAAAGAAATCGTGAAAAAACTATGGGATAATTATTATGTGCCATATATCAAAGGATATTTTGCGTCATCTGGAAGATTCCGTAGTGATGATATCAAAACCGGAAATATCATTGCATTTGTAGGTTCTTCTTCTGGGGCAACTTTCTTTCCTAAAGAAGTGATCTTAAATGATAATGAATCATATAAGATTGAAATGTCCGCATTCGTTGCGCCTCAATTTGAAAACGGTGAAGCTTTTGCTGTACAACAGGGAGCTGGCATGGTTGTGACGAAATCTGATGAAGCAAAAGAAACGGCTTGTGCAGAATTTTTGAAATGGTTCACAAAACTTGATCAGAACGTGAAATTCTCTGTGGACAGTGGATATCTGCCAGTCACAAAAGCAGCCAATGATAAAGATGTCATTAAAGAAAAGATTACAACGACAACCGAAACAGAACAAATCATTGATAAAGCCATTGATACCATTCACCAATCTACACTATATACAACCAAAGCTTTTGAAAATGGTACAAAAGCTAGAAATGTATTGGAATATTCATTATCAGATAAAGCAAGCGAAGATCGTAAAAGCGTTTTAGCGGATATGAAGAATGGAAAGAGCTATGAAGAAGCAGTTTCCCAATTTGATAATGACAAGAATTTTGAAGCATGGTACAATGAAACATATGCACAGCTAAAAGAACTTGTAAAATAAAGCAACATATATAACAGACAGGAAAGAGGAGGCATGTGGCAGTGAAAAAAAGGTCAGTAAAAAGTAAATCAATCTTGAAACACATTCTGGTGCCGATGTGTATCCTTTTGATTACCGAAATCGTTATTTTGGCAATCAGCGTTTATGCTGGAGGAATCGTAGAACGGCTAGAAGAAAATTCAAGAGATATTTTACAAGAACGTGTCATCAACAAAAAAGGCTTTTTAGAAAATGAAATGAACAATACATGGTCTGATGTTACATTGTTGGCAGAAACCATTAATACAAAAGCAGAGATGCTGGAAAAACAGGGCATAATTTCCATTGATCAATTGGATAATGGTTCTAATGAAGCATCTCCATTGATCGCAGAAATCGCAGATGATATGATACAAAAACTGCGTTCCAATCGTGTCAATGATATCTATGTTATTTTCAATAATCACGATTTGGATGAAGATGTCAGTGATAAGCCTGGCATCTATATTCGGGATATGGATCCGGCTTCCAAAGCAAGTAATCGCAATGCGGATTTATTGATTGAACGTGCACCGGCAAGTATTGTACAAAAATTAAATATTTCAACGGATACCTCATGGACGCCACTGTTTAATTTTGGAAAACATGAAAAAGACTATTATAAATTCTTATACCGTCCTTATCAGGCCGCATTGAAAAAACAAAAAAACTATTCTTTAGGCGATATGGGCTATTGGAGTGCCAATAATTGTTTAGATGGAACCTTACAGCCGTTTATTTCATACAGCGTACCACTAATTGATACAAAAGGGCGTGTCTATGGTGTTGTGGGAATTTCTATTTTAGAAGAATATCTAACAACACTATTGCCAAATGAAGAAATCAACGGTTCAGGTCATGCATCATATGAGCTTGGGATAACTACTAAAAAAGCCAATGTATATTCACCCGTTTTAGACAGTACACTATTTGATTGTACATCGAATTTAACACTTCTTCAAAAAGAAGAAGGCTATTATGTAGAAAACAGCAGGGATGAAGTCTATGCCGCAATAGAAACATTGCATTTGTATAATACCAATACACCATATCTGGATGAACAGTGGACAATCATGTCATTGATCAAAGATGATGATTTGATGGCATTTTCACACCATATCAATATTTCCTTGATACTGGCAGGATTAATCACACTAGGGGTAGGTATGCTTGGCTGTGTATTGATATCCTTTAAATTAAGTTCACCAATTACCAGTTTGTCAAAACAGTTGAAAACACAGAAAAAGACTGATGGAAAACTGCAAAAGACAGATATCACAGAAATCGATCAGCTGGTAGATTCTATTGAATCACTAAACCAGAATCTGTTAGATTCTTCTCGCCGTTTCACCAAAATCATACAATTAGCCAGTGTAAAAATGGCAGGATTTGAATATGATCAGGAGAAAAACGATTTCTTTATCACGGATAATTTCTTCTCTGTATTCTTACAGGATGATATTGATTCTTCGCTTATGACTTACGAGGGATTCAGTCAGAAAATGAAAGAAATGAGTCCTTATATTAAGAAAAAAGAAGAACATAAATATGTGTATCATCTGCCAAAAGATAATGATATCATTTTTGTGGAGCTTACCATATCCTGGTTTGATGCTCATCATGTCATTGGATTAGCAGAGGATGTCACTGAACGTATCCTTGAACAAAACATTATTGAATATGAACGAGATCATGACGCATTGACAGGCTTAATGAATCGTAGAGCATTCCATCGTGAAATGCAGATATTATTTGATGAACCAGAAGTATTGAAAACCGCAGCATTATTGATGGTTGATTTAGATAATCTGAAATATATCAATGACCATTATGGACATGATAGTGGAGATACTTATATTCGCAAAGCAACAGAAGCCTTCGTGAAATACAGTCCATCCAATACGATGATTTCTAGGGTTTCTGGAGATGAGTTCTATTTATTCTTCTTTGGCTATGAAGATGAAGAACCTTTAAGAAAATTACTGATGGAGTTAAAACACGGGATTGATGAATCCTATATCACTTTAGGCAAATATGAAACCTTTAAAATAAAAGTATCCGGTGGTATCTCATGGTATCCAAAAGATGCAACAACAGTCAAGAATTTACAATTATACTCCGATTATGCTATGTATAAAGTAAAGCATACTTGTAAAGGTATATTTGCGAATTTCAATAAAACAGATTATGACAATGATTCCTATATGAGCAGAAATCGTGCAGAGCTTTTAAAATTGATTGAAACTGAAAGTCTGCATTACTACTTCCAGCCAATCGTATCCACAAAAGATGGTTCTGTATTTGCTTATGAAGCGCTCATGCGCTCCTTCATGCCTAATTTGAAGAATCCTGAAGAAATTTTGAATATTGCGAAGATGGAATCAAAACTTGGAAAAATTGAAGAATTGACGATGTTTAAAGCAATGGAGGGTTATCAGGAAAACATTAAGAACCATTATTTTGATGAAAATACAAAGATTTTTGTTAATTCCATCGCCAGTGAAATGTTATCACCGGAAATGATAGCGAAGTTTGAAAAAACATTTGAGCCATACCTTCACAATGTAGTAATCGAAGTAACTGAAGGAGAAAAGATGAACGAAACACTGCATCAACAGAAACAGAAGTTTGTAGAAAAGTGGCATGGCGCACTTGCACTTGATGATTATGGAAGCGGCTATAACTCAGAAATCTTATTATTGAGTATTACGCCAAAATATATCAAGATCGATATGAGCTTTATTCATAACATAGACAAAGATAACGATAAACAAAAGATTGTGGAAAACATCGTATCCTATGGACATGAAGGTGGCATGTTGATTATTGCGGAAGGTGTAGAAACAGTAGATGAGATGAAACAGGTTATGAAATTAAAGGTAGACTACCTTCAAGGTTACTTGTTAGGAAAGCCACAAATGAAATCTGCATCCATTCCAAATGAAATCGTGAAACTCATTCAATCACTCAATGCCAGAAGATAATACTTCCAGCAGGCAGTTTTATATGCCTGCTGGTTTTTTTATGAAAACAACAAAATGTATCAGATGTATTATTGGATGATATTTTTCTTTTATTTACATTTTATGTAAATTTTGATACATTTCACATTGATATTTACACCCATGTGTAGTACAATAATTAAATTATACCCTAAAATAGTAAAACGCAGGAGGATGAGAATGTTAAAGAAAATCAATACCCCTACGCTGGAAACACAGCGTTTGTTATTAAGAAAAGCAGTAAAACAGGATCGTGAAGCCTTTTTAGAAATATTCAAGGATGATACGATACATCGATATCGCCCTTGGTTTCCATTAACAACTATCAAAGAAGCATCCCAATATCTAGAATCCTATATCCTACCGGTTTATGAAAGAGATATCGCATATTATTATGTATTGGAGGAGAAAACCAGCAAGAAAGTTATTGGATTTATATCACTTGATGGATTATATCCAGGCCGTGGCATTGGGGAATTCAATGCCGGTATGATCTATGAATATCGTGGAAAAGGTTATTTAAAGGAAGCAGCAAATGCCCTTTTACATATGGCAAAAGAAAACGGCTTTACCAAAATATCCGCTATTCATGATAAAGAGAATGTAAAGAGTGGGGAAATCATCAAAGACTTAGGCTTAAGTTATCGTTACAGTTTTGATGAAAGAAAGCCTCACTTGAAGAAAACCGTAACCTTTCAATATTACGAAATCAAATTTGATTAAACAAAAAGCATATCCTGTTTGGATATGTTTTTTCAAAAGAAAAGAGCCGAATTGCGACTCTGTTAAATCCATCCAAAATGACGACAGGCATTCCAGATACCATCATCCACATTTTTATCTGTGACATAATCAGCTTTTTCCTTTAATGCATCACAAGCATTTCCCATCGCAATGGACAGCCAGCGATCATCAAACATAACTAAATCATTATAGTCATCCCCAAAAACCACCACATCTTTTGGATCAGCTTGTAAATGCTCCATCATATCCAGAATACCTTCTTTTTTACGATCATGTTGAAACATCAAATAATCTTCCACAAAACGTAAATGTCCTAATTGATCATCTTTTGTGAAGACTTCTTCTTCACTTCGTGGCACGGATACATATAATTTATAAATTTCCTTTGCCTGATGAATATCAAAATTTTCATCAATAATATAACGTGTTGGTTCTTTACGATCGCCACACTGCTTACGAAAATCATCATTGTGTGTATAAACATCAATAGAATCATCCAGCATTGCCAATACACCATATCCAAGTGCTGAAGCTTTCTCATAAGTGCGAATGGCTTCTTCACGATCTAAGGGGATATTTTGTATCAGCTGATCATTGATTACTAATCCATTGCCACCACAACATACCATGTGATGTAGTCCTATGCTTTCCATAAAACCCCTTGCTTTATAATGAGCACGTCCAGTCGCAATTGCCACAAAGTGACCATTTCGCTGTAGTTCATCTAATGCCCATTTTGCCGAAGTCACAATTTTCTTTGTGCTGTTGTCTGTCAGTGTACCATCAATATCAAAAAATAAATACTTCTTTTCCATGTCCCAGTTTTCTCCTTTTTCCAATATAATGATATCCTATGATTTTCAGATTGGCAAGGTATATACAAAAAAATAAAACACCATACTATCTCTGTGAGGTGAGCCTATGCGCATTGGATATGCTTGTCAGTGTTTGAGTAATACATTACCAAAGTTTCGTACCTGTACAATGAAATTTGCGACAGAAGAAAATCTATATCAGATCATTACACATAATCTGATGGTACTAGATGAAATATTAGAATATAACCATCAACATCATATCGCTCTTTTCAGGTTAAGCAGCGATTTGATTCCTTTTGGGTCTAGTCCTGTCAATATGTTGAATTGGAAAGAAGAATTCAAGGAAGCATTTCATAAACTGGGAGAGAAAGCCAAAAACTATCATATGCGATTAAGTATGCATCCGGGACAGTATACCTTGTTAAATGCTATAAATGAAGATGTTTTACAACGTTCCATCGCAGATTTACGATATCATTGTGATATTTTGAATCTTATGGAGCTTGATGATACAAGTAAATTGATTTTACATATCGGTGGAATATATGGCGATAAAATGGCAGCAATACAACGCTTTATCTTTGTGTTCCATCATCTTGATGAAGATATTAAACAGCGATTGATCATCGAAAATGATGATCGTTATTATACATTAGAAGATGTTTTATACATATCAGATAAAATACAAATTCCAGTAATTTTTGATAATCTGCATCATGAGATATTACCATCTTTTCCTGATTTAAATCTATATCAAACATTATTGCTCGTACAAAAAAGCTGGAAGCCAAAGGATGGCAGAATGAAAATCCACTATAGCCAGCAAGATATGAGTCGAAGAAAAGGTGCACATGCGACCTATCTGGATGCCCAGCAGTTTTTAATGTTTTGCAGAGATATCCGTTATATGGATATGGATATGATGTTAGAAATAAAGACGAAAAATCTTGCGGCTTTACAGGCCCTTGATATATTATATCCTGAACAATTTCAACAAGCACTGGTATGGAAAAATTATCGTTATCTTATTTTGCGCCATTCCTTAGATATCTTTAAAACCATTACAACCACGCAGCAATTAGAAGTAAGAAGATTTTATGAATTAATTGATCAGGCATTATCAACACCTATTGATGATACACAGGGGGCACTCTGTTATCGAATGATGATGAATGAATATTTGCCTTATCTGAACAATACCCAGAAAATCAAACTTCAAAAATCCATGCAGCGATATATGGAAGGAGCTCTTTCGGAACAAGGATTAAAAAACTGTTTTATGAGCCTGTCGGCGTTTGCTAAAGATGAAGAAAATTATCTGTTTCTATAAGGTATAAGCATTTTTCTTTCGTTCATACTATAAAGGACAGGAGGATTTCATCAAATGAAAAAACAATATAAAGTAATGGCATGTACACTTGCCTTATGCTCCATGCTTGCGGCATGTAGTACAAAAGATGACAAAAAAGACAACAACAAAGTAGAAAACAAGGTTGAAAACAAAGCAAACACCGCTAAAAAAGATACGGAAGACAGTATCGATAACATGATGAGCTACTTCAAAGAAAAAGGTGTTGCTTATGATCAGAGTGAAAACATCGATCAAATGGATTTTGCTGCTTATGAAGGTAGAAGCTTTATGGCAAACAACAATCGGGTATATCTGTATCGTGTAAAAAGTGAAGATGAAAACATGAAAAAGATTTTAAAAGAAGCTGCGGATAAAGGCAAAGTAAAAGTGAATATCAATAATAAAGAAAGTGAATACAATGCCAAAGTCAATGGTGACTATTTATTATTGTATGAAACAAATGCGGATATCTCAGATGTATTGGGTGCATTCCCAGGTTATCGTGCAGGTACAACGACGACAACGACAAGTACAGATGAATCTGATCAAAGTAATGATCAGTCCAATACTAAAGATTCTACAGAAAATCAAACAGATACAGAATAAAGCGCAAATCGCGCTTTTTCTTTTATTTCCTTAAAATTATACTTTAGGATAATTCTGTAAAATGATATAATACATTAGGAAAAAGACTGTTTCCATACAGTTTACATTTGACATTCGTTGCATAGAAAAAGGAAGAAGGAAAAAAAGATGTTAATTAAAAATGCGAAGATTTACACAATGGAAGAAGAAGGAATCATTGAAGGAGATATCCTGATTCAGGATGGAAAAATCGTTAAAGTAGGTAATGTAGAAGAAAGTGATGATGAAGTGATTGATGCTAGTGGAAAGTTTGTATTTCCTGGCATGGTAGAAGCACATTGTCATTTGGGAATGGAAGAATCTGCGATTGGTTTTGAAGGGGATGATGTCAATGAAACAACAGACCCTATTACACCTCATATGCGTGCTATTGATGGCTGTAATCCATTGGATGAAACTATCACAAATGCCTGTAAAGCTGGTGTTACCGCTGTAGCGGCAGGACCTGGAAGTGCCAATGTTATAGGTGGAACATTTGTGGCATATAAGACACATGGTGTCAGTATGGATGAAATGAAAATCAAAGAAGCGATTGCCATGAAGGCAGCATTTGGAGAAAATCCAAAACGTGTATATCGTGAAAAAGGAAAGATTCGTACAAGAATGAATATTGCGGCATTACTTAGAGAAACACTTATAAAAACTAAAGAATATATGATGAAGAAAGAAGCAGCCAATGGAGATATCACGAAGATGCCTGCGTATGATATGAAACTTGAAGCTATGATTCCTGTATTAAAAAAAGAGCTTCCATTAAAATGTCATGCACATCGTGCGGATGATATACTTACGGTTATCCGGATTGCAAAAGAATTTGATATCAAAGTAACATTAGATCATTGTACAGATGGTGAAATTATTAAGAAACAAATTAAAGAAAGTGGTTTTCCAGCAATTGTAGGGCCATCCTTTGGACATAAGACAAAATTAGAATTGGCACATAAATCATTTAAAACACCAGCAGTACTACAAAAAGAAGGAATACTAATTGCGATTACCACAGATTCTCCAGTTATTCCAGAAGAATACCTACCATTATGTGCGGCATTAGCTATGAAGAGTGGATTAGATGAAATGGAGGCATTAAAAGCAATCACCATCAATCCTGCTAAAATTCTTGGATTAGATGATCAAATTGGAAGTATCAAAGAAGGCAAAGATGCAGATTTAATTATCTGTGACAGCAGTTTATTAGATGCCATGAATCATGTTGATTATACGATTATCAACGGAAAAATCGCATATCAGGCTTAACACAGGAAGAAACAGATCAACCAATTAGGATATGATCTGTTTTTTTTACCACCTTTTTCCTAATGGCTGGGCAATATAATTCTATTTCTTTCTTTGAATTTATGGTAAAGTATATGAGGAAAGTTTGATTTTACTGGAGGTTAAGATATGCTGAAAAAAGAGAATCTGAGGGAATATGTCATCATGACACTTGCATTATTTTTTACATCATTGGGTGTTTACTTTTTTATGATACCCAGTGGGATCGTTGTGGGTAGTATTTCTGGTTTGGCGATGGTGCTTGCCCAATTAAGTGGTTTATCAATTTCTGTAATCACGATGATTTTAAATGTTGGATTGTTAATCATAGGCTTTATATTTATTGGAAAGGAATTTGGTGTAAAAACGGTTTATACATCATTATTATTTCCAGTATTTCTAGGCTTTTATGAAGCGGTGTTTCCATTAAATGGTTCTCTAACAGGAAATAATGTATATGATCTGATATGTAATGTATTGCTTGTTGGTTTTGGACAGGCACTATTATTTAATGTGAATGCATCTTCTGGTGGTTTAGATATCGTCGCAAAAATTGTAAGCAAATATACCCATATGGAAATTGGAAAAGCTGTAACAATGGCAGGGATGATAACCGCAATGAGTTCACTTCTAGTGTACAATATCGGAACATTTATCGTGAGTGTATTGGGAACATACGCAAATGGTTTGGTCGTAGATTATTTTATTGGCGGTATCAATAAGAAAAAGAAAATCTGTATTGTATCTGATGAGTATGAGAAAATTCAAAAATTTATTCTTGATACAATGAAACGAGGGGTAACTTTGTATCAGGTACAGGGAGGTTTTGAGAAAGAAAACCGTGTGGAGCTTGTGACCATTATGAGTAATAATGAATATAAGATTTTATTGGATTTTCTCCACAAGGCAGACTTTAAAGTGTTTGTGACAATATCAACCGTCAATGAAGTCGTTGGTATTTGGAATACAAAAAAAGCGTAAATGATTTAAAAAAACTGATATCAAATCAGTTTTTTTATGAAATTTTTATAAGAAGTAACATCATAAAATAAATTAATGAAAACAAAAAAGTTTATTTACAAATCCAACTGATAAAGATGAAAAGATTGAAAAGTATCGTTTTATGTGTCAGTGCAAAAGAAAAGAAAAACGGTGATAATACAACGGAAAACCGCTATTATATCAGCAGTCTACATGACATCTCTCTGCTTTCACAAGAAATCAGAGGACATTGGGATCCTTTTTTATTGTTTTTCTTATTGATGCATTTGTCCTGAGAAAAAATGATAACAAAAAATATATATTGCTGCATTCACGCCCACAGGGTGCACAGAGTGTCCCACCACTTACTTATCGCTGTTAAGTGGGGGACTTCTGCCTGTTTTTGGATAAAATTCGATAAATACAATTTTTTTGTATAGAAAATAATTAGAAATATGATTTTGTTTTATAAAATAATCGAAAAATACGAATAATTCCACTATCTTGTGATATAATGAAAATAGATATCGATAGAAATGGAGAGATGATCATGTTAGTCATGTTTCGGGTAAAAAACTTTGCTTCATTTAAGGATGAAACAATTTTGGATTTAAGAGCAGTCAGCTACAAAGAAATGAAAAGTCATATAGTTAGAATAGATAAAAATAATCTTGTTAAAACACTGGCAATCTATGGAAAAAACGCAAGTGGTAAGTCAAATCTGGTCAGTGCAATGTATTACTTTAAAAGTTTTATTATTAATCAAATGTATCGGGATATCACGAATAAAGAGGAAGAAGATACCTTTAGGATTCCTGGTATCCATCGAAATCCATATCGTCTAAATGTAAATCTGAATAAAGAAAATGAATTTGAAATTATCTTTTATCATAATTGTAAAACCTATCAATATGGCTTTTCAACGATTGAAGAAAATGGAAAATATTTGATAAAAGAAGAATGGCTGTTAAAAGATAATGTTGAAATATATAACAGAAATTACGAGCATATCAGGTTTGGAAAAAAATATGAGAAAGAATTAAAAAAAATTATAAATAAGCGAAAAGATCGTTTATATATAAGTGTACTAGATTATTTTTCTGATGGTGAAATTAAAGAAATAATTGACGATATTAAATTTTATCTAAAATATAAATTTATAATCCATTTTGAAATTTTTATTGAAACAAGTATTAAAGGGCTTTTAAGTAATGTGAATTTTTCAAAAAGATTAATAAATGATAATAACTATCGTAGTAAAGTTGAAAAATTTCTACAAATTGCGGATGTGGGAATCAAAAGAATTGACATAGAGGAGATACTTGATGAAGAAACAAATGAACATCAGCGTTATAAAATAAAAACAATTCATGATATTTTTAACGATGAAAATGAAGTGATAGGTGAAGAAGCATTTGATTTAAAAATGGAATCAACTGGAACGATACGTTATTTCTCCTTTATTCAAAATATGCTTGATATGATGGAAAAAGGTGGTGTATTTATTGTTGATGAATTAACAGCAAGATTACATCCGATTTTAACAAAGTTCATTATTGACTTATATCAAAATGAAAAAAATAACAAAGCACAATTAATTTTTACAACACATGATATTTCATTATTGAACCGGCAACAATTTCGTAGAGATGAAATTGCGTTTGTGGATAAAAATAAAAAAGGTGAATCAACGGTATTTACGCTTGCAGATATAAAAGTTCGTTCAGACGCTAGTTTCTCTAAAGATTATTTGTTTGGGAAATATGGAGCGATTCCAGTTATTAATGAACAGGATATGACGGAAGAAATATTGGAGGAATGGATATGGGGAGATTAGTGAATGAAAAAAGAATAATTAAAAAATTAAAACCTGAAAATGCAGGTAATTTGCTTGTATTTTGTGAAGGAAATACAGAATATAATTATTTAAATTTTTTCAAAGATTATTTAGAAAAAAGATTAACCGTTCCTTATTCTAATATGGTAATAGAACCTATTAATACAAGTGGAAATGCCATGCATGTTTATCGTTATGCAGAGGATTTTTTAAACATTGATGTAAATCGTCGGAAATATGCGCTTTATGAAAAACATTTGGTATTTGATTGTGATGCCCCAGTTAATATACAAGATGTTATAGACTTAATGATCAATTCCGATAATGAATATATATTAGATTATTCGAATTTGCTATTTGAAACTTGGTTGCTTATGCATTTTCAAAGAATAGATATCCATGATATCGTTGATAAAAGAAGTATCATAAATCAGATACGTAATCATTTAGATGTTTTAGAATATAATTCTAAAGTGAAAGCTTCTAAAGGCATGATTGCTAAAATTTTAGGAAATGATGGTAATGCTAAAGTAAGAAATGCTATAGAAAATGCAAAGCATCTTGAAGAATTCTGGAAAAAAGAAAAATATAAAATGGAACATGATATAAAGAAAATGAATCCATCTGTTATGATTTATGAATTAATCGAACGATTATTAGATGAAATAGATTATTTTTGTAATTAAGCTAATGATAGCACAAAAAGAGGGGAAATGCTTACAAAGATTATGTGGAATATTGTGATAGAAAAAATAGAAACAAGAAGAAAGAAAAGACAAGAAATTTTCATATTGCTGCATTCACGCTCAAAGGGTGCACAGCGTGTATTCCAACTTACTTGTTGCCGTTGAAGTTGGAGTCTTCTGCCTGTTTTTGGATAAAAAGAGATTTTTGCCAGTGTTATCAGAAAAAAACAAATTTGATTTAGAGGTTAAGAAAGCAAGGATTATACAATATCTTCAATGTTTAATGCAATTAACATAGGATGAACAATTATTTATACAGACATTTCAAAATAGGCGATATCAACCAGCGTTATTATTTCAAGATAAGGTTATTAAAAGGATACTTAAGCATCCACTATTAAATGGAAACTAATGAATCAATAGTAAATCACCAGACAGAAATCCTCTGTCTGGTGATTTTATAATATTTTCGCAATCTCATTTAATAATATCTCAATGAATACAAAGAAAATTACCTGATCATCTAAGAATGTGTCCCGGTGTGCTCTTGAGGCATAGGGCAGAGTAAATAATTGATCAGCATAAGGAACCAATTGATTCTTTGGTGTCATCGTGACTAAGGTGAAAAAACACTTTTTCTGATGAAGATTTTTAACAATATCAAGATATGGATCTGTAAGTCCTTTTATTGAAAAAATGATACAAAGATCCTCTGAACCAAGAATTTCGCCAACATCTCGCATGACAACTGGATCAGTTATAGCTTCACAATCTACACCGATTTTTGAAAGTCGCATACGTAATTGCATGGCGGATAAGCCAGTACGGTTATAGCCAATGATTTTAACTTTTCTTGAATGAACAATTTTCTTGCCAAGTGCTTTTACTTCATTCATAGAAATCATCTGATTGATATTTATTAATTGTCTAGCATAAAAATTTGTGATGGCTTTCATAGAATCTTGCGGTTCATCTTCATTATTTTCATCATTTGTATTTGATACCATCTCTCTAGATAAGGCAAACTTAAACTCAGAGAAACCTTCATATCCAAGTTTTTGACACATTCGGATGAATGCTGATTTACTGGACTTTGCATTTCTGGCAATCATCTCACCTGTGCATTGAATAACAAAAACAGGATCCTGATTTAAAATATATTCTGCAATTAATGCTTCTTTTTTTGTGAAGGATGGCATGTTCTGCCGAATTAAATCTAAAGTTTTCATATAGAAACCCCCAATACATTCACTATGGTTATTATAACACAAAAAATTCCAAAAATGGACTATTTTCCAAATAAACAAGCAAAAAATGGACTAAAATGAAATAAAGTCCAAAATATACTTGAAATTTAGTCCAAAGTGATGTATAACATAAGTGTAATGAAAACGGTACCATTCATTTACGATAGAGAAAGAGGAGAATTAACTTATGGAAAAGTTTATGGAGTTTTTGGAGAAAACATTAGTACCTTTAGCAGACAAACTATCACGCAACCGTTATTTAAAAGCAATTAGCGAAGGATTTTCAATCTTATTACCAATCATAATGATTGGTGCAATCTTCACATTATTGGCGAATTTACAGATTGGTCCATATCAGGACTTTGTGACAGCAACACATTTGAAAGAGATATTCTCATTCGCGCCAACAATCACTACAGATTTTCTGGCAGTCTATGCTGTATTCCTGATTGGAAAAAGCTTATGTTCAAAATTGGGAGAAGATGCAAATGCAACCATTGCAGGAATTCTTTCATTGATGGTATTCTTCTTACTGATTCCCCTTGGCGTTCAGGGTGGAGAAGGTGATGCCCTTGTGACAATAGCGGCTGCACTTGGAACTAAATGGCTGGGAGCTGCTGGTTTGTTCTCCGCAATGATTATTGGTCTTGTTGTACCTACTATCTATGTATTCCTCATGCATAAAAACTTAACAATCAAGATGCCGGAAAGTGTGCCACCTACAATATCAAAATCATTTTCATCTTTAATTCCAGGCTTTATCATTGCATTCATATTCTGTCTGGTACGTTATGGTATGTCACTGACAAGCTATGGCAGCTTGAATCAATTCATCTATACGATGCTGCAAACACCATTGACAAATTTAGGCGCAAGTCCATTTACATTTGTGATTTTTATCTTAATGTGCTCCTTAATGTGGTTCTTTGGTTTACACGGTGGAATGATTGTTATGCCATTCCTTACCATGCTGTATCAGGCACCAGCACTTGAAAACTTAGAAGCCTATGCCGCAAATACAGCACTTCCTAATATCATCGTAAAAGCAAACTGGAGTGTTTATGCATCTCTTGGTGGAGCAGGTGGAACGATTGGTCTATGTATTGCAATGCTATTTTTCGCAAAATCACAACGTTATAAAACATTGGGAAAACTGGCATTGCCAGCAGGATTATGTGGGATCAATGAGCCGATTACCTTTGGACTTCCTATGGTATTAAATACCATTATGATCATTCCATTGATTCTTACACCTATCATTACCTTTGCGATTGCTTATTTATGTACGATAACAGGTATCGTACCACCATTAAATGGTACCGAAATTCCATTAGGCACACCTGTGATTTTCTCAGGATGGTTAGCTGGTGGAATACGTGTGGCAATCCTTCAGGTTGTATTGATTGCGATTCAGTTTATCATCTATTTCCCATTCATCAAAGTATTAGATCGACAAGCATTAAAAGAAGAAGCAGCTTTAGAAAGTGAGGAGGCGAATGCCTGATGAATAAAAGAAATATCGTTTGTTTTGTGGCAGATCAAATGCGTAGTGATGCTCTACATATCCATCATAATGAAGCAAGTATCACCCCTAATTTAGATCATATAATTGATGAAGGCGTTTCCTTTGAAAATGCTTATTGTCAAAATCCTGTCTGTGTACCATCCCGATGTAGTTTTTTAACCGGGTTATATCCACATACTTTAGGACATCGTACCATGCATTTTCTTCAAAATGAAGATGAGCCAAATATTCTAAAAGAAATGAAAAATAATGGATATGAGGTTATTTGGATTGGGAGAAATGATGTAATTCCTGCAGATCGTTTAAAAACTGATTATTGTGATGAATACTATGATGGTATCCATAAAGAAAATATGCGTGATCAGTTTGTGGATGCATTTGGCAGTATGAAAAAACATAATTCACAGCCGGTAAAGGAAAATGACGAGTTGTATTCCTTCTATATTGGGAAATTGAAGGATAGTGAAGGGTATGGAAAAACTGATTGGAATTGTGTACAAAGCGCTTTGGATTATCTTGATCGAAAAAGTAAAGAGCCAGATGGAAAACCATTCTTCCTTTATTGTACAATAAGCTTTCCACATCCACCTTATGCATGCGAGGACCCATGGTATTCTTCTATAGACAGAGAAAAATTAAATCCAAGAAGACCAGATATAGCTACCTTACCAGATAAAGCGAGTATGTTATACGATATTGCTAAGAAACAAGGACTTCACTGGGAGGAAGAACGTTTCAATGAGTTACGTGCCACATATCTTGCGATGGTTTCCAGATTTGATCATCAGTTTGGAATGCTTTGTGATAAATTAAAAGAACATAATTTCTATGACAATACAAATATCTTTGTATGGAGTGATCATGGGGATTATACTACGGATTATGGTATTGCGGAAAAAGTACAAAATTGTTTTGAAGACCCAATCAGTAATGTACCACTGCTGATTAAGCCTTCCATTGATATAGAAGTGAAAAAAGGAATTTCAACTGAGCTGGTAGAACTTGTTGATCTTCCTTCAACATTTGCGGATATTGCCGGTTTTGATTTAAGCTATGTACAATTTGGAAAAAGTCTTTTAGGCGCACTTGCTGCTCATGCACACAAAGGTTATGCATGTTGTGAAGGTGGAAGAATTCATGGAGAAGTGCAGGCAATGGAAAAAGGACATGGACCATCTTCACCATACTGGCCACGTTTATCTACACAGGAAAGTGAAGGACCACAACATACAAAAGCATGTATGATTAGAATGGGAGATTATAAATATACTATGCGTTTGTATGAAAAGGATGAATTCTATGATTTGAAGAAAGACCCGATGGAACTTCATAATATGATTGATGAAAAATGCTATCAGGATCAGATTCAAAAAATGAAACTACAATTATTAACGTGGTATATGCAGACAACAGATTATGTGCCAAATCGAAAAGATAAACGATAGAAAATAAAACCGCCGAAATGGCGGTTTTATTAAAGTTTTAATTTCTTTAGATCATCGCTGCTTACCTGATTACGGTATTCTTTCTCATATTTTAAATATGTTGTGTTTGTGATACCACATAATTCTGCTGCACTCTTAATAGATAATAAACCATAAATTCGATTTGCAACAATTGCTTTAAAATTCTCAGGTGGAATAAATTTTCTCATTTTCTTTGTCCTTTCTGAATAAATTAATTAAAATTTACACCACACTGTATAAAATAGTATACATTTATATATATGTATTTTTTGATAGAAAAACCGTCAGAAACATATAAAAAAGTCAATTTTTTTTACAAAAATTGACCATATAAGGTATGGATAAAAACGTATAAATTTTGATACAAATTTGCGTGGATAAACTTTTTATAAAATGTGGTAATTATTTTCTTCCATTTCATTATAACAAATATTCAAGATTATTCAAGGATGTGTGTAAATTAATCTTTTAAGATATTTTCTTTAGAAAAATGGTTTATATGATAGTTAGAATATTTATAACAATAATATAAATTTAAATTAAAAAGCATGCATAAAATCTATTGACGATAAAGCAAATAAAAGGTATCCTTTTAAATGAATAAATAATATGAAATATCATAAATAAACGAGGAGTATTGTATGAAAAATTTAAGCTTTTTGATTAAACCAGCCTCATCATCCTGTAATTTGAAATGTAAATATTGTTTCTATGCGGATGTGAGTGAACATCGTCAGATTAAAAGTAACGGTATTATGAAAGAAGAAGTTATGAAAAAACTGATTGATCAGGCCCTTTCTCATTTGGATGAGGATGGGGAAGTAACATTTGCTTTTCAGGGGGGAGAACCTACGGTTGCAGGCATTGATTATTTTAAAGCATTTTGCGCATATGTAGATGAAGTTAAAAAGGCAAAACAAAAAATACATTATGCTTTACAAAGCAATGCATACGTGATTGATGATGAATGGTGTACGTTCTTTCATCAATATGACTTTTTGATTGGCGTATCTTTAGATGGATATAAAGAAAACCATGATTATTTCCGTATTACCACAGGGAATAAAGCAACATATAAAACAGTCATGCAGGCGATTCATACATTAGAAAAATATGAAGTCCGTTATAATGTATTGACTGTATTAAGTAAACAGCTGGCAAAACATCCCAATAAACTATATGAATTTTATAAAAAGGAAAATATCCGTTATATTCAATTGATTCCATGTCTTGCGGGATTAGATGAGGAAAAAAATCCTTTTGCGCTGACACCACAGCTATTCGCAAGCTTTTATAAAGCGTTCTATGATTGCTGGTTGAAAGAAATGCAGGCTGGGGTGTATCGAAGTATTGGCTTGTTTGATAATATTATTCCAATGTACGCCGATGTGCCACCTCAACAGTGTGGGCTGCTGGGATATTGCAGTATTCAATTTGTTGTAGAAAGCGATGGCAGTATTTATCCATGTGATTTCTATGTATTAGATGAATATAAAGGTGGAAATCTGATGGAAATGGATTTGATGGATATCGCCAACAGTGCACCTATGCAGGGCTTTGTGAAAGAGAAAAAACAAATGAGTCCATTATGTGATACTTGTCCTTTTGTATCTATCTGTCATGGTAATTGTAAACGAATGAATACGTTATATTTTGATAAACAATATTGTGGATATCAGGATTTCCTAAAATATGCTTATCCAACAATGATTACGATTGCGAAACAGATGCAGCTGTAAAAAAATACAGCTGTTTTTTTAATTCTTACATAATTGGTGTAAGAATGCATGATATACTCAGCATATGAAAGGCGGGTGATCAATATGGCACTATTGCGTATCCATAAACAGGCATTTCAACTGGAACAGATTTTAAATCAGTTAATGCGAAAATCCCATCCACAGGGATATGAAATGGAAATCACAAGAATCTATGATTCTCCCATTCGTATGTGTGAGGATGTGCTGGAAGAGGTCAGGACCAGCGACAATTTTGAAACAATAGAAGAAATCAAACAGAAATACTGGCCTTATCAGAATTGTGTATTAACACAGTTAAGTGAAGAAATTGCACAGGCATTATGTGATGATATGGAGTATATGAAAAGATGCAGTTAATTCTGCATCTTTTGTCTGGCATAAGCCATTAGCTTTTCTTTTTCATTCATGGAAGGATCGTCAATCACCTGTTGATACAGTTCATCCAACATATCGCCAATTTGTTTATTCTGTAAACCTAACTTCATCATATCGTGTCCATTGACCTTTAAATCCTTTTTATGAAAGAAATCCTTTTCTTGATCGATTACCTTTAATAATTCTATGGAAGCATTTAAAATATCAATTTTCTCCTGAGCTTTTTCCATGTTTTTCGCATAATCATCTGCCATTTGTACATATAAGGCAGAAATTGCATATGCAATATCATTATCAAACTTAGATAAGAACCTGCGAAGGATTTTTCGATTGGCTTTGACATAATAATCATGATATAAGATCAAGGTACAGACCCGCTCTATGCTTTTATGGTCATAGCGCAGATCCATTAGATATGCTCTGGCTTTTTGTTCACTGATGAGGGCATGACGTTTATAGTGGGCAATGCCATCTTCTCCAAACGTTTCCATTTCTGGTTTTCCAATATCATGCAATACGATTGCCAGCTTACTTTCTAATGGGTATCCAATCGTATGATTTAACGCAACATCACTATGGCGAAAGATATCATAAATATGCCATGGGGTTTTCTGATCATGTCCATATAATTTGCTGTATCCTGGTAAAATCTCATCTAATACCTGATAATCATAAAGCATCTGTAAAAGATCTAGGTGCTGTGACAATAATATTTTATTAAATTCATCACGGATACGTTCTTTACTAATGTAGGATAAAGTAGGCGCAAGTTCTTTGATGGCCTGTTTCAAGTGTGGTTCTATAGAAAAATTTAAAACTGCAGAAAAACGAATCGCCCGTAAGATACGTAAAGCATCTTCTTTTAATCGTTCATAAGGATCTCCAACACAGCGGATGATGCCTTCTTCAATATCTTTTCTGCCATCAAAAGGATCATAATAACCATTTGTTGGATCATATGCAATCGCATTCATGGTGAAATCACGGCGTTTTAAATCTTCTAAAAGATTTTTAGTAAATATGACCTGGGAAGGTGCACGATGATTCAGATATGCTTTTTCAATACGATAAGTAGTGATTTCTATTGGTTCATTATTTACCAAAACAGTAATTGTTCCATGTTTGATTCCTGTAGGAATTACGATACATCCTGCCTGTTTAAAAATTTCCATGGTAGTTTCAGGCAGGGCACTTGTTGTGATATCAAAATCATGAACTTCACGGCCCATGAGCATATCTCTTACACAGCCTCCTACAAGAAAAGCTTCTTGATCATGTGTATGCAGCTGTTTTAAAACCCATAATATATCATCTGGTACGCATGTTGCCATCTTCTATCACCTCTGCTATTATTATACACAGGTTTGGTTGGTGAAACCAGTTATAATATTCTATATAGAAAAGAAAAGGATGATGAAAATGAAAAAAGTTGTAGATATTGCCCATGATATATTGAAAAATATAAACATAGAAAATGGGATATATGCGGATTTTACATGTGGGAATGGATATGATACCTGTTTTCTGGCATCACTTGAAAAGGTACAGAAAGTATATGCATTTGATATTCAGAAAGAAGCACTTCAACAAAGTATACAGGCGGTAAGTGAGCTTGGGTATTATGATAAATGCAGATTTATCCTTGATGGACATGAGCATCTAGATCAATATATTACAGAACCACTCGCAGGAGCCATCTTTAATTTTGGATATCTGCCACATGGGGATGAAAATGTCACAACTTTGTTACATACAAGCAGAATCGCTGTTCAAAAAGCATTGAAGCAATTGCAGAAACATGGTATGCTTATCTTAGTAATATACCCAGGTCATGATGAAGGGAAAAAAGAAAGCTGTTATTTTTCAGAATGGGTAAAAACTTTAGATTCACATTATTATTCCTGTATGGGTATACGCATGGAAAATAAAAAGGAATCTCCGTATCTGCTGGTGATAGAAAAGCTAAGAAATCAATGAGGGAGTTGTATGAAGAAATTTTTTCAACTGATGTTAATGATTGCCATGATTGCCGCATGCGCTTATGTAAGCGTGTCTTTCGTATGGTTTCAACATGGACTTTCAGATACTCTGTTTGAAGAGAATAAAGACAGGTTATTAAAAACTAATGAACAAAGTATTCATTTTGTGAAACAGACCCTGCAGGATTTTGAATCACAACTACAGTTGATTGCGGACTTTAGTACCTTGTATCATGAAAATGATCGAGAAGCAGTCGTCATGATGTTAGAAGAAATGAATGCGAAAAATAAAGCAATCGATTATGCGCTGTTTGATTTAGACGGTGTCGTATATACAACAACAGAAGTACAATTGGATATGGATTGGGAAAAGGTGCTTTCTTATTTAGAAGAAAAACGCGGACTTTATATTTCAGAAGCACGACATCTTCAAAATCGTGATGAAATCGTGCTGGCACTTCCCGTTATTGTAGATGGAAAAGTGCAGGGAGGCGTACTTGGCGTATATCAATCAGATTATCTGACTTCGATATTCAGTGAAGCATTTTATAGTGGTATCGGTGCGACCTTGATTGTACAAAAAGATGGCGCACTTGTATCTGGTTATCAGGGCATGGCTGTTCGTTCTGATTTTTTTAAAGAAATGCAGAAGTTTACATATCCAAATAAAGCATATGATCAAAATACGATGAAAACGGATATCAAACAGAATAAAAGTGGTTTTGTTGTTTTTGAAAAAGATCAGACAAGACATTATTTAAGCTATGCGCCCATCGGCATCAAAGACTGGATAGTGGTCAATATCGTAAATGCAGAAGCATTATCTCCACATTATTTTCAAATCATGGAACGTTCTATCTTATTATCTGTTAGTTATGCCTTTATATTTTTAGGCATCTTATGTATGTTGTTTTATATCGTAAGAAAAATGAAAAAAGCAGAAGAAGAACATGTTAGTGCTAGACGCTTTGAAATGCTGGCAAGTCTTCAAAAAAGTGCAATTATTTTTGAATATGACTGTAAGCGGCATTACTTACATGTATCTGATAACTATGAATATTGTTTTGGGATATCTTCCACCATCGCAAAGGATATTCATGAAGCATTGAAAACGATTGTGGATCTGGAAAATATCCAGCGTATGAAAGAACAGATACAAAAAGAAGGGCGCATTCAGCTGCAGCTACAGCTTTGGGACAGAGAACATTGTGCCCATTGGTTTGAAGTAGAGGGTGGCATTATTTATGATCAGCGTAAACAGCCTGCCTCTTTGATTGGATTTATCTATGATATACATTCTTCTTATATAGAGAAAGAACGACTACAGATTCAGGTAAATACAGATCAGTTGACACATACATTCGCAAAGGCAGAAATCATGCGTCAGATTGAAGATACATTAATCAATTTTAGTGCATCGAAACATGCATTATTATTTATTGATCTGGATAACTTTAAACAAGTGAACGATACCTTTGGGCATATCGCAGGGGATGAAGTATTGGCAAATCTTGGCAATGTACTGAATGAAGAGTTAGAAGGCATTGCGGGAAGATTTGGTGGAGATGAATTTGTTTTATTCATAAAAAATATAGAAGAAGGTATAGATGTAAAAGACCTGGCTTCACGCTTATTGAAAAAGGTAGAAGGATTAATGGCATATCCGATTGGCATAAGTATCGGTGTATCGATCTATGGAGAGGATGCACACAATTTAGATGAGTTGTTACTACATGCTGATCAGGCGTTATATGCATCAAAACATAAAGGTAAAGGAGTATGTATCGTATATGGAGAAGATAAAAGCAGTCATATTTGATATGGATGGTGTATTAATTGACAGTGAACCATCCAATTTAAGGCAGTTATATGATTTTTATAAGGAATATGGATTTGTGGCAGATGCAGCGTTTCTGATTTCGTTAGTAGGCAGTTCTTTAGAATATACATGGCGGGTCAGTATAGAAAAAATGAATAAAGACTGGAGTCAGGATGAATTCTATGAACATTTTGATGCTTATGCGAAAGAACACATGGTATCCTATCGTGATATCTTAAATTCTAGTGTAAAGGAAACATTAGTATGGTTACGGGCACATGGATATCATACCGCAATTGGAAGCAGCTCTACTTTGATGAATATCAAACGTATGTTAAAGGAATGTGAATTAGAAGGATTATTTGATTTGGTATTTAGTGGAGAGATGTTTCATGAAAGTAAACCAAACCCAGAGATTTATTTAACAATCGCAAAACAACTGCAAGTGGAACCAAAGCACTGTATGGTCATTGAGGATAGTACCTTTGGAATTGAAGCAGGAAAGCGTGCAGGTATGCGAACGATTGCTTTACAAGATACAAAGTTTTCAATCGATCAATCCCAAGCCGACGAGATGATTTCAAAGATTGCGGATATCCAAAAACTTTTGGCATAAAATAGATAGGAGAAGATTTCTCTTATCTTTTTTTATATTTTAGCACTCTGCACTTGACAGTGCTAAAATAAGTGTTATAATACAATTAGCAATCAATAATCAAGAGTGCTAAAAGGAGTTGATATTATGAACTTTGAAAAAATGAGTGAAAAACTGCAGGAAGTCATTATGCAGGCAGTGGAAATCTGTAAGAATTATCAGCATACCACCATCGACACGATTCAAATGTTAAAGGCGATATTTGAAAACGAGGTCCTGGATGGACTTTTTAAGCGATTGAATATAGATAAAACAAGAGCGTTATCCATCATTGATGAAGAAATGGGACGTGTTGCGAAATCAAGCAATGTGAATCCACAATTCTCCAATGAGGTAGCACAATCTTTTCAAAAGGCAGAAGCATGGAGTGATTCTGTATCAGAAACATATCTAAGTGTTGCCAG
Organism: Absiella sp. AM09-50; assembly: GCF_003433845.1. Lineage (NCBI taxonomy): Bacteria > Bacillati > Bacillota > Erysipelotrichia > Erysipelotrichales > Erysipelotrichaceae > Amedibacterium > Absiella sp. AM09-50. Next base: position 156,402 of record NZ_QVFI01000006.1, read on the forward strand.
CGTATGGATTGCCCTGATGTTTAATAAATCTTATATTTCAAAACGCCTGGTAAAAGAATTTCATCTAAAGGAAGATGTATGCAAGGATGAAGAATTAAAACGCAGAGGAGGGAAGAAAATGGATACTCCAAATGCTGAAAGCAATGTCGAAGCATTAAGTAAATATGGACGAGATTTAGTTGAAGATGTTAAGAATGGCAAAATTGATCCGATTATCGGACGTGATGATGAAATCCGTCGTGTCATTCAGATTTTATCCCGTAAGACAAAAAATAACCCGGTATTAATTGGTGAACCCGGTGTTGGTAAAACAGCTGTTGTAGAAGGAATCGCATGGCGTATTATGAAAGGCGATGTACCAGGTTCCTTAAAAGAAAAGAAATTAATAGAATTGGATATGGGGGCATTGATTGCCGGTGCTAAATATCGTGGTGAATTTGAAGAACGATTAAAAGCTGTACTAGAAGAAGTAAAAAATGCAGATGGCAATATCATTCTGTTTATTGATGAATTGCATAATCTTGTGGGTGCTGGTAAAACAGAAGGTAGTATGGATGCAGCCAATCTGTTAAAGCCAATGCTGGCACGTGGAGAATTACGCTGTATCGGTGCTACCACTTTCAATGAATATCGTCAATATATTGAAAAGGATGCTGCACTAGAGCGTCGTTTCCAACGTGTTATGGTAAAAGAACCAACAGTAGAAGATACGATTAGTATTCTGCGTGGCTTAAAAGATCGTTTTGAATCTTACCATGGTGTAAAAATTTTAGATGAAGCGATCATTGCTGCCGCAACAATGTCTAATCGTTATATCACGGATCGTTTCCTTCCTGATAAAGCAATCGATTTAATTGATGAAGCATGTGCAACATTACGTGTAGAAATGGAATCTATGCCACAAGAATTAGATGAATTACAACGTAAAATCATGCAGCTGCAGATTGAAGAAACCGCATTGAAACAGGAAGATGACAAAAAAGCTGTAGAACGAAGAAACGATATTAAACAGGAATTAGAAGAACTACAGGCAAAGAAAGATGTCTTATATACGAAATGGGAAGATGAAAAGGCAGAACTGGAAGAAAGCAAGAATGCCAAAGTTAAACTGGAAAAAGCAAAACTTGATTTAGAACAGGCACAAAATGAAGCCCGTTATGAAGATGCTGCCCGTCTGCAATATGATACCATTCCACATTTAGAGAAGCTGATTAAGGAACAATCAGATAAAGAAAAAGGTGATGATACCTTAATTCAGGAAACAGTAAATGAAGAGTTAATTGCGGAAATCGTTAGTAAATGGACAGGTGTAGAAGTAAGCCGTCTAGTAGAAAGTGAACGTCAGAAGCTGTTACATCTGAAAGAAGCTTTACAAAAACGTGTTATCGGTCAGGATAATGCTTTGGAATTAGTAACTGATGCAATTCTGCGTAGTAAAGCACAGATTCAGGATGAAAACAGACCAATCGGAAGTTTCTTATTCTTAGGTCCAACCGGTGTTGGTAAGACAGAGGTCGCAAAAGCATTAGCTGAACAGCTGTTTGACAGTGAAAGTCATATTGTGCGTATAGATATGAGTGAATATATGGAGAAGCATAGTGTGTCACGTTTAATTGGTGCTCCTCCAGGATATGTAGGATATGATGAAGGTGGTCAGCTGACAGAAGCAGTTCGTCGTAATCCTTATTCTATCATTTTATTTGATGAAGTCGAAAAAGCACACCCGGATGTATTTAATGTATTGCTTCAGATTTTAGATGATGGACGTATTACAGACAGTAAAGGTGTTACCGTAGACTTTAAAAATACTCTGTTGATTATGACCAGCAATCTTGGAAGCCAGTTCGCATTTGATGAGGACAATAAGGAAGAAAAATATTTGTCTGAAGTTAAGAAGTATTTTAAACCGGAATTTGTGAATCGTATTGATGAAATCGTTGTATTTAATGCATTAAATGATGATATGTTAGGTAAGATTGCACATAAATTCATGGATGAATTACAAACAAGACTTGCGAAGAAAGATATTAAATTACAGGTTAGTGACGCTGTTTATCGTAATATCGCTACACAGGGTGTAGATCCAGTTTATGGAGCACGTCCAATGAAGCGTTATATCCAAAGAAACATCGAAACACTGATTGCTCGTAAGATGATTGAAGGCAATGCTGGAAAAGATGATATTGTAGCCATTGATGTAGTTGATGGAGAATATATTGTAAATATCACACAGGCATAAAAAAGAAGGTATCTCATAAATAATTTGGGATACCTTTTTCAGTATATAGACAAAACAAAATAGCTTTAAAAAGAAAGGGATGAAGTAACGGCTTCATCCCTTTCGCTATGCAGAAAACTGTGTGCACTTATATTGTATGCATTTATGCATGAAAAGTCAACGGTAAGTAATGATTTATAATTTTTAAATTTTATATAGGTTTTTTCACTTAAAATTTAGGATTTAATAAATTTTATACGTATATAGATAAGTGTAGGAGGTAAATGAAAAATGCAGAATTACATCTGTGTGTCTGAATGGGAGATTACTAGTGGGATATTATGCAGTGATTTTCATGGTAATAGGAAGTCAGGTGCTCATGACCTTGATCAAAACTCTTCCCAATATCATCAAAGAGATCACGAAACTATACGAAACTGTAATCAAATGCAGAAAACGAAAAAAGTAACAAACTAAGCAACAAGTTAGGGAGGGTGAACGAATTTCGTGGACAGGCATAAATTTCAGACACCACCTACAAAAAGAAAGGGATGAAGTAGCAGCTTCATCCCTTTCGCTATGCAGAAAACTGTGTGCACTTATATTATATGTGTTTATGCACGAAAAGTCAACGGTAAGTGATAATTTATAATTTTTAAATTTTATATAGGTTTTTTCACTTAAAATTTAGGATTTAATAAATTTTATACGTATATAGATAAGTGTAGGAGGTAAATGAAAAATGCAGAATTACATCTGTGTGTCTGAATGGGAGATTACTAGTGGGATATTATGCAGTGATTTTCATGGTAATAGGAAGTCAG
>NZ_QVFI01000006.1:159453-180756 GCF_003433845.1 Absiella sp. AM09-50
GTGGGATATTATGCAGTGATTTTCATGGTAATAGGAAGTCAGGTGCTCATGACCTTGATCAAAACACTTCCCAATATCATCAAAGAGATCACGAAACTATACGAAACTGTAATCAAATGCAGAAAACGAAAAAAGTAACAAACTAAGCAACAAGTTAGGGAGGGTGAACGAATTTCGTGGACAGGCATAAATTTCAGGCACCACCTACAAAAAGAAAGGGATGAAGCTGCAACTTCATCCCTTTCGCTATGCAGAAAACTGTGTGCACTTATATTATATGCATTCATGCATGAAAAGTCAATGTGTAAATTCACTTTCTAATATCATGAATCTTAGCGTTTTGCAGATTGCGCCATTTTAAAATATGTATGACGTTTACCACGCAAAACAATGGACATTTCCATGATATTTTCAGGCAAGGCAATCCCACCCCAGCCAGCATCTCCAATATGTTGGATATCAACACCGGCACGTTTACCAGATAATGCAAATTCACGAATAGTCGCAAGATCACTGGTTTCCTGAGAGGTACCAATAGCTGTCATTGCTAGAGCCCCATGTGCATGAATACATTCACAGGCTTCATGAATCATAGATTCCTGCAGACCAGGTACTGTACCACAGGCTGGCATTAAAATAACATCAGCGCCTGCATTCACAAATGTTTCAATGCTGTTTAAATCAATGACTGGTTCATCAACACCGGCAGCGTGCATTTTGCCTGCGATAATCAAACCACTGAAATATTGTTTTGCTTCCTTGATTGCTTCTGCGATTTTGGCATTGGTAACACCTGTTCCAGGGTTGCCTGTCAAACAGATAAAGCCAAATCCAAGCTTTTCAGCCATTTCAAAAGTTTCTTTACATGCCGTTCTTCCTTTACAGATTTCAATACGAGTTTCCATCATTTCAGCATCAACATCTACTGGTTCCAGGTTTACACCAATAGGTCTTCCTGATAATTCACGCAATGTCATGATTGGATCATCACTTTCCGGGATACCATACAGGGTTGGATGGAATACATCAAATCCATTCAACAATATCATATCAGAGCCAAAGGCAGCAGCTAGTTCAGCGTTGGAAATAGAACCTAGCATTGGCTGTACCGTGCTCACTGTTTCAGTTAAAATTGTTCTTCCTTCACTTGCCGCGATGGCAGCTTTTAACTCCTGTCCATTCATCTTCAGCACTTCACTTGGCTGACAACTTAATAATCGTTTCATTTTATCTTAATCCTTTCCTATATATTTATGTATACATCATATCAGATTTTATTGTGAATATGGATGTAAGCTATTTCCCATTGATAGGAAGAAATTGTGTGCTTTTATGTTATTTGTTTTGTAAAACTTGAATTTTTCTTTCGATAAGTATAAACTATATGACAGGTGTATGGCGAAAGGGGTTTTTGTCATGTTTGGATACGTTGTTGTCAATAAGCCGGAAATGAAAATCAAAGACATGGATGTATATCAGTCTTTTTATTGTGGATTATGCCAATGTCTGCATGAGCGATATGGCAGGATTGCACAGACGACACTGAACTTTGATATGACTTTTGTCGCAATACTGTTAAGTGTTTTATATGAACCAAATGAACGTAAGAAAGTGTTTCGATGTGGATTTCATCCTACCACAAAACGGATGATCAGAAGCAATCCCTGTATTGAATATGCAGCGGATATGACGATTCTTCTTACATATATGAAGTGTGAAGATGACTGGAATGATGACAAAAAAATTACCCGCCTGGCATATGAAAAGCTGCTGGCAAAAGCTTATCGACAAGTTAAGGCACGTTATCCAGAAAAATTAGATGCTATTGAGGATACGATGAAAGAGCTGACACAAAAAGAACAACAGAATGAGATGGATATTGATCGTATGTCTGCGTTGTTTGGAAAAGTCATGGGAGAAATTCTCAGCTATCAAAATGATGAATGGCAGCATGGGCTTTATCGTATGGGAGATTATTTGGGAAGATTTATTTATCTTTTGGATGCGTATGATGATGTTGAAGATGATATCGCGCATAATCAATATAATCCTTTGAAAAAAGATTTCGGTGAAACTTATTTTGAGGATCGTAGCAAACTGATATTAGAAACGATGGTTGCGGAAGCCGCAATTGAATATGAAAAATTACCGATATTAGAATATCAGGATATTTTAAGAAATATTATATATTCCGGTATCTGGACAAAATATGAAATGATTAGAAAGAAAAGATTAGGTGAAGAAGATGGATCCATATAAGATATTAGGTGTAGATAGAAATGCAAGTGATGATGAAATAAAAAAAGCATATCGCCAAATGGCGAAAAAATATCATCCAGATGTAAATAAAGAGCCAGGCGCAGAAGAAAAATTTAAACAGATACAGAATGCATATGATCAGATCATGGAGGCCAGAAAACGTGGAGATACTTCTAATTTCTGGGAAAACACCAATGGATATGGTGGAGGATATGGTTCTTATGGAGGTTCTGCATCTCAGAAATATCAGACCATTATTTCATACTTGAACATGGGTGCTTATGCCCAGGCATATCAGATTTTACAATCCATGAGTGAACGTGATGCTTCCTGGTATTATTTTTATGCAATCGCCAATTATGGTATGGGCAATCAGATTGCGGCATTGGATGCAGCGCAGAAAGCCTGTGAAATGGATCCATCTAATCAGCAATATCGTCAATTATATGCACAGTTGTCAAATTCACGTACACAATATCGCAATATGCAGTCACCATTTGGTGCCAGCGGCAGTAATTTATGTTGTGATTTATTGCTGCTTCAGATGTGCTGTGGAGGCTGTGGAGGACCACTTTGTTGTTGTATTTAATATGTATAAACTCTTTTTCTTGAATGGAAAAGAGTTTTATTTTTGTGAAAAGATTGACATTATATGTAATTTGAGTATGATATATATGAATAAATTAGTTTAGGATAACATTTAAAAGGAAGTTGATAGAAGATGACAACATTAGATAAAATTAAGCCTGGACATGGTGGAATGATCATAAAAGTTGGCGGAGAAGGGGCGCTGCGTCGAAGATTATTGGATATGGGATTGACACCAAAGACCAGTATTTTTGTGAATAAGGTAGCTCCTATGGGGGATCCTATGGAATTAAGTTTACGTGGATATGTATTGACCATCCGATTAGATGATGCCAGTAAAATCGAAGTAGAAAGCAGGGAAGCGTAAATGAAAGATGTAGTAATTGCACTTGCAGGTAATCAAAATTGTGGAAAGACAACATTGTTTAATGCATTGACGGGCAGCAATCAACATGTTGGAAACTTTCCCGGTGTCACAGTAGAAAAGAAAATGGGAGCCATTAAGAAATTTAAAGAAGCAAGTCTTGTGGATCTTCCAGGCATTTATTCTTTATCACCATATACAAGCGAAGAAGTTGTGACACGTGATTTTATATTAAAAGATCATCCAGCACTGATTGTGAACATCGTGGATGCGACAAATATTGAACGTAATCTGTATTTATCTCTTCAATTGATGGAATTAAATACACCAATGGTGATCGCATTAAATATGATGGATGAAGTCATTGAAAGTGGCAACAGCATTGATGTAGAAAAGCTGAGCCAGCATTTATCTATACCGGTTGTGCCCATCAGTGCCAGTAAGAATGAAGGTATTGATGAGTTGATTCGTGTCATGAAAAAAGAAATAAAAGATCATGAACAGGCAGTACATCTGGATTTTTGTAAAGGTGAAGTTCACCGTGCCATTCATTCCATCGCCCATATTATAGAGGATCATGCCAACCGTGCAGGGTATCCAACCCGTTTTGCGGCTACGAAATTAGTAGAAGGAGATGCGCCGATGCAACAGGCACTTCATCTGCATCAGGATGATTTGGATATTATAGAAAAAATTGTAAAAAGTATGGAAGATGCATTGGGTACCGATCGGGAAGCAGCACTTGCGGATATGCGATATAGTTATATTGAAGAACTGGTAGAAGATTGTGTCATTAAGCATCATGACTCTACTGCCCAGATTCGTAGTGAAAAAATCGATCGCTGGCTGACCCATAAATATTTAGGAATCCCTATTTTTATCATTATCATGCTTTGTATATTCTATCTGACCTTTGGACCGATTGGTGGAACTTTACAAGGACTTATGGAAAATTTAATCACAATGGCAACAGATGCGTTAAGTAATTTATTGATATCTATTCATGTATCTGAATGGCTACGTGCGTTGATCATTGATGGTATTTGTAACGGAGTTGGCAGTGTATTATCTTTCTTACCAGTCATTGTCACGCTGTTTTTCTTTCTTTCATTATTAGAGGACAGTGGCTATATGGCACGTGTTGCCTTTGTCATGGACAAGATGTTAAGAAAAATCGGATTAAGCGGGAAAAGTTTTGTGCCGATGCTGATCGGGTTTGGCTGTAGTGTGCCTGCCATTATGTCTGCACGTACTTTATCCAGTGAGCGTGATCGTAAAATGACGATTATTGTAACACCATTTATGTCATGCAGTGCCAAGCTTCCCATCTATGGTATGATTACAGCGGCCTTCTTTCCACATCATACCGCATTGATTTTGATCAGTGTCTATATCATTGGAATCATTGTGGCAATTTTATCTGCTATCTTATTAAAGAGTACGATATTTAAAGGTGAAAGTGTTCCATTTGTGATGGAATTGCCAGCATATCGTATTCCCGCAGGTAAAAGTGTGGTATTGCATATGTGGGAGAAAGCAAAGGATTTTTTAAGAAAAGCCTTCACGATTATCTTTGTCGCAAGCATCATCATCTGGTTCTTACAAAGCTTCAACTTTGCCTTTGATTTTGTGTCTGATTCATCACATAGTATTCTGGCAAGTATCGGTACATGGATTTCTCATATCTTTGCGCCACTTGGCTTTGAAGATTGGCGCGCAAGTACAGCCCTTGTGACTGGAATCACCGCAAAAGAAAGTGTGGTATCTACTTTATCAGTTTTAACTAATACAACAAGTGATGCCGGCTTAAATGCAGCATTACAAAGTATCTTTACACCACTTTCTTCTTTCGCATTCTTATGTTTTACGGTATTATATATGCCATGTGTGGCAGCCTTTGCGGCCACAAAACGTGAACTTGGTTCATTAAAACAGGCGTTTGCCACTGTTGCTTTCCAAACAGGTGTCGCATATATTGTTGCACTATTGGTATTTCAGATTGGCTCTTTGTTTTTTTGAACATTATAAACAATGGTTCATATCCTGTTAGAGAGGTGTTATGATGAATCTGGTAGATATTGCAGTTATACTTGTCATACTGGCATTATTAGTGATTATTTTCTATGTGACAAGACCTAAAAAATCAAATGGATGTAGTGGGTGTCACGCAGATTGTTCTAGTTGTGGCAGTTTCTCTAATCTTTATTCAGAATATAAAAAAGATCATCCAGAGAGTGAAGAAAAGTCAGAGTAATCTGGCTTTTTTATGTTATACTTGTAGCGAGGTGATTTCTATGATAAAAACATATCGTACACATACACCAGATATCCATGAAAGCTGTTATCTGAGTGAAAATGCGACAATCATTGGCGATGTGACATTGGAAAAGGATGTGTCCATCTGGTTTCATAGCGTTATAAGAGGAGATAAGGATCATATCCATATCAAAGAAGGCAGTAATATTCAGGATAATTGTACCTTACATACAGACCCTGATCATCAACTAATGATTGGAAAAAATGTAACCGTTGGACATAATGCGATATTACATGGCTGTACGATCGATGATGAGGTATTGATTGGCATGGGGGCAATTATTTTAAATGGCGCTAAAATAGGCAAACATGCGATCATTGCGGCAGGTGCACTTGTGAAAGAAAACCAGGTAATACCAGAAAATAGTCTTGCTGTTGGCTGTCCCTGCAAGGTGATCAAACAGGTAAGTGATGCACAGATTGCGGATATCATAGAAAATGCACAGCATTATATTGCATTAGGGAAAGAATATAAGGAGATGTAACAAATGGATGAAAATGTAAAAACAATCGTACGTCTGCATATGGAACAGGCAAAAAAAGCGTTAGAGGCACATCATATTAAGACTTATCTTGTAAAAGACAAGCAAGAAGCCTGTGCACTGGCTTCTTCTATGATCAAAGATAAAGAAAAAGTAAGTGATGGTGGCAGTATGACGATTAGTGAAATTGGGTTGTCCCAGCTTTTGAAGAGCAGGGATGTAGCCTATATTTCACATAATGAACCATTAAGTAAAGAGGAAAGCGAGAAAGAAGCACATGCGGCTTTTAATGCGGATACCTTTATCTGTAGCAGCAATGCTGTTACTATGGATGGAGCATTGATCAATGTGGATGGACATGGAAATCGTGTAGCAGCAATGATTTATGGACCTAATCAGGTCATTGTGATCGTTGGCAGTAACAAGCTTGTGAAAAATGAAAAACAAGCCAAAAAACGTATTCAGGAAGTAGCGGCACCAGCCAATTGTGTCAGATTGCATCGCCAGACTCCATGTGTAAAACTGGGAAGCTGTCAGGATTGTGAAAGTAAAGATCGTATCTGTAACTTTTACGTAAAAATTGATCATGATATGTATGATCGAATCCGTGTCATTATCATGGAAGAAGAAGCAGGTTACTAATCGCTGTTTAGCAAAAAAATACAGGACTTATGCTTGTATCAAATGAATTTTGAAGAAATGAAAGCTTGGTATGATGGATATCACTTAAAGAAAGATATATCTATATTATCTCCAAAGTCTGTAGTATCTTCATTATTAAATCAAGAATATTCAAATTATTGGACATCTACAGAAACATATGAATCATTAAAAGTATATATTGATATGAATTTTGATGGTTTAAAGGATGACATCATTAAATTATTGGCAAAAGAACGAGTAACTGTAAATCCAGGTAAATTTCAAAATGATATGACGACATTTAAATCCAAAGATGATGTATTTACGTTGTTAGTTCACTTAGGTTATTTAGGATATGATAAAGAAGCACGAAAAGTATATATACCGAACAATGAAGTTGTAGATTCTTTTGTGAATTCAATAGAAGAAAGTCATTGGGGATCAGTAAGTGAATCATTAAAAAACTCTATAGATTTGTTGGAGGCTACTTATACATGTAATATTAATCTTGTCGCAGAGTTTATAGAAAAGGCTCATTTAGAAACAAGTATTCTACAATACAACGATGAGAACGCGTTGGCATATACGATTTATTTAGCCTATATTATGGCCCGAAATGATTATACAATGGTGAGAGAATTTCCAAGTGGAAAAGGATTTGCGGATGTCATATTTATTCCACGATATGATAAGCCGGCGATGATTATTGAATTGAAGTATGATAAAGATGCTGATACTGCAATCAAACAAATAAAAGAAAAGAAATATTTCTTTGGATTAGAGCATTATTTAGACAATCTGTTATTGGTAGGTATCAATTATAATAAAGATACTAAGAAACATAGCTGCATAATTGAAAAATATCAAAATAGATGAAAAACCAGTAAGAAGGCATGATATAAGAAAGGCGGGAAACCGTCTTTTTGTATCTTTTCTTTGTAAAATGTGTTACCATAACAGTAATGATAGCGCTAACAAGCAGGAGGTGGCTTTTATGGCAACATATGTATGTGAAATATGTGGTTATGTATACGATGAAGAAAATGAGCAAACAAAATGGAGTGCATTGGCAGATGACTGGTGCTGTCCACTTTGTACTGCGCCAAAAACCTGTTTTAAACAACAGGAGGAAGCAAAGTCTGAGGTAATAGAAAATGTATCTGATTTACAGGTAGATATACAATATGCAAGACATGATGATCCATTGGAAACACAGATGCAGTTGATTCATGAAATGGCAATAGGTGCCCATAGTCGAATCGAAGCAATGCGTACACGTTTAGCTGTACCTGATTTTAAAGATATTTTATTGCTGGGAGGACAACTAGCGCATCCACCATTACCAGATAAAGCAGAAGTAAGCACAACGACGATCATAGGAGCTTCTGCACAAAAGCCAATGGTATTAGAACATCCGGTATATGTATCCCATATGTCTTTTGGGGCATTATCAAAAGAAGCAAAAATAGCACTTGCCATGGGTAGTGCAATGGCAAAAACCGCCCAGTGTAGTGGTGAAGGCGGTATTTTGAAAGAAGAACAACAGGCAAGCTATCGCTTTATCTTTGAATATGTCCCTAATAAATACAGTGTCACAGATGAAAATTTAAAAAATGCGGATGCAATTGAAATAAAAATCGGACAAGGCAGTAAACCTGGAATGGGTGGACATTTGCCTGGAGAAAAGGTCACAAAAGAAATTGCGGCCATTCGTAATAAACCTCTAGGAGAAGATGTGATATCACCAAGTCGTTTTGAGGAAATTAAAAGTAAAGATGATTTAAAGGCGATGGTAGAAATGCTGAGAACACGCAGTGATGGCAGACCAATCGGTATCAAAATTGCGGCAGGAAGAATTGAAGAAGATCTGGAATGGATTCACTATGCCAATCCTGATTTTATCACGATTGATGGTCGAGGCGGTGCAACAGGGGCTTCACCAAAATATTTAAAAGATAATACAACTGTACCAACAATGTATGCTTTAGCCCGTGCAAGAGCTTATATGGATGCACATGATATGAAACAGCAGTTGGTGATGACAGGTGGCTTTAGAAACAGCGGTGATATGATCAAAGCACTTGCTATGGGAGCAGATGCCATTGCGATTGCCAGTGCTGCAATGATGGCAATTGGCTGTCAACAGTATCGTATCTGTCAAAATGGAAAATGTCCTATGGGCATTGCGACACAGGATGAAGAATTGCGTAAACGTTTCAATATAGAAAAGGGGGCACAATGCCTTGGAAACTATCTGCATGTATTATGTGAAGAATTGAAATCTTTTGCCAGAGTATGTGGCTATGATGATGTTCATAAATTAAGCAAAGAAGACCTGTGTACAACGAGTGAAGAAATTGCGCGTTATACCGGTATCAAACATTGTTAGAAAAATCATAAAGTTTCATGCATAAAGCCTTTTTCCATTACCCATACTATGGATGAGGTGATAACGATGTTTCAACATGATAAAAAATTAATGCGTGAAGTAAAAGTAGAAAAACCCAATCCACAGTATGCTGTTTTGATGCAGGAACAGTTAGGTGGCTGTAATGGTGAAGTCAAAGCAGCTATGCAATACCTTTCTCAGAGTTTTCGTGCAAACGATCCTGTATTCAAAGATTTATTTTTGGATATTGGGACAGAAGAATTAAGCCATATGGAAATGGTTGCGGAAACCATTAATCTGTTAAATGGCGGTGATGTAGACTATAAGAAAGTCGGTGTTGGTGAAATCGAAACCATGGTAACATTTGGATTAAATCCAGCCTTGGTCAATTCCAGTGGAAATCCATGGACTGCTGATTATGTAACAGTTACAGGTGATTTAGCAGCGGACTTATTGGCGGATATCGCCAGTGAACAGCGTGCCAAAGTTGTGTACGAATATTTATATCGTCAAATCGAAGATAAATACGTAAGAGAAACCATTATGTTTTTATTAGAGCGTGAAGAAGCACATAATGCATTATTCTGTGAGGCTTTAAATAAAATCAGTGATGATGGCAGCAATAAGAACTTTGGTATGAGTGAAGACAGCCGTCTGTATTTTGATTTATCAAAACCTGGCCGTTATTTTGAAGATCCAGAACCTGAAGCTGTGAAGATCGATCGTAAGAAAAAGACAACAAAAAAGAAAAAATAAGTAAAATGAGTAGAAATATTACTTCTTTCATTTTGTTTCAGAAAAAAAGAAAGCATAATTGTTTTCTTTTTTCTTTTTTTGTGGCATAATAGAAAGCACATGGAGAGAATTGCCATGCATATACTATTATTGAGTAGGAAGGATGGATGCGAAAATGAAAAACGTGTATCAAATAAAAGTAGCGGGTTTTAAATGTGAAACTGTCCTTTTACGTGGACGATGTTGTCGCTGACACATTTTTTTATCATGCAAAAAAAGACCACGTACAATAATAGGAGGAAACAAACATGGAAACTTTAAAACTTATTGGAAATACACCTGTGTATCATATGGAAGATACAAATATTTATGTGAAACTTGAAAAATTCAATGCAGGTGGAAGTATCAAAGATCGCGCTGTCATGGGAATGCTTCAACATGCTATCGATACAGGTGAAATCAAAGAAGACAGTGTACTGATCGAGGCAACTTCTGGCAATACAGGAATTGCTTTAGCAATGCTTGGTGCAGTATATCATATACCAACCATCATTCTTATGCCGGAAACAATGTCTGAAGAACGTCGTCAGATGATCAAAGCGTATGGCGCAGAGCTGATTTTAACACAAGGGGCATTAGGTATGCAGGGTTCTATTGATAAAATGAAAGAGCTGATGGATGCACATCCTAATTATGTAGCATTATCACAATTTGATAATCCCTATAATCCACAGATTCATTATGAAACAACAGGAAAAGAAATTCTTGCACAGGTACCTGATGTTGATATCTTTGTCGCATGTGTGGGTACAGGAGGAACATTTAGCGGTATCTCACGTCGTTTAAAGGAAGCCAATCCAAATATCCGTTGTGTAGCCGGAGAACCAAAAAGCAGTGCACTAATCAGTGGACATGAAGCCGGACCACACAAGATTCAGGGAATTGGTGCAAATTTCATCCCTAAGAATTTTGATGAACATGTATGTGATGATGTCATGATGGTTTCTGATGAAGATGCCTTAGCAGAAACCGTCGCATTTGCGAAAACAACAGGTATTTTGGTAGGTATCAGTTCAGGAGCCAATATTGCTTTGGCAAAACGCCTTGAAAAATATTATCCAGATAAAACAATTGTTACCATAGCACCAGATGGCGGAGAGAAATACTTGTCCGTATTGGAGTTTTAATATGTTTCGCATATTGAAAGATATTAACCATAATCTGAATCGTTCCTTGGCGAATGATCCCGCTGCCCACAGCAAGCTGGAAGTCATATTGTTGTATCCACATATCAAGGCGCTGGCATTTCATCGTGTTTCTCATTTTCTTTATCGGCATCATATGTTTTTTCTAGCCCGCCTGAATTCAAATATCGCAAGATTTTGGACAGGCATTGAAATTCATCCAGGCGCAAAGATCGGACGAGGATTATTGATTGATCATGGCATGGGTGTTGTAATCGGAGAAACAGCAGAAATTGGTGATGATTGTCAGATATATCATGGTGTAACACTTGGTGGAACGGGCAAGCAGCATGCCAAACGTCATCCAACAGTAGGAAATAATGTGATGATTGGTGCAGGCGCAAAATGTCTGGGTAATATCTATATTGGTGATAACGCTAAAATTGGCGCAAATGCAGTTGTGATTACAGATGTGCCAGAAGGCACAACCTTTATTGGTCTAGCCGCAAAAGATAAACGTTGTAAACACGCATGTGTATGTGATGGCATCATAGAATGACAGGTGAAAATTTTCACCTGTTTTTTTTATATGCTTGACAATCGAAATTATCTATTGTAAACTATATCCATAATAGATATATCATTAATGGATACATCATGAATGGATATATTTGTTTGGAGGAAAAAACATGTCAAAAAATAACGCACTGGAAAGTGAACAGTTGACAGATCCTATGTATTATATTCTTCTTTCTTTATTAGAAGAACGACATGGATATGCCATTATGAAATTCATAGAAGAATTGACAAATGGAGAAGTAAGTATGGGACCAGGTACGCTGTATACACTATTGAAAAAATTAAGCAAGGCAGATTGGATCACGTTAACATCACTTGACAGTGATCGTACAAAGGTCTATCAAATCAGCGAAGAAGGAAGAAATGTTTTAATACGTGAATTTAAACGCAGAAAACATATGGTGGAAGAAGGCGCAAGAGTATTAAGGGAGGCAGGCTATGAAGAATAAGAAATATATTATATGTAGTGGCTTGGCATTCGCTGATCAGGAAGATATGGAAATGCTGCATCAATATGCACTTGATGGATGGATCTTCAAAGAATTCAAAGGAATATGTTACGTCTTATATAAAGAGGAGCCACAAGATTTGATATTCAGTTATGATATGCAGAAAGTGAAAAAAGAAGAACAAGAGGATTATTTACGAATCTTTGAAGAAGCCGGGTGGGAAATGATTCCATGCAAAGATAATACCCTTCACTTCTTTTGTGCAAAAAATGGAACTGTAGCTTTACACAGCAATTCAGAAACAAGAAGTGAACAATTTAAAACCGTATTTTATGTTTCTCTCATCATTACCCTAATTGGTATCATTCTTTTTATCGGCTCTATAAAAATGATGTTACCAAATGTGTTTGCAGGAATTGGTGGTGGATGCATGGGAGGGGGAGGTGTTTTACTGGCAGGCTCTTATCTAAGACTTCAACATAAACGATGGATTTTTTATCTCACCTTTACACAGGCTGTAAAAGTCCTGGTGGTAGGAGCATTGTTGATTTTGATATCAGAAATTATGCCAGATGCATGGAGCGTGATTCGTAAACTAAGTAGACTTATCGGTATTTGTTTTACGATATTTGGTGGCATGTATGCATTAACAACATATCGCATTTATCGGGATGGAAAAGAAAGTAGAGGAAAGAAAAGATGATTGAAGTATCTCATTTAACAAAATGTTATGGAAGTTTTAAAGCAGTTGATGATATTGATTTATGTGCAGAGGATGGTAAAATCACCATTCTGTTGGGACCAAATGGGGCAGGAAAAAGTACGACGATCAAAAGTATTACCAATCTATTGAAATATGAAGGGAAAATCAAAATCTGTGGATATGACAATGATACCCTAGAAGCAAAGAAAAGCTTTGGATATATTCCTGAAGCACCAGTGTTATACGACTTGTTAACGATTGATGAACATGTAGAATTTATTGGAAAAGCATATCGCTGTAAAAATTATAAAGAACTTGCGGATCATTATATCAGCATGTTTCATTTAGAAGAAAAACGTAAGAAGATCGTAAAAGAATTAAGTAAAGGGATGAAACAGAAAGTCAGTATGTTGTTGGCGTTGATCATATCACCTAAAGCATTATTGGTGGATGAACCAATGGTTGGCTTAGATCCTGCCAGTATTGAAGAAACCCTTCACTTATTCACAAAATTAAAAGAAGAAGGTGTATCTATCCTGATTTCTACCCATATCATAGATGTCATTGATGATATATGGGATGTTGCTTATATCATGAATAAAGGCAAAATCGTTCGTCATGTATCACGTGAGGGATTAGGCGAGGAAAGTTTGAAAGAGATGTTCTTTGAAAGTACTGATGGTGAATAGTATGAAATCACTTGTGTTATTATATTTACTAAAATTAAAAGGACAGATTCGTAATGTTTATTCCAAACCAGGCAGTGCGATTCTGACGACCTTGTTGTTGTTGATTTATATTGGTGGTTTTGTCATGATTCTCTTGCATCCGGATATGGCAATGAGTATGGTCAATATCGCAAACATTCAAATGGCGATTATGATTGCGATAGGTTTCAATGCCTTGATGGTTGGCTCTGTACTGATGCAGAAACGAAGTGCATTATTCTTTGAAAACGATTCTTTCTATATGTTTACTGGACCTTTTAAACGAAGCCAGATCATGAGCTTTCTAATGAGTGGCTCTATCTTATCCTCATGTATGTTTGGGGCAATCTCTGTTTTGATGTTGGTATTCTTTGGTGGAGGTGTTGGCTTCACTATTCCTTTCCTATTGTTGACATTTGTATTATTATCGCTTGTGACCTTCTTCTTTGTGGTTATGAAAGATTATATCTATTTGTTGGCGATGCAAAATGAAAAGCTGAAAAATGTTGGAAGATTAATTGTGGCAATGTTTGTAATTATAATCCTAGCAGTATTTATGATAGAAGCATTTCAGTATGATTTCCATATGAAAGAAGCAGGATTTGCATTCTTACAAAGTGATTTATTTTATTTCATCCCCATGTTTGGATGGGCCAAACTTGCACTGGTATCTTATGTAAGCGGGGATATGCTCATGCTTATTTTGGGTGTTGCACTTGTTGTTGTCGCATGTATCATTATCTTTATCTGTATGACAAGATATCAGGGTGATTTTGTGGAACAGGCAATGCTTGATGCAGAAGAATTTACTGCTATGTATAAAGATATAAAAGCTGGTAAACGTAATAGTATGAATGATAAAAAAGTCAAAGGAGTTAAGGCGGATTTTAAAGAAGGTGCGAAAGCTATCTATTCTAAAAATCTGTTGATTATGCGAAAAACCAATGATTTCATTCGTATATCAGATATTGTTATTCTGGCAGTTTATCTGTTAATTACAATTATTTTGGATATGGGCTTTTTCTTCTTCTGTTATATGCTTGTATTCTGGTTGTTTTCTACCATCCAAAATAGTGACTTTATGCGTGATATGAACAATTATCAAATCTATCTGATTCCGGATTCACCACTTAAAAAACTATGGTATACGATATCTACGACCCTTTATAAACTATGGATCATCTTGATCATCTGTATTACAGGAACCGGTTTAATCTATCAAATGGATGTATTTTCCATCTTACAATATCTGATTATGATTTGTGGATATGCATTTGTATTCATAAGTGCAACCGTTTTAAGTTTACGTATCTTAAAGTCCCGCAGTAATGCGATGGTAGAAAATATGCTGCGTATGTTAATCGTGTTATTATGCAGTGTGCCAAGTGTTTTAGTTATTTTGCCTATGGTTTTAACAAGTGGCGTACTTACCTTGAATATGATGAATATTGTAACAATCGTAAATCTGGCAATGAACTTTGTCGTATCCTTCGCTATTCTATATTTCTGTAAAGGCATGATGAATGGGCGAGAATTGAAAAGTGAGTAAAACATGTGGGAAATCAAGTGAAAACAAGGTTTCCCCTTTTTCTTTTAACGTGATTGTGGTATAGTATGTAACGTAGTTAGGAAGGTAGTAAATTTATGTGGAAATATCAATGTAAAAGGCATTTAATCGCGGTTTTAATAGGAATGGTAGTAGGTTTGTTTGTATTTCATGATATATCAAAAACAATGATTGTTGATGTATTGGCCCAAATGAGTGAACAGGGCTTTACAGATGCGGAAATGATTGCGACAATGAAAAGTGATACCATGATCTATATAATGAGTATGCTGTGTGGTGGTGGAATGGTCAATACATTCTTATTGATCTATTATCTGATGCAGCGCTTTAATCCATTGGTGCTGTTCTTAGCAATGATTTTTATCAATCCAGTCGTAGATATCGCTATGGCAATTGGTGTAATTGGTTTGATTCCGGCAATCATTGTATGTATTTATGGAATTTTAACAACACCAAATCGTGGCAAACACAAACAATTTGAAAAGAATCAGGTAACCTCTGTAAGTGAAATTGAACGTGTTTATCGTTTACATCATACTTATTTAGATGAATATGAAGGATTAGCAAAACGCTTATTTATCACAAATATTTCTATCACATGTTTATATGCACTTGGTGTATTGGCTTTGATTTTAAGCTTATATGTAGATAGTTATGGTATCATGATGGCAGTGTTATTTGTGTATATTATTATACTGTTTTATGTAATCAAAAAGAAAAACGAAAATGTACAGCCGATTATTTCGTTATTATATGAACAATGTAATCCAGAAGCCTGTGCGAGTGCTATCTTTGCGTTAGCTAAACGGATGCATGCGAAAAAGAATTTCCCTTTGGGACAATATTTATCACAATGCATGATTTATATGAATGATCCTCATTTAGCAATTGATGTGTTAACATGTACAAAACGCAACAATGTGAATCTTATGATGGCATATCATTCTATTATGGCGTATGCAAACTATCAGTTAGGTGATGCAAGTGAAGTACAGCGTCATTATGATGAATGTGAAAAATTGAATGTACGTGGTGTAAATTCACCATTAGCTATGATCAAACAACAATATTTACAAAGTATTGAAAACAAACTGAACCTGATGAATAAAGACTTTGATAAAGCAAGAACTTTCTATCAACAGGTATTGCAGACAACCAATATGGAGTTTCAGAAAGTAGATTTTCGTTATTATCTAGGACTGATCGCTTTTGTGGAAGAAGATATCTGGGAAGCAAAAACACAGTTTGAATATGTGATTGCACATGGCAATGGCATGTATTTTGTAGAGAAAGCCAGAAAGTTTTTATTGATGATTGATCAGATTCGTACCCAAGAAGACTAAGATGCTCATATGAGTATCTTTTTTTTGATGTTTGTATGAATACAAGTAAGAATACTCTTGTGTAATTACATTTTTTGTGAAATTTGTGTGAAGTGAAAAATAACTGTTGACTAATGGGCGAGAATGCATATAATAGTTAAGGTAGTTAATTGTTAAGCAACTTAACTAATTTCGTGAGGTGATACAATGGATGAAATGGAAGTAGTACGAAGATTGACACATTTGTTTTATGCATTTCGTAAAGAAAATGCAGCAGGATTAGATGATCATCCAAGAATCCGACACAAAGATATCATGATGTTAGATGCCATTCTTTCTATCAACAAAGGTGATCTGGTAAAGATGAGTGATATCTCCGCTTATCTTCAGGTAACCCCTGCAGCTGTTTCTCAATTTATTAAAGGCTATGAGAAAAAAGGCTGGGTAGAACGTGTGGTATTAGAAAATGATAGAAGAAGTGTGTATATCAAAGTGAGCGATCAGGCCAAGGAAGTCATGAAGGGCTGTGAAAAGCACATGACGGAATCACTTTATGAATTCATTGAAGCACTGGGCGAAGAGGATGCGGAAAATTTCCTTCGTATCATGGAAAAAGCGGTGGAGTTTTCTAAGCAGAAAAAAGAAACTAAAAAGAAAGGAGCCTGCAAATGACAAAGTTAGTGAAGTATTTAAAACCATTTATCGTGTCATTGATTGTTGTTGTGGCGTTATTATTTGGACAGGCACAATGTGAATTGGCGTTACCTGATTTAATGTCAGATATCGTTGATACTGGGATTCAAAAGGGAGGTATCATTGATGGTGTACCTTCTGTAATTCGTGAAAGTCAATACAATAAAATGAAGATTTTTATGGATGAAAAACAACAGAAATTATTTGAATCAAATTATACATTATTAACAAGTAATAAAGCGAGTGCTGATGAGAAAGATGATTATCCAGCATTAGCAAAGGAAAATGTATATCAGTTAAAAGATATTGATGAAGATACACGTCAAGACATCAATAAAATCATGGTCATTCCTATGACGTTAGTCAATGGAATTGATGAGGCAGTAAAAGATCCAAAAAGTGAAATGATGGAAAAAATGCCAGAGCAGGTGAAACAGATGTTGGAATCTGGTGTGGATATCTATACAATTCTGCCAATGATGCCAAAAGAAGAACTACAAAAGTTAGAAGATGAAACTAGCACAAAGTTAAATGCGATGGGAGATACTTCTTATAATGCTGCCGGAGCCAGTGTGGTAAAGGCTGAATATAAAGCAATCGGTATGGATGTAGATGCTATGCAAAGCAATTATATCTTATATGCTGGCGGTAAGATGTTATTGGTCGCATTATGTAGTGCGGTTGCTGCTATTCTGGTTGGTTTATTTGCGTCCAGAATTGGTGCAGGTTTTGCAAGAAACTTACGTAAAGATGTGTTTGCGAAAGTTGAAAGCTTCTCCAGCAGTGAATTTAATAAATTCTCTACATCATCATTGATTACACGTACAACCAATGATGTACAGCAGATTCAGATGGTCATCATCATGTTCTTAAGAATGGTAGCTTATGCGCCAATCATAGGAATCGGTGCTATCATTCATGTTATGAATACAGAAGCAAGTATGACATGGATCATTGCTTTATGTGTCGTTCTGTTATTAAGCTTGATTGGTGTATTGATGAGTTTGGCAATGCCAAAATTCAAAATTAATCAGAAATTAATTGATGCGACAAACAGTGTCACAAGAGAATTCTTGGAAGGTATGCCGGTTATCCGTGCATTCAATACTCAGAAATATGAAGAAAAGAAGTTTGATGATGTCAATCAAAAAGTATTAAAAACAAACTTATTCATCAACCGTACCATGTCCTTTATGATGCCAGCCATGATGTTTATCATGAATGGTGCCAGTTTATTGATCGTATGGGTTGGTGGACATCAGATTGCAGATGGCAATATTCAGATTGGTGATATGTTAGCATTTATCCAATATAGTATGCAAATCATCATGGCTTTCTTAATGATTGCGATGATTGCTGTCATGCTGCCACGTGCAAGTGTCAGTGCAAATCGTATTTATGATGTATTAAGCTGTAAGAATATGATTCAGGATCCAAAAAATCCTAAACATTTTGATGATTCTCAAAAAGGATATATCGATTTTGAAAATGTATCATTTAGATATCCGGGTGCAGAAGAAGATGTTTTACATGATATCAGCTTTACTGCTAAACCAGGGGAAACGACGGCCTTTATCGGAAGTACCGGTAGTGGTAAATCTACGATTATCAATTTAGTGCCACGTTTCTTTGATGTCACAAATGGTAGAATCTTAATCGATGGTGTAGATATCCGTGATGTTACACAACATGAATTACGTAATAAAATCGGATATGTGCCACAAAAAGGTATCTTGTTCTCAGGTGATATCGAATCTAACTTACGATATGCAAAACAGGACGCAACACAAGAAGATTTGCAAATGGCCAGTGATGTAGCACAGGCTACTGAATTTATTGAAAGTAAACCAGAAGGCTATGCTTCACCGATTGCACAGGGAGGAACCAATGTTTCCGGTGGACAGAAACAACGTCTATCCATTGCCCGTGCACTTGTCAAGAAACCAGAAATCTATATCTTTGATGATTCCTTTAGTGCCTTAGACTTTAAGACAGATGCGAATCTGCGTGCTGCTTTATCTCAAGTAACGAAAGAAACAAAAGCAACTGTATTGCTTGTTGCACAGCGTATTTCCAGTATCATGCATGCCGAACGTATCGTTGTATTGGATAAGGGACGTGTCGCAGGTATTGGTACACACGATGAATTGATGAGAAGCTGTGAAGTTTATCAGGAAATTGCATATAGTCAGTTGTCAAAGGAGGAACTAGGAAATGAGTAAAGAAACTACTACACGTCCTATGGGCCGCCGAGGACATGGACCAATGGGTGGTGGCCGCCCAGTTGTAAAGGCTAAAGACTTTTCCGGAACGATGAAGAAACTGATTCGTTTCATGAAACCATATTATCCAGTGATTATTTTAGCGGTATTGTTTGCGGCAGTTGGTCAGATTTTAGCTATCTTAGGACCTAAAATTTTAGGAAAAGCCACAACAGAACTTGCTGAAGGATTTATGCGTATTGTGTATAATACAGGTACCATTGATTTTGATTATATCTTAAAAATCATTTTAATTCTGGTTGGTATGTATATCATTAGTGGTATTCTAAGTTATATCATGAGTATCATGATGGCGACGATTACACAGAAAACGGCGTATAAGCTACGTAAAGATATTTCTGAAAAAATCGATCGTATGCCATTTAAATATTTTGACTCTACTTCTCATGGTGATGTATTGTCAAGAATTACAAATGACGTTGATACCTTACAGATGTCTATGAGTCAATCATTATCTCAAATTGTTACTAGTGTTGTTTCTATCATTGGTTATCCAATCATGATGTTGACCATCAGCTGGCAGATGACATTAATGGCTTTGTGTATCGTACCATTATCCTTGTTGATGGTATCACAGGTTGTAAAACGTTCACAAAAATATTTCAAACGTCAGCAGCAGTATTTAAGTGATGTCAATGGACATGTAGAAGAAATGTATAGTGGACATATTGTTATGAAAGCATTTAATGGAGAAGAACGCTCTGTTGAAGAATTCAATGAACACAATGATCACTTATATGAAACAGCATGGAAATCACAGTTCTTATCAGGATTGATGATGCCTATTACACAGTTTGTGGGAAACCTTGGTTATGTTGGTGTCTGCTTGTTAGGTGGATGGTTAGCAGCCGCAGGCTCTGTTACCATTGGTGATATTCAGGCATTTATCCAGTATGTAAGAAGCTTTAACCAGCCAATTTCACAGCTTGCTCAGGTTATGAATATGTTGCAGTCAACTGCCGCAGCCGCAGAACGTGTATTTGAGTTCTTAGAGGAAGAAGAACAGCTGCCTGAAACAGAAAACCCTGTGGAAGTATTTGATGAAAATGGCAATACTCAAATCAAAGGACAGGTTACATTTGAAAATGTACACTTTGGTTATACAGATGATAAGATCATTATCAATGATTTCTCCATGTATATCAAACCAGGTAAAAAGATTGCGATTGTTGGACCAACTGGTGCTGGTAAAACAACCATTGTCAAATTGTTGATGCGTTTCTATGAGCTAAACAGCGGTGCTATTTATATCGATGGCATTAAGACAACGGATATGCGAAGAAGTGACTTACGTGCCTTATTTGGTATGGTACTTCAGGATGCATGGCTGTTTAATGGAACGATTATGGAAAACCTTCGTTATGGTCGATTAGATGCCACAGATGAAGAAGTCATGAGAGCTGCTGATGCTGCTTACGTAGATCACTTTATCCGTACCTTAGATCATGGCTATGATACTGTCATCAATGAAGAAAGCAGTAATATCTCTCAGGGACAAAAACAGTTATTAACAATTGCCAGAGCATTCTTGGCAGATCCTAAGATTTTGATTCTGGATGAAGCAACATCCTCCGTTGATACCCGTACAGAAGTATTGATTCAGAAGGGTATGGAAAAACTGATGGAAAATCGTACAAGCTTTGTGATTGCCCACCGTTTATCTACCATTCGTGATGCTGATTTGATTCTGGTTATGAAGGATGGCGATATCGTAGAAGCTGGAAATCATGAAGAATTGATGAAAGCAGATGGTTTCTATACGAAACTTTATAACTCTCAGTTTGAAGAAGAATAATATCTCAAAAAGCGCTTTGGCGCTTTTTTCTTTGCCTCTTCATTATCTAACCGCTTTCATTATAAGGAAATCTTATCGGTCTAGAAATGAATAGAAAAATGTAATTTTTTTATTGATAAAAGACTATAAATGTAGTAGAATTATAAACGTTACATGGGAGTCATATGATGTATCTCTACAATTATATGTTTCATAATGTATAATTATTGAGATACATGAATTTTTATGATTTTATGTCTATAAATAT
>NZ_QVFI01000060.1:0-2555 GCF_003433845.1 Absiella sp. AM09-50
ATCCGGTGCTAATGTTTAATTATTTTTAAGACATTTTCATTTTTGCTTGACATTCTTATCATTATATGGTATTAAAAAGAACAGCAAACAATTCGCTGTTCTTTTTTTACATTACGTTATATTTTAAAAACTATGTAAATCATGTTTTTTATCATCTTTCTATTTATCTTGATAAAAACATCTTGTAGACGTAATAACGGATTTCTAAAATATCACTCTAAATCATTATCCTGCATTTGAAACTAAATCATTTTGATGCTGTACATCAGCATCTGTAATCATTTCACCACTTACAATTTTCTTAATCAAACTAGTAGCATTATCTACTGTTGCTCTATCTGGTTCCATAACCCAAGCATTAAATCCATTTGCTGGAGACCATGCACTGCCATTTCCACGACCACTAACACTAATCTGCTTAATATCCCATCCTGACATATCATTGATTTGCATTTTTACTAAGGATGACATTTCATTTGAAGTCATATTTGTCTGGAAGCTTCCACCAATTGCATCCATGATACTTGAATAATTTGTGATAATAGTTGGTGATATCATTTTATTTATCATTGCCGTAATAACACGCATCTGATTACGTCCACGATCTCTATCCCCGTCTGCTAAATTATAACGTTCACGAGCAAAACGAAGTGCCATTGCCCCATCCATATCTACATTTCCTGCTGGATAAGAATATGTTCCATCACTTGCAGTAAATGCCACAGGATTTTCAACAGTAATACCTCCCAATGCATCTACTATACTAATCACACTAGAGAAATTAACTCTAGCAAAATAGTTGATTTCAGCATCAAAGTAATTTTCAACAGTTTCAACAGTACATTCCGCTCCCCATAAACCAGAGTGAGTCAGTTTATCTGTTTGTCCCCCTTGACAAGGCTGAGGAACATAGTAATCACGAGGAATACTTGTTAATAAAATCTGATGTGTTTTAGGATTTACTGTAACAATCATGTTTACATCAGAGCGTGATACAGTAGAAATTGTTCCAAAAGTATCAATACCAGTGATATACACACTAAACGGTTCCTTTGTAACGTTTACATCCTTGCTAATATCTTTTACTTCTTTTTCATAAGTATATTCTTTTATTTTTCTTGTCTCTGAATCAAAATTAGCATGATTATCTTCAAACAATCCTCTACTACCTTCATTGACTAAAATAGCATCAACTTTTCCATCATATAGATCATCACCATAATCCTTATATGATTTATAATCCACAGTAGTAATATCCTCACCAAGGTCCTTCTTTACATCTGCTAAGGCTTTGGTCATTATTTCATTATCTCCTGTTTTAATGACACCTAGTTTCTTACCTTTTAAATCTTTTATATCTTTTGCATTACTTTCTTTCATGACAACAACTGATACTACGTCGGTTTGAGTATTATTTCCAGTCATACGTCCAAAAGCATTTGTAGTTTTAAATACATACCAGTTGCCAACACCTAAAATTATTGATAAAATAACAATCAAAATTTTACCTAATATCTTATTGACTTTATTCACTCGTTTTCCCAGTTGTAAATAATACATTCCCATAAATAAAAGAATTAATACAATTAAAACAGGAATAGCATATTTTATAGGAACTATGTTCGAAATGAACATCTGTGCAACAAACGCAATTGTTAATAATGCATAAATTATAACAAAATAAAATCCAGCATTTTTCCAAATAGGTTTATTATTTATTGTCTTTTTTTTCGCCATTAATTAAACACTCCTTTTCAAAACAACACATTCATTATATCCTTTTTAAATTTATAATGCTACAAATTTTTCTTACACTTTGTTAAGAAAGGTGATACAAGTTTTGTATCACCTCTTGAATTTATCTTAACCTAAAGCAAAAATTGGTCCACCAGATGTACAATCCCCTTTATCTGTTGATTTTTCTTTAAATATTTGCTTTATTGAATATTTTTTATTATGACTTTTGAAATATGGATCATAGACGCTAACCATATTATTTTCATCTATTCCATAAATAATAATTTCATGTGTTGTCCCTTCAAATGTGAAATTTGGTGGATTCATTCCAGCAACCACAAGTTTTCCATGTCTTAAAGCATCTATTGCCTGATCAACAGTCAAGTTACCTTGACAAGCAATCCCGTAATGTTTAGAGATAGCAGGCCAAAATGAACCTATAGTGCCTGTCACTTTTCCATTATAATACCCATTTTTATAACCCCATGATGCTACATCAGGAGGTAAAATAGTTTGATTTTTCAAAAATGAGAAAGCCATAGCTGCACAAGTTTGCGCACATCCAGTGCTCGCCATTGTACCAGATCCATATTTTTTATTAGCCCAACGAGAATCTGTTTGCATATAATAAGGTATTGGAGCAGTCATACTCATGAGTTCACCATTAGAGGTATTAAAATAATATTTTCTTTGATCTATAGTTTTACTCCCTTTACACATATGCCCATCCTTGTTGAAATAATAAAGATTAGAATCACTGCTATGCCAACCTGTTGTTATAATACCTTTATCTGTAAATAAATATGTATTTCCATTTA
>NZ_QVFI01000061.1:0-2395 GCF_003433845.1 Absiella sp. AM09-50
GAGGAAAGCCAGCGGTATTTACGCTTGGAACATGAGGACAAGGAAAGCTATGTGTCTTATTTTACCGTCAATGCGATTGTAGGCGAGCTTGATTTTCCGTCAAGTGAAATCTTTTATTTCCAGCAACAGCAATTCACATTCCCCGTTGATACTTCTATGAATGTAGAAATCGTGGAAAATCGGAAAGCATTAACGACAGTCCGCAACAAGAAAAAGGAATTGAAAGACCTTGACAATCACGCTTATCAAGCAGGAAGTGAAACCAGCTCAAATGTGGTGGACGCATTAGACAGCGTGGACGAGCTGGAAACGGACTTAGACCGGAGCAAAGAAAGTATGTATAAGTTAAGCTACGTCATACGGGTGTCTGCACCCGATTTTGACGAGCTGAAACGCCGTTGTGATGAAGTCAAGGACTTTTACGACGACCTCAATGTAAAACTGGTGCGTCCTGCTGGGGATATGCTGGGGCTTCATTCAGAATTTCTTCCTGCCAGCAAGCGATATATCAATGATTATGTGCAGTATGTAAAATCAGATTTTCTAGCAGGGCTTGGTTTTGGTGCGACCCAGCAGTTAGGAGAAACTACGGGTATCTATATGGGCTATTCTGTTGATACGGGAAGAAATGTGTACCTGCAACCGTCCCTTGCCAGTCAAGGTGTAAAAGGTACAGTTACCAACGCTTTAGCGTCTGCTTTTGTCGGTTCGCTTGGCGGTGGGAAATCGTTCTGTAACAATCTTCTGGTATATTATGCGGTGCTGTTTGGCGGTCAAGCACTTCTGTTAGACCCTAAAAGTGAGCGTGGCAACTGGAAAGAAACGCTCCCAGAAATCGCCCATGAAATCAATATCGTAAACCTAACAAGCGACAAGGACAATGCAGGACTTCTTGACCCGTTTGTGATTATGAAGAATGTAAAAGACGCTGAAAGTCTGGCAATCGACATCTTAACATTCCTTACGGGTATTTCTTCAAGGGACGGAGAAAAGTTCCCCGTACTTCGTAAGGCGGTGCGTTCCGTTACCCAGAGCGACAAACGGGACTTGCTTCATGTGATAGACGAGTTACGCCGTGAAGATACGCCAGTATCAAGAAATATCGCAGACCATATCGACAGCTTCACAGACTACGACTTTGCACATCTGCTGTTTTCGGACGGTACGGTGGAAAATGCAATCAGCCTTGATAACCAGCTCAATATCATTCAAGTAGCAGACCTTGTACTGCCAGATAAAGATACCACTTTTGAGGAATACACGACTATTGAATTATTGTCGGTGTCTATGCTGATTGTGATTAGTACCTTTGCACTCGACTTCATTCACAGCGACAGAAGCATTTTTAAGATTGTAGACCTTGATGAAGCGTGGGCGTTCTTAAATGTAGCACAAGGCGAAACTTTATCAAATAAGCTGGTTCGTGCTGGACGAGCTATGCAGGCAGGCGTTTATTTCGTTACACAATCTTCTGGGGACGTGTCAAAGGAAAGTCTGAAAAACAATATCGGCTTAAAATTCGCTTTCCGTTCTACTGACATCAACGAGATAAAACAGACCTTAGAATTTTTCGGTATCGACAAGGACGACGAAAACAACCAGAAACGCTTGCGTGATTTGGAGAACGGACAATGCTTATTGCAGGACTTATACGGACGTGTCGGTGTGGTGCAGATACACCCAGTCTTTGAAGAACTGCTACACGCTTTTGATACCAGACCGCCCGTACAGAGAAATGAGGTGGAGTGATGAAAGAAAGGATAAAAGGTGCGTTCACAAAAAGGAAGATACTTCACTTTCTCAAAATGGCTCTGTTCGTGGTGGCACTCTCCCTTATCCTGCTTTCACTTCTGGGGACGGTGGCTCATGCGACGGGGCTTGTGGACGATACCATAAACGCAGAAAATCTTTACTCAAAATATCCCCTTTCCAACTACCAGCTTGATTTTTATGTAGATAATAGCTGGTCGTGGTTGCCGTGGAACTGGCTGGACGGGATTGGAAAATCGGTACAGTACGGGCTTTACTGTATTACCAACTTTGTCTGGACGATAAGCCTATACTTATCCAACGCAACGGGCTATGTGGTGCAGGAAGCCTATAAACTTGATTTTATTAACGATATGGCAGACAGTATCGGAAAGAGCATACAGACCCTTGCAGGCGTTACCGAGAATGGTTTTTCTTCTACGGGCTTTTATGTTGGTTTCCTGCTTCTCATTATCTTAGTGGTGGGAATGTATGTTGCCTATACGGGACTTATCAAACGGGAAACCAGCAAGGCACTTCACGCTGTTATCAACTTTGTGGTGGTGTTCGTGCTGTCCGCTTCATTTATTGCTTATGCTCCCGATTACATCAAGAAGATAAATGAATTTTCATCAGACATCAGTAC
>NZ_QVFI01000062.1:0-2395 GCF_003433845.1 Absiella sp. AM09-50
GAGGAAAGCCAGCGGTATTTACGCTTGGAACATGAGGACAAGGAAAGCTATGTATCCTATTTTACCGTCAATGCGATTGTCGGGGAGCTTGATTTTCCGTCGTCTGAAATCTTCTATTTCCAGCAACAGCAGTTTACATTCCCCGTTGATACAAGCATGAATGTAGAAATTGTGGAGAACAGAAAGGCTCTTACCACAGTAAGAAATAAGAAAAAGGAATTGAAAGACCTTGACAATCACGCTTATCAAGCAGGAAGTGAAACCAGCTCAAATGTGGTGGACGCATTAGACAGCGTGGACGAGCTGGAAACAGACTTAGACCAGAGCAAAGAAAGTATGTATAAGTTAAGCTACGTGATACGGGTGTCTGCACCCGATCTTGACGAGCTGAAACGCCGTTGTGATGAAGTCAAAGACTTTTACGACGACCTCAATGTAAAGCTGGTGCGTCCTGCTGGGGATATGCTGGGGCTTCATTCTGAATTTCTTCCTGCCAGCAAGCGATATATCAACGATTATGTGCAGTATGTAAAATCAGACTTCTTGGCTGGGCTTGGCTTTGGTGCGACACAGCAGTTAGGGGAAACTACGGGTATCTATATGGGCTATTCCGTTGATACGGGAAGAAATGTGTACCTGCAACCGTCCCTTGCCAGTCAAGGTATAAAAGGTACAGTTACCAACGCTTTAGCTTCTGCTTTTGTCGGTTCGCTTGGCGGTGGAAAGTCATTCTGTAACAATCTTCTGGTGTATTATTCGGTTCTCTTTGGGGGACAAGCAGTTATCTTAGACCCTAAATCAGAGCGTGGCAACTGGAAAGAAACGCTCCCAGAAATCGCCCATGAAATCAATATCGTAAACCTAACAAGCGACAAGGACAATGCAGGACTTCTTGACCCGTTTGTGATTATGAAGAATGTAAAAGACGCTGAAAGTCTGGCAATCGACATCTTGACATTCCTTACTGGTATTTCCTCTAGGGACGGCGAAAAATTCCCCGTGTTGCGAAAAGCGGTTCGTTCCGTTACCCAGAGCGACAGTCGGGGCTTGCTCCATGTAATAGACGAGCTACGCCGTGAAGATACGCCAGTATCAAGGAATATCGCAGACCATATCGACAGCTTCACGGACTATGATTTTGCACACCTGCTGTTTTCAGACGGTACGGTAGAAAATGCTATCAGTCTGGATAACCAGCTCAATATCATTCAAGTAGCTGACCTTGTACTGCCAGATAAGGACACAACCTTTGAGGAATACACGACCATTGAATTATTGTCAGTATCTATGCTGATTGTGATTAGTACCTTTGCCCTTGATTTTATCCATTCGGACAGAAGTATTTTTAAGATTGTAGACCTTGACGAAGCGTGGGCGTTCTTAAATGTGGCACAAGGCGAAACCCTATCAAATAAGCTGGTTCGTGCTGGACGAGCTATGCAGGCAGGCGTTTATTTCGTTACACAATCTTCTGGGGACGTGGCAAAGGAAAGTCTGAAAAACAATATCGGCTTGAAATTTGCATTTCGTAGTACCGACTTGGGCGAGATAAAGCAGACCCTAGAATTTTTCGGCATTGACAAGGACGACGAAAACAACCAGAAACGCTTGCGTGATTTGGATAACGGACAATGCTTATTGCAGGACTTATACGGGCGTGTTGGTGTAGTACAGATACACCCCGTCTTTGAAGAACTGCTACACGCCTTTGATACCAGACCGCCCGTACAGAGAAATGAGGTGGAGTGATGAAAGAAAGGATAAAAGGTGCGTTCACAAAAAGGAAGATACTTCACTTTCTCAAAATGGCTCTGTTCGTGGTGGCACTCTCCCTTATCCTGCTTTCACTTTTGGGGACGGTGGCTCATGCGACGGGACTTGTAGACGATACCATAAACGAAGAAAATCTTTACTCAAAATATCCGCTGTCGAATTATCAGCTTGATTTTTATGTAGATAATAGCTGGTCGTGGCTTCCGTGGAACTGGCTGGACGGTATCGGAAAATCGGTGCAGTACGGGCTTTACTGTATCACTAATTTTGTCTGGACGATAAGCCTTTATTTAAGCAATGCCACGGGCTATGTAGTGCAGGAAGCCTATAAGCTGGACTTCATCAACGATATGGCAGACAGTATCGGAAAAAGCATACAGACCCTTGCAGGCGTAACGCAGAACGGTTTTTCCAGCTCTGGCTTTTATGTTGGTTTCCTGCTTCTCATTATCTTAGTGGTGGGACTTTATGTTGCCTATACGGGACTTATCAAACGGGAAACCAGCAAGGCACTTCACGCCGTTATCAACTTTGTAGTGGTGTTCGTACTGTCCGCTTCGTTTATCGCCTATGCTCCCGATTACATCAAGAAGATAAATGAATTTTCATCAGACATCAGTAC
>NZ_QVFI01000063.1:0-2021 GCF_003433845.1 Absiella sp. AM09-50
TAAAGTGTACCCTTTGTCAAGGACAATTAAAAAAAAACCAGTGTAAATCTTAAAATAAATATACTATCCTTTAGCTATGGAGGTAAAGGATATGTATGATTATGAATTAAAATCAATTGGTAATGTAGAAGTGAAAGAGTTTTTGCTTGTTAGTGATGGATATAAACTAATAGGTTTTGTGGGTAAAGGAAATCATTTTAATTGGCTATCCATACCACAACTTTCTATCAGCGTTGAACTATCTAAGTTTAATGATGATTTTTGGAATGGTGAACAGTTAGCTTCTGTTATTGAAAATCCTATCTTAGTTGATCTGCTTGTTCATGTGATCAATGATCTTAGTGGTTTATTCAATAAAGATAAACAAGATTGTTTTGATGGTAAAAATTTTATAACTACAAGAGAATATACATTTTGGCTTGAATGCGAATGTGAAAGTCTTTCAAGACAATTGATTCAATTTGAATATGATTTATTCCCTTCTGATTTATCATTTGATGATTTTAAGAAGGAAAGATTGAATGATTATGTTTATTCTAGAAAACAATATGGCACAGATGCTTTTTAAGCTTCTGTGCCATATTTACTTAATGGATATATACCATTCACGCAGTATTCATAATATTCATTTGGTGATAATTTCGCAAGTTCCCATTGATAGCGTTCATTATTATAATAATCCATATAATCGTCTATAATGGCTTTTAGTTCTTCAAGAGTATTACAGTTCCTTATATCTATTTCATCTTTCATATGTCCAAAAAAACTTTCTTGTGGTGCATTATCCCAGCAATTCCCTTTTCTTGACATTGATTGTCTTAAATTTTTATCTTTAAGTAATTGCCTAAATTGTATACTTGTATAGTGACAACCTTGATCACTATGCAAATATACTTCTGTTTTAACCATACTGATTTCTTTGCCATGCCTGGATATCAGCTGCTTGACTGTTTCAAGTACGAAATCTATTTCTAATGATCCGCTTACTACATATGCTAATATCTGTTTTGTATATCCATCTTTCATACACGATAGATAAGCTTTTTTACCAGTTCCATAGAAGAGATATGTGATATCTGTAAGAATTACTTTCCTTGGTTCTTGTCGAAAATTCCTGTTCACCTCGTTTTTTGCGATACTATCGGTCTTGAGTGCTTTCACCATCCTTCTATAAGGATTCGCTGTTCGGATGGGACATTTAAGACCATATTTCTTCATTAAACGCCGGATTTTCTTTAGATTCATGACGATTCCTTTATGTAGTAGACGCATATAAATAGATCTAGCTCCTTTATTGTACCCACGATACATATAAGCCTCTAATATCAAATCAAAATCTTCTTGATCTTGTTTCTCACGTTTCATATTGGAATTTTTATTGTTGAACCAGCTATAATACCCAGATCTTGAAACACCTGCTATTTCGCATAACCAAGTGATATTCAAGAGATTATTATCATTCTCTGTTATTTCTTTGATACATCTATATTTTTCTTGAGTCGTTTCCATTCCGCCTTCTTGTCGATGAAATTTATTTTTTTTAGTGCGTTGATCTGTTGATTTTGATATTCCACTAAATGCTTTAGATAAGCAATTTCTTCATCTTGTGTCCTTTCTTTATGGCGGGGTCTTCCTGATGAATCTTCACGAGTGTCCTTGAATCCTGCTGATCTGGACGCTTGATTCTTTACTCGTTTAGTAATGTTGTGAACTCTTGATGGTCCTAATATGACAGGATCTAGCCCCATCTCTAATAAAATTTTAGAAGGATATGGATCACTTTGATATCTTATGTAAAACTGTTCACGGAATTCTTCTGTATAAGTAATGGACTTCTCACTAATATTTTTTACATATGGATTATGTCTTAGTTTTTCAATTTGTTCAGCTGTAAAATAATTTTTACCCATTGTTTCACTCCTTTCATTTAGCTTGATTATAGTATATCAAAAAAAGACCCCATAAAACGAGGTACTAGCAATTGGTTTTTTTCTAGTGTCCGTTTTACAGGGTACAGTTTA
>NZ_QVFI01000064.1:0-1868 GCF_003433845.1 Absiella sp. AM09-50
ATAGATGCAAGTAAAATAGAACTTACAGGTAAAGTGACAATTAGTATGTTGGACAGCGATACACAAACCAAAGTTAACAATGGTAACAATGCTATGTCATCTATCAACACGAATAAAGCCAATTGGGATAAAGGTAAAACTGCTTACGATTGGACTAATACTAATGGTGGCAATATGACTAACCTTAGAAACATGGTACTTAAGTGGACAAACAACGCAGTTAGCACAAGCACATATATTCAGGGTGGTTGGATTGCAACTAATACGATTACAACTGCACAGATTGCGACTGGTACTATTGTAATTGGAGATTTGGACAGTGGAGTGCAAACTAAGTTAAATACTGGATACGATAATGCCTATAAAGCATATTGGATGTCTATGGCATTATCACAAGGTCAAAGTATGTACAATGATCCAGCTTTCTTGCGTGGAATTAATGGGCTTGATATTTACAACAATTCAAATAATACAGCAGTTACTATCACTCGTGAAGCTAAAGCAAGTGGATGGACATATGATACGCCATATAGAATTAAAGTTACATCTAACGGTACTACATCACCTAATCATGGAGGTATAAGGTGGGGATTTACTCCAAAGGCAGGTCATACATATCTATTTAAATTGATCGCCAAAATACCAACTGGAAGAACTATTTCATGGCATACAAACGATATAGGTACAGGCTCAAAACAAGAATGGTTAACACCAACAGCGGGCACTAATGATTGGACAGAATATGTATGTAAAGTAAAAATAGGGACTGGAACAATATCTACTACTGGTTTTTTCTCTATCAATGGAGGTGCAACAGGTTTTAGTTGGTATATTGTTTATGCTAATGTGTTTGATTTAGGTTCCGAAAATCTTATATCAACTTTTACAAAAGGAACTACAGAGATATATGGAGACTATATAAAAACTGGTACCATTACAGCAAACCACATCAGAGGTAATAAATTAGAAGGTACAGAGATAGTCGGTGGAAAGATATCGTCTAACACAACGATTGACGTAACTACTGATTTAAAAGTAGGTAATAATATTTATTTGAATACTCCAAGTAGTGGAAATAAATATATATATTTTAATGGGACTTCACAGTTTATATCTTATAACGCTAACGCAATAAATGTGACTTCATCATCGTCATATATAAGGTCAACAGGAGGAGCTTACTGTAGTGCTAGATCGGATGGAGTAGTTATTAGCAATGCAAAAAGTTCCATGATATGGATGAAAGCAGATAATACAATTTGTGTAGACGGACCTATTTATACAAGAAATGGTATTAAATTTGATTCATCTAGTTCTACAGGCATATACACTTCTTGGGTTGATTTAAAAAATCACGATTTATTAGTCCGAAGTGAAGATATGTGTTCTTGTTATTATGGTTGTGCTTCAATAAGCTATGACCAATGGACATATGTACGTGGAAAATATGTAAAGCTTTATAATCATAGCGGTGGATATTGTCAAGTAAATGGAGCTGCTATCACGTCTGATATAAATTTGAAGTATGACTTCAGAACCTTTGATGAGAGATATAACGATTTCTTTATGAATCTTAGACCTACTATCTATAAATACCAAACTGGAACTGCTAAGCGTGATCATTTTGGTTATGTGGCACAAGAGGTAGAAAGTGCATTATATAAATCTGGTTTATCTACAAACGATTTTGCTGGCGTTATCATTGACAAGAATATAACTCGGACAGAAGATGATACTGATTCCAATTTATTATTGGATAAAGGTATCAATGAAATGCATTTACTTAGATATGAAGAATTTATAGCATTGAATACCCACATGATACAAAAGACTATTAAAGCTGTAGATACACAAGGAGCAATGCTAAA
>NZ_QVFI01000065.1:0-1630 GCF_003433845.1 Absiella sp. AM09-50
AGAAAGACAACTATATTAAAGTCAAGTAATAAATTATGAAATAGTATGAAATATAAAATACTTGAAAATATAGTATTAGATCTTTGAAATTGTGAATGTAAAGATGTTGAAAAGAACTATCGTTAAAATAGCTCATTTCAATGAAATATGGGTTATTAAAAGTTTTAACTATTTAAGTGAATTTATATCGAATGATAGATGATTTGTTTCAAGATGATAAATAATTCTTAAAAGTTTTCTTACACAATGACCTAAAGCACAGAGATGTTTTTTGCCTTGACTACGTTTTAAATGATAGTAGTTATTAAATACAGGGTTATGGCGTATTACAGGTATAATGACTCTATAAAGTGTTGTCCTTAGATATTTGGAACCTTTCTTGGTTATCACTGTTTTATCGGCTGAAAATTCTCCAGATTCACTTATATATGGATTCACACCTGCAAATTTAATTAATTTTCCTGCATTTGAGTATTTACTAATGTCACCTAGTTCGGCTAAAATAGAAGTACCAGTAATAATTGATATTCCTGGTATTGATGTGATAGAAGAATCTTGTGTGATGGCGAGTTCTTCTATTTTTTTATCCAATTCTTCAATTTGGGAATTGATTAAATCAATACTGGAAATAACCGATTGAATGATAAAAGAAATAGAAACGTCGTGAATACCAACGGAATTAGAAGCTAATTTTTTTAATTCTTCTGCAGTAAAGGAATTACAATATTTAAAACATTTTCTTAAAGAACGAATATCTGTATGAGCAATCGTATAAGCATCACCATATTTTCTTAAGATATTTAAATAGGTAATGGTGTATTCGTCATGAAATAATGTGTTAAATTCAGGAAAAACGATGTCAATGTGCCTTTGAAGGACATTCTTCTTACGATTCATTTCGATGGTTAATTGTGTACGATAACGAGTTAATTCTTTGGCTTCCTTTAATTTCTCATCTTGAATAGAGATGATACGATAGTAATCCTTATCTAAGAGAGCATTGGTAATTAAAATAGCATCCTCTTTATCAGTTTTAACAGATTTTAAGGCAGCTTTTCTAAGGTTCTTAGTGGTAATAGGATTGATTAAAGCAACTTTGTAACCTTTAGCCAATAAATTAGTTTCAATATCGAAGTTATAATGACCGGTATCTTCCATCCCGATAAAAAGTTCATCTTTTGCGTATTTATTAAGTTCGATATAAAGTTTTTGAAATCCATTTTTATTATTTTTGAAGAAAAAAGGATCACATAAAGATTCGCCAGTAGCAGCATCCATGATATAGGCAGCATGTTCATATTTGGCGATATCAATTCCAACAAGTTTCATAAATATCAAGTCCTTTCTTACAATGATTTGTGATTGTGAAATGAGAGCCACTTCAAAGGTATCAAAAACCTGGTGTGTTTTGAATTCAAAAGACTCATACAACTAATAATAAATGCGATACGAAGAAGTGGTAAGATCCTTTCTGGAAAGTCAAAGCAATAAGGAGAAAAATACAAATCCACATTCACAATTACACATTTTATCACATCCTGAGGTGATACCAAATGACTCAGGAAGAAAGGAGAATTGGTATATTAGATTTATTACTCTTTGTATGAGTAACTTTAATATACCAGGAGAA
>NZ_QVFI01000066.1:0-803 GCF_003433845.1 Absiella sp. AM09-50
GTAGAAGTAGAATTGGAAGGGTATGCTGCATCTCAATTACAATTAGATAGTCGTGATGAGATATTATCAGCCATGGTGGTCTTTGGGTTCTTATCATATCATGATGGTTTCTTAAGGATACCAAATCATGAGCTGATGGAAAAATTTCAAAGAGTATTAAAACGAAAAAGCATGGGTGGTGTCGCAGATATCGTCAATAATTCTAAAAATGTATTAGATGCGACAATTGCATTGGATGAACAAAAAGTAGCGCAATATATTGAAGAAGCGCACGATCGAGAAATACCATTCTTGCAATATAATAATGAAAACAGTCTATCATGTGTAATCACTTTATGTTATCTATATGCGAGAAATAGTTATGAAGTCACAAGAGAAGATAAGTCAGGTAAAGGTTTTGTAGATTATCTTTTCACTCCGAAGAAAAAGGGATATCCAGCAATCATCTTGGAACTGAAATATAATAAAAGTGTAGAAGAAGCAATTGATCAAATCAAGAAGAAAAACTATGTGGAACGAGTAAAAGATTTTGATGAGATATTGTTTGTTGGTATCAATTATTCTACAGATGCAGATGAGCATAAGCATCATGATTGTATTATCGAAAAATATAAATAGGAATGATAAGCATTGTCTAATGAATTATATAGATAGTGCTTTTTTCATAGTAAAAGAGGAAAAAATAGTCTATAATATAAAAAGAGATGAGGTGATGGATATGTATTATCTAGATACGGATATTCCTGTAGAATTATTTCAACGAGTATTAAAGAAAAAAATCTATGTGGATAAAAGTATGTTGA
>NZ_QVFI01000066.1:813-1615 GCF_003433845.1 Absiella sp. AM09-50
TAAAGAAAAAAATCTATGTGGATAAAAGTATGTTGATTGATAAATTTAATGATTTCATTGGTAGTGAAGATTGTTATTTTTGTATTACACGTCCAAGGAGATTTGGGAAAACAATTAATGCAAATATGCTTGGGGCTTATTATACGCAAGGGTATGATACACGAGAATTATTTAAAGATTTGAGAATAGCACAAACAGTGTCTTATGAAGAACATATCAATAAACATCATGTTATTTATATAGATTTTAGTAGGTTGCCTGATCCATGTAATTCATATGAAGAATATATAAGCTGGATTAAATACTGCTTGCAAGATGATTTGAAAAAAGGTTATGGAATTGAAAAAGTTCCTGGAGAACCTATCCAAAATCTATTTGAAAAAACAAATGAGAAATTTATCTTTATAATGGATGAATGGGACAGTATTTTTTACAAAGATTTTATGCAAGAAAAGGATAAAAAAGCATATTTAGAATTTTTAAAAGGATTATTTAAAACTCAGCCATATGTAGAATTAGCATATATGACAGGTGTATTACCGATTGCAAAATATTCTACCGGTTCTGAATTGAATATGTTTAGAGAATATAATTTCATGAATGACACTATTTATGAAGATTATTTTGGTTTTGATGAAAAAGAAGTGAAAGAATTAACACAACAATATCCAAAACCATCGTTTGAAGTATTAAAAAAATGGTATGATGGTTACTATAAATCTGATGGTACTAGCTTATTTAATCCACGTTCTGTTTCATTAGCGTTACAAAAAGGAAAATGCAAAAATTATTGGACAGAAAC
>NZ_QVFI01000067.1:0-1210 GCF_003433845.1 Absiella sp. AM09-50
AGCGTAATGCTATGGCTTTTTTTGTGCATGATAAAAGACCGTATAAAGAAGATGATAAAACATCTTGACAAAAAGTATTAGATAATGGTAATATAAGCGTAGTTAGCTTAGGCTAATTTATATTTTGATTCAATAGTTAGATTAATCTAACTTATAAAGAAAGGATTGATATAGGATGCCATTGATATTTGCGGATATAGGAAAAGAACATATAATCAAAAAAGTAGGAGGAAGTCCTGAAGTAAAAAAGCATTTAGAAAATCTAGGTTTTGTTGTTGGTGGCAATGTCACAATCATAAATGAGATAGCTGGTAATATGATTGTAAACGTAAAAGAAGCCAGGGTTGCGATTAGTAAAGAGATGGCTCGCAAAATCGTAATATGATATGGGAAGGAGAAAACATATGAGAACACTTCGACAGGTAAGAAAAGGCGAGAGCGTTAAAGTAGTAAAACTTCATGGTGAAGGTGCTGTGAAAAGAAGAATTATGGATATGGGAATCACAAAAGGTGTAGATATTCTACTTCGTAAAGTAGCACCGCTCGGCGATCCTATAGAAATAACAGTACGTGGATATGAATTATCCCTGCGTAAAGCAGATGCGGACATGATTGAAATTGAATAAATACCATGAGGCAAAAGCCTTTTATTTTAAGACAAAAGTTAGTTTAGGCTAATCGGAAAGAGAGGTATAAAATGAACACAAAAGAAATAAGAATCGCACTTGCAGGAAATCCAAACTGTGGCAAAACAACATTGTTTAATGCATTAACTGGTTCCAATCAGTTTGTAGGAAATTGGCCGGGAGTTACTGTAGAGAAAAAAGAAGGAAAGTTAAAGAAACATGAAGGTGTCATAATTACGGATTTACCTGGTATCTATTCCTTGTCACCATATACACTGGAAGAAGTTGTCGCAAGAAATTATCTTCTTAATGATCAGGTAGATGTGATCTTAAATATTGTAGATGGTACCAACCTGGAACGAAATCTGTATCTGACAACACAATTATGCGAACTTGGTATTCCTGTTGTCATGGCAATCAATATGATGGATATCGTCAAGAAAAATGGCGATCGAATAGATGTCTTAGAATTATCCAATAAACTAGGTATTCCCATTATTGAGATTTCAGCTTTAAAAGGTACAGGCATACAGAATGTAAGTGATGCGGTGATAAAGGCCGCAGCATATGGAAAAACAGCTTCT
>NZ_QVFI01000067.1:1220-1608 GCF_003433845.1 Absiella sp. AM09-50
ATGCGGTGATAAAGGCCGCAGCATATGGAAAAACAGCTTCTTATCATACATTTTCAGATGTTGTAGAACACGCTTTGGCACAGATTAAAGAAGTGGCATTACACGATATGCCAGAGGAAAAACAACGCTGGTATGCATTGAAACTGTTTGAACGTGATGAAAAGATACTTTCATTATTAAAATTAAATGATTCTATTAAAGCACATATTGAAAAAGATATACAAAATGCAGAAAAAGAGCTGGATGATGATGCCGAATCTATTATCACAAACGAACGATATCTCTATATATCATCCATTATTCAAAACTGTTATAAAAAGAAAACCAGAGGAAAA
Source organism: Absiella sp. AM09-50 (assembly GCF_003433845.1). NCBI lineage: Bacteria > Bacillati > Bacillota > Erysipelotrichia > Erysipelotrichales > Erysipelotrichaceae > Amedibacterium > Absiella sp. AM09-50. Next base: position 1,556 of record NZ_QVFI01000067.1, read on the forward strand.
CTTACGACCTCTGACAAAATAGACAAAATTGTGACCAATCGATTCTTAGCTTT
>NZ_QVFI01000068.1:0-1522 GCF_003433845.1 Absiella sp. AM09-50
GGACAAAAATGTTTTAATTATTTTGTGTGTCTACTTGACACAAGCTGATCAATCCCTGTAAAGTGAAACCAATCCACACCTTCAAAAATCTTTGACCAGTTAAAATCTTCTGGTATTGCTTCTGCGATGGCAGAATGTGCACGATCATAAATGACTTGTGATGCACGTTGGCTGGCACCTTTCTCTAAATAATAGATACCAACACGATCCCCACCACGGGTAATCATAGAAGTATCAACACCATATTTTCTTAGATCATTAATAGCACACTGCCCGACATCATGCGCAGGCAGTTTTGTGACAAAAGCCACATCCAGTCCAAAATTGGCAAGTGATACTGCGACATTGGCTTCTCCACCACCAAAGCTTGCCTCAAAGTCGTTTGCCTGGGTAAAACGATAATAGCCATGCGGTGCTAATCGCAACATGATTTCTCCAAATGTGATAACTTTCATAGTACTACTCCTCCTTTAAAACAATATGATATTTATCATTTACATAATCTTTGAATGCTATTCCCATATTTGCTAAGTGATATAACGCTCTATCGATGGATGGTGTTGTAATCTTTAAATATTTTTTATCATTTGATAAACCTTTTATTTGAAGATTTAACATCGTAAAAACTGCTTTTTTTGTACAATCTTCTATTGCTTTAAAATCACCATTTTTTATCCATTCTTTCTTCACCATCCATGTTCCACCACACGCCAATACCCGCTTACATTTCATATAATCTAGTAAGCTTTTTTCTGATACTCCCCCTGTAGGTAAAAATTTCACATCAACATAGGGCGCTCCTAATGCTTGAATTGCTTTTACCCCGCCATTTATTTCAGAAGGAAAAAATTTCACATTTGATAGTCCCATGGACAACGCTTTTTCGATATCACTTGGTGTTGCTGTTCCTGGAATCACTGGCACTCCTTTTTTTATACAATAAGCTACAACTGAGGGGTTAAAGCCAGGTGAAACTATAAACTCTGCACCAGCATCAATCGCAGAATCAACTTGCTCAATACTTAAAACAGTTCCTGCTCCTACCAACATATCTGGTTTTACTTTTTTCATTTCTTGGATGACATCATGAGCATAAGCTGTACGATAAGTTACTTCAGCCGCTGGAAGTCCTCCTTCACATAAAGCAATCGCCAAAGGTGCTGCATCTTTTACATCATCTAAAACGACAACCGGCAGTATACCTAATCGATGTATTTTTTCAAAAATATCCATAATCAATCCCTTTCATAACGTTATTTTAATAACATTATTTATTCCTTTCCATCTTTAACTTATCATTTTAATAGTGCTTGTAGCTAAAAGAAACTGGTTCTTTTTATTGGTAAATTTTTAATTTATTATTGTTTTAAAAATTTACCAGATTTTAATGCCATAGTTAATATATTCTACTTCAAATATAAATGATAAACTTTAGGTATAAAAGGAGCTGATTTTATGAAAATGACTTTTTAAAGTGTACCCTTTGTCAAGGACAATTAAAAAAAAACCAGTGTAAATCTTA
>NZ_QVFI01000069.1:0-1309 GCF_003433845.1 Absiella sp. AM09-50
TAAATGGAAATACATATTTATTTACAGATAAAGGTATTATAACAACAGGTTGGAGAAATCAAAATGGCTGGAGATATTTTAATGAACAGGGACATATGTTTTTAGGCTGGAGAGAAATATCTGGAGAAAAATATTATTTTAATAAAGATGGATACATTACTACAGGTTTTATGAGTATAGATAGTAAAATTTATTATTTTAATGAACAAGGCCATATGATGATTGGGAATGTCTATATAAATGGAGAAAATTATTATTTTTATGAAGATGGACATATGGCTAAAAATGAATGGGTAATAAAAGATAAGAAATCTCTATATTATGATGAAAATGGAATTTTGATTAAGAATAAGAAAATAATTATTCAGGGTATCGAATACAATTTCGATGAGAATGGTTACATAACATCTTGGGTTTTTGGGAAGGATGGTGAAGTATACTATTATAATCAGGGAGTAAAATTAACTGGCTGGCAATCACTTGGTGGTCAAAAGTATTATTTTAACAGTTTAGGTCAAAGAATTGGAAATGGTAATGTAAAAAAAGTTATAGATATATCTGAATTTGATGGCATAATTGATTGGATTAAAGTAGTAGAACAAGGTGATATAGATCATGTAATTGTTAGGATTGGCTTTGGAGATGTAAGGGAAGATTATCAATTGCAAAGGAATATACAGAAATTGAAACAATATAAAATACCTTTTAGTTTATATTTATATAGCTATGCAGAAAATAACGATGAAGCGATTGCAGAGGCGAACTTTGTAGTTAAAATTTTAGATAAATATAATATAGATAGAAATACAAAAATATATTATGATATTGAAAAACCAACGTATTTGGATGGTAGAGACATTAAAATTAAGCCGAGTCAATATAAGAAAATTATACCAACATTTATGAATATATTGAATAAACATGGATTTAAGAATTGTGCAGTTTATACATATACATCGTATCTTTATAATAAAGATTCTGGTTTTGGAGGAGATAGTGATTTAATAAAACTTGTGGAATGGATTGCTCAATATAATAGTGATCATGTTTATTATGCAGGAAAAGATTTAAAAGAAACAGATTTTAAGGGATGGCAGTATTCTGAATATGAGTATATTCCTGGGTTCCTTAATAATGTTGATGTAAGCATATTTTTTAATTAAAGATAAATAAGGAAAATGGGGGAAGTTGTGATGAGAAAAATTATATTAACGTTTTTATTACTACTACCAATATTTGTAATGAATATTGAAGCAAAAACATTTAAAGAAAATGATGTTATAGAAGAAAAAAAAGATGAAAAAGTTCA
>NZ_QVFI01000007.1:0-140255 GCF_003433845.1 Absiella sp. AM09-50
ATTGTAATCTCTGTTACGGCAACATTCAAGCCTTTGGTATTTGATAGAGTTCAGTTCATAAGAGAATATATTGAGCCATTTGTTTTAGAATAACAAATTCCAGTTTGTAGAAGAACTTAATAAAAGGGTAATCAAGAGGTTGTTAAACAAGGACTGTTTAGCAACCTCTTTTTCTATGGTTTAAGTTGTGATACTTGTAAATGGTTTGTTTCACAAACTTTTTGTGCCAAAAAGCAAGCCATTGACAAGTGTGGAGGCTGTTACTTTCCCCCACATTTTATGGTGTGGGGAAGTATAAAAAACAAAGGTATAAAAAATCATTTACCCACACTTTTCCACAACCACTTAAATAAAAAATAAGGTGTGTGAGAAAATTCCCACACACCCCAAAGTGCTTAAAAGTATTGATTTTACAAGGTTTCTGATTAGCCGAAGTATCTCTTTAACAGACCCTCAAATGCTTTACCATGACGAGCTTCATCACGAGCCATTTCATGAACTGTATCGTGAATTGCATCTAAGTTTAATGCTTTCGCACGTTTTGCAAGATCAAATTTACCAGCTGTTGCGCCATTTTCAGCATCTACTCTCATTTCCAAATTCTTCTTTGTTGAATCTGTGATTACTTCACCTAACAATTCTGCGAATTTAGCTGCATGTTCTGCTTCTTCATAAGCTGCTTTTTCATAATATAATCCGATTTCTGGATATCCTTCACGATGAGCAACACGTGCCATTGCAAGATACATACCAACTTCACTGCATTCACCTTCAAAGTTCATACGTAAATCATTGATAATATCTTCTGGTGCACCTTTTGCAACACCAACAACATGTTCAGCAGCCCAGCTCATTTCACCTTCTTGTTTTGTGAATTTTTCTGCTGGTGCCTTACAAATTGGACAGAATTCAGGAGCTGCATCTCCTTCGTATACATAACCACATACTTGACAAACAAATTTAGCCATTTAGATTTCCTCCTTCTAACTTTTACAATAACATTGTAACGCAAATGTGATAAAAAGAAAATCCATTTGCTCATAAAAATGTAAAAAATTTTTTTATCTTATATTTCACATTTTTCTCTAACAAAACTATGTTACCATAATAACATATGAGGTGATGTTATGACTAAGACAAATGGTGTAATTTTACAATATTTTGAATGGTATCTACCTAATCAGCCCCATCTTTGGAAGCTGTTAAAACAGGATGCAAAACATCTAGCTGATATTGGCATTACAGCAGTATGGATTCCCCCTGCATATAAAGGAGCTGCTGGTAATCAGGATGTTGGATATGGGGTATATGATCTATATGATTTAGGAGAATTTCCACAAAAAGGGAGTATTGAAACAAAATATGGCACAAAAGAAGAACTGTTAGATGCAATCAATGCCTTGCATATGTATGATATCGATGTGTATGCGGATATTGTATTTGATCATAAAATGGGGGCTGATGCGACAGAACAGATTTTAGCTGTATCTGTAGATCCTAGAGATCGTGAAGAAATAACCAGTAATGAAGAAACCATTGAAGCATGGACCAAGTTTACATTCCCTGGCAGAAATGGCAAGTATTCTGATTATATCTGGAACTGGGATGATTTTGATGGAATCGATTATGATCAGGCAACAAAAGAAAATCGTATCTTCCGCTTTTATGGCAAGGATTGGGATCAACAGGTAGATGGTGAATATCAAAATTATGATTATCTGATGGGCGCAGATATTGATTTTCAAAATCCGGATGTTATACAGGAATTAAATCGATGGGGTTCATGGTTTGTGGATACAACCAAAATCGATGGTTTTCGAATGGATGCAGTGAAACATATTCATTTTGGTTTTTATAAAAACTGGCTGGAAAAGCTACGTAAAGATACTGGCAAAGAATTATTTTCTGTTGGTGAATATTGGAGTGGGGATATTAATAAATTGATCCATTATATGCAAGTAGATGATTATATGATGTCTTTATTTGATGTTCCGCTACATTATCATTTCTATGATGCCAGTAGAAGCAATGGCCATTATGATATGTCCAAATTATTAGATGGTACACTTGTTTCTTATGATGAATTTAAAGCAGTTACCTTTGTGGATAATCATGATACACAAATTGGACAATCCCTTGAATCATGGGTATTAGATTGGTTTAAGCCGATGGCATATGCAATGATTTTATTGCGCCAGCAAGGATATCCTTGTATTTTTTATGGAGATTATTATGGTATCCCTCATAATCAAATTTCTGGACTTCGTGATACTTTAGATATCCTTTTATATCTTAGAAAAAACCTTGCTTATGGTATCCAGCATGATTATTTTGATGATCCTCATGTAGTTGGATTCACAAGAAGTGGGGATGCCAAGCATACTGGTGGACTTGCTGTTTTATTAAGTGATCAAATGGGAGGACAAAAAAAGATGTGCATCGATACGACGTATGCACATGTATGTTATCGTGATTGTCTACATCCAGAAAAGGATAGTGTAATTCTTGATGAAAACGGCTGTGGAAACTTCCTTGTGGATAGTGGAAGTCTTAGTATTTATATTCCTGATACGGATGGTTTTTTCGATAAAAAACCTGTCTAAGTAAAAATACCACAACCACCTGGATAATTGATAAAACGATTAAAACCACTGGTAAGAAAAATACGATGCCTGTCATTTGATATACACTGGCAATAAAAGAAATCTTTGGTGGTATTCCCACAAACATATATTGCGTATTATACATGACATTTACAATAAAGGCTATTGTGAACATACAAGACAGTATCACAAAGTTTTTCTTCATATGTTCATAGCTTAAAAGCGTTTCATCTTTTAGCTGTATCAAAGAAAACAAGATAAAAGCGCCATGCAACATATAGAAATTGATGGTACGATAAGAGAATACTGGATATAATCCACTAATATTCGCTGGATAAATCATTGCGACACCACCTGCAATCAAACCAACCACTGCACTGAAAAAGCGTAAGCTTTCCTTTTGTGTAAATACACAGAAGGCATTCATATAAACACATAGACTGCATAATTCTAAAGGCAGAATTTCTAACAGTACATGATCATGACATTTCCATAACAGCCATGCAGTATAGAGCGCTTCTTCTATTAAGAAATAGATTGCCATTTTAACCTGAAAACGTCTTTGTGCTATGGTATTTAATTTACCATAATAGCGATACAGTTTCATAATCAAAAACAAACTGATTGCCAGAAATACAATATGTATCAGGGAGAATGCCTCAAAAGGCAGCTGCATTCCCTGTATGTCTTTATAAAAAGTAAAAAAATCTTTCATTTTTCATCACCAAAAAAAAGTTTACCACAATCTTGTCTGTTTGGGTAAACTTTTTTCTTATGAATCCTTAATTTTCTACTGTGATATGTTTTGGAATCAGGAAATCAGGCTTTTTTATATTATGGATAAACCATGTAAATAGTACACTGCCTTTTCCTATAGAACTGATGGTGATTGCCCACCAGATCCCATTTAAACCAAATAAATCACTTAATACCATTGCCATTGGGATCCTTGCGGATGTTAATGTAATGCTGACAATAGAAGGCGGCATTGTTTTTCCAAGACCGCTGAATGCTCCTGCAGTCGTAATTTCCATACACATAAATAACTGGGAGAAGCCTAAAATCCGTAGATAATCCACACCTAATGGTAAAACATCTTGTTCATGAATAAATATCTGAAAGATAACTTGAGGACATAAAATCAATACCAGTGTACAGAATACTCCCCATGCCAACATTACAATCATAGAAATACGATAACCTTCTTTTACTCGTTTTGGATTTTTCGCGCCATAATTCTGCGCCACAAAACTGTTTAATGCGGCAGCATATCCTTCTGCGCTCATCCATGAAATGGATTCTATCTGTGATCCAACCTTTTGTACTGCGACAGCACTATCTCCCCATCCGGCAATCAAACGTGCAATCACCATGGATATGGTAGAAAACAACATACTTTGTAAAGCTGATGGAAGACCAATACGAAAGATTTCTTTCATATATAAAGGATGTGGTTTATGCAAGATATGTACCTCATGAAATAAAATCTGATCTTTTCTTATAGCAAGAATAAATAGCAACATTACCAGAAACTGTGCAATGATCGTCGCAAGTCCTGCGCCAAATACGCCCATAGCTGGTATAAAGCCAAATCCAAAGATGAATAATGGATCTAATACAATGTTTAAAAGCAATCCTGTTGTGGTTGCGATAAATGAAGTTTTACTATTTCCCATCGCTGTTAATATACCGGTAAATATCTGATTCATAAATGAAAAAATCACAAAACCACAGGTAATCATCAAATAATATTTTGCATCATGTATGACATCAGCACTGTTTAATTTAAAAAATCCTATCATTGGATCCGCAAAAATAACGGATAATATTCCAAATATAAGCGCAAACACGATTCCCATTTGAATAGAGCTTTGCGCATACCATGCGGCTTCTTTTTTCGCATCAGCACCCAGTGCATGGGCAACCTTGATTTGTCCTCCCATTTTCGCTAAGGTCGCAAGTCCATTTGATAACCACATAAACATACCAGCGGCACCAACAGACGCAACAGCAGCACTGCCAATCGCACCAATCCAGATCATATCAATCAAATTATATGCCATTTGTATGAAACTGGTTGCCATAATTGGCAAAGCCAGTTTACTTAATACGGGCAGAATCGGCCCATTCAATAAATTTAACTGCTTTCTCATAATGACTCCTTTTCCCATAAAAAAGCCTGTATCTTTACGACAAGGCTATTTTGTTTCCTCTTGTTCTTCCTGATAGGAATTCTGTAATCGTACCATCTTCTCTGCGACAAGTTTACATGCAAAGGAGATAGTCACAAACTTCATGGCACTATTGCGTAATTCCATACTATCTAATTGAAAAGCGCCTTCTCCGTTTTTCAATTGATTCGCAATCGTTGACAGGCTGCTTTCCAATTCTTCACAAAACATATTGTAAGCTTCTTTTAATCCACTGATATTGGACTGATATTCAATGCCTTCTTTTACTTTTGTGATTGTCAATACCTGTTTTAACACTGTAATTGCGATTAAATATGCCATATGCATACGATTATACCGTTTTTTTTCTGCTTTTGGAACCAGTTTCTGTTTCACATAATTATTAATCATTGCACTGGTTAATACATTTTCTTTGCCATCAGATAAAATGTATAGATATCCTTCGATCAGTGTAATGACCTGATCCATATATAAATCAAAGTTTGGCAGTTCTTCCCAACGTGGCAAATGAAATTCCATCAGAGAATCACTCCAGCTCATCAAATCTTTTTTTAGCTGTGTCATAGATTATCACTCTTTCTTCCTTATTAAGTATACCTGTATTTTAGGAAAAAGAAAAGGTGAAACTGCCTGCACTTGTTTCACCTGATATATTTTTAAGCAATGTTTTCGTTTAGTGTTTCCTTAACATTGACTGCTTCTTTTTTCTTTGTTTTTTGAAATTTTCTGACAAATGGTTCTAATGCCTTACAAACTGCCACACTGACTACAGAGCCAATCACCGCTTCAAACAGACCGTTTGTTGTGACAACTGTCATGATCGCACCAACCAAAGCATCAAAGCTGATTCCAATTGCCTGTGCATATGGCTGACCAAAGAACACATAAATACCACCCATAACTAGAATCGTATTTGTCATAGCACCAACAAGTGCTGATATGATCACACTGATGTGTTTGTTGCAGTTTTTATCCGTTAATGTTTCATATGTCCATCCTGCCATAAATCCTAACAGAATTCTTGGAACAAATGCGATAACCAAGCTTGTCCAGTTACCTGATACACCACCAATACTATAGAATGGTGTAAATATGAAAGATGTTAAACCAGGACGGAAAGTCGCATTTAAGAAGCTACATAATCCAAATACAAATCCCATCTGTGCACCTGCTTTTTTACCAAGTGTAATACCCGCGATAATAACTGGAATATGCATAAGTGTCGGGTTCAATGGTGGAATTGGAATAAATCCAAGTGGTGTAAATACCAAGACAGCTTCAATGGCTAAGAACATTGCCATAAAAGCAAGACGTTTTGTTTTTTCTGCGTTTTTCATGTTTTCTCCTCCTACTTTCGTTCCTTTAGGATACGATGTATTATCAAGGTGTCAAAGGGCATTGTCCCATTTCATTAATGTGCAAGCATCACTATGAAATATCTTCTATATGTTCCTTCAACGTTTTTATTATAGAGAAATTGGTAAACTTTTACAATATAAAATTTCAATGTAACCGTTATCACTTGTGATTTTTTTATCTTTTATCCGCTATTGCCTAATTTTCATACGAAAAAAGATGTCAAATCTTTTGATTGGCATCTTTTATTCTTGTATCTATTTACTTAATTTATCAATTACCTCTTGAAATTCGCCAAAATAGATATATCCAGATAAAGGATAAATTTGTGAAGTATATGTTTGGTAATAACAAACATAGGTAATGGTTTTCCATGGTTCTTTTCCATCCAGAATCAGTTCATCTGTTTGTGTATCATAGGTTGCTTCCATCTTTGTATCATCATAAACCAAATCCTTCATATCAAATGTTTTCATGTCTTCCCCTATATTTGAGAATGTAAATCCACCACGATTGGTATCAAAACTGCTTTTTTCCCTTATCGCTTTATAATTAGAGGCATAATTCACATTTAAATCTTTAGAAAATGCTTCTACATGAACCTGTATATCACAATCTAAATTCTTTACAGTACCATCCTTCATCGTTAATTGTACACGATCTGATATTACGTCATCTAACGCATTGAAAGATATCACCAAATCTCCCTGAATTTTACCATCAAGTTCATTATTTGTTTTTGCTTTTCCAGGCGCAGTATCTATCTTTTTTATGTTGTATAGATTTGCAGTAGCGGATATTTCATGATCTGATGTTATGATACCTACAGATGTAATCTGATTTTGAAAGTTCTTTATATCTTCTTCGCTATCTGATAGCACCTGTACGATAAATGATATTTTCTTTTCTTCGGGATCAAAGATTCCTTCTGTCCCATTGGACAATGTGGAAATCATCTCTTTACCAGGATCACCAACGTAATAAAATGCTGATGGAAAAAAACGCACATTTTCCTTTTGAAATATATCTGTTTTTGCCTGACAGGCCACTAGTAAAAAGCTGAAACACAATACGAATAATTTATAACCACTTTTCACATGATACTTCATAAAACTTCACCCCCGGTTCCTATCCTTATGAATGGATATCTTTATACGCTTTTAATCCATATGCGCTATCCGCTGCCTTTACTGCACGATTAATTGCTTTTGCCATCACTTCAGTTGCTAAAATACCAATGGCATCCGGCATCGCTTCTACTTCACCTGTGCTTAATACAAAAATCGTATCTCCATCACTCATCGTATGTACAGGATGAATCGCTCTAGCATATCCATTATGCGCAATTCCCGCAATCTTTGTACATTGTGCTTTATCTAATTTCGCATTTGTGACAATACAGCCAATCGTTGTATTTCCCTGTGCCAATGCTGCCATCTGTTCAATCTGTGCAATCACGGCATCCTTTGCGTCAATGATTGTATTCGTAGCCGCATCATAAATACCAGCTAATTGTTCATTTGTTTCATAATCCACTACATTTCCACAAGCATTTACTGCCACAACAGCCGCAACCTGAATGCCACCGGTTTCCATACCACTCATACCAATACCACTTTTCATCGCTTTATCAAAACCAAGTACTTTTCCTACACTGGCACCAGTTCCTGCACCATGGTTGCCTTCTTCAAACAGATTTTGTTCACTGTTTAAACATGCCTGATATCCCATTGTTTTATCTGGTCTTACCTTAGGGTCACCTACAGATAAATCAAATAATGAAGCACCACAAACGATTGGAACATGTGCAACTTGCATATCAAATCCACAATCATGTTCTTCCAAGTATTGCATAGCACCACTTGCGGCATCAAGGCCAAAAGCACTACCACCACTCAACATAACGGCATGAATTTGTTGTACCATATTGATTGGATTTAATAAATCGGTTTCTCTTGTGGCTGGTCCACCACCTCGTACATCTACACCAGCTGTGGCACCTTCTTTACAAATGATGACGGTACAACCAGTTCCTGCATTCTCATCTTCAGCTTGTCCAATTTGTATACCTTTGATATCTGTAACTTTGATTTCTTTCATATTATCGCCTCTTTGTCTTTCCTTACTTTTATTGTAAAACAAACATCTGTAAATAGCTATCTTATTTTCTACTTATTCTGATATCTTTGAAAAAGGTTTTCACACCATAGTTGATATGAAAACCTTTTATGTTATTTTTTAATTGCCTTTTTTCTTTTGTCCAATACAGCTAACGCCGCAAGAGATACCATTCCCATCATTGTGAATAACCCTGCTTTTGTATGATCTCCAGTTTGTACAGTAGTTACTGTATTGTCTTTCTTCACCATTTGTTGCGTTGCTTCTTGTTTAACTTCTTCTTTTTCAGGTACTTCTACATTACCATGAATAATGGTAGTAATTTCTTTAACTTTAATTTCAAATGCAATAGGTTCACTTACCAATCCATTATAATTATCGTTATCCATTACAATCGCCTTTACATACCAGGTACCTTTTTGTGTTGGTTGTGTATTGGTGTAAATACCATATTTTTCTTTGCTGTATACATAATGTACATCTCCATAAGCAGCTTTCGCATATGGTGCATTAGGTGTCTGTCCCTTATACCATCCCTTTATTTCTAAAGGCGTTATCCATGCATTCTTCGCTTTTTCCACATGTACAATAACATCCACATCTACAGAATTATAATTTTTTGTATCTGCTGGGGTATATAATGCTTTTAATGTATAATCTCCTATATGATCAAATGTAACAGGTTCTTGTGTCCATGTAAATCCTTCTGGTAAGGCAACATCATTTGATGTTTGTTGATAGCTTGTAAATAATTGTGGAGAATTTATAATAGGTGTAGCTTTATGAATGGTAAAAGATGCAACAGCACTTAATTCCACATATCGATCATCTTCTACGCTTGCTTTTACATACCATGTACCTGCATTTGTTGGAACATCTGTTGTGAAAGTTCCTGTTTCACTATCGCTATATGTAAATGTAACATCTCCATATAAAGCTTCCCCTTGAGGTTCTTTAGGTGTATCCCCATAAGTCCAATCAGATATTGTCAATGGCGTTTTCCAAGCATTATTCAATACAAATCTCAAAGTAACATCCAATTTTATGCCATTTTTATAACTGATTGTATATGTAATATCTGTGCCTCGTTTGATATCTTTTAAGATCATGCCATCTAAAGTAGCACCTTTTAGATTACTGATTTCTACATCTTTTCCATATAATTCTTTTAAATCATATGTGTCTGTATCTTCAAGAACAATTGTATTTGCCTTTTGATTTTTACCCATAAAATTTCTCACGGAAGCATCTTGTGCGAATTGTATATCATATAGATGATTCTTTCCACAATTTAATAGCTTCAGTTTTGCGTTATGTGTTAAGTCTAATGTTGAAAGATCATTGCTTTCACAATCTAATTTTATTAATTCAGGATTTTGTTGAACATCCAGTTTTATTAGTTTATTACCTGATACTTCTAAATATTTTAATTTTTTATTATTCTCCACATTTAATTCAGTAAAATTATTATTATTCGCAAATAGATTTACTAAATATAAATTTTGTGTGATATCCAAAGTATCCATAAAACAATCATGAATGGTTAGACTTTGCAAGTTTTTATTTTGTGATACATCAATTGATCTGATTTTTGTATTAGCTAATTGCAGGTCAATTAATTTTAGATTTTTTGTTACATCAAGGGTTGATATATCCGTTCCTGTAACACATAAATTAAATAAAGTAGGATTATGTGAAACATCAATACTTGTTAATTTCGTTTTTGAACAATCTAATGTATCCAATTTTGGATTTTTTGTCACATCCAAAGAAGTGATTCCAGTATTTTTTAGTCTTAATGTACTTAATTTATCACATCCAGTCACATTTACACTTTTTAGATTAGGAACATTATTCGCAGTAACTATTTGCAAAGACTTTATCTTGCTGACATCCATAGTTGTGATGTTTGTGTTATCACAATGCAAATTAACAAGGTATGTAAAGTTTTCAAGTCCTGTTAAATCTTTTATGTTTTTATTACCTGAAAGATCAATAGTCGTAGCTTTGCTTAGTTCAGAATACTCTAATCTGCCATCTTTATTTGTATCATACTTCGTTTTTATAAATTCCCTTAAGGCTACATCTGGGAAAGTTAATTCATCACAATAAATTTCTGGAAAAACAACAAAAGTCATTGCTGATTTCTTACTAATTTCATATTTGATATAATAGGCTTTATTTAGCTTAAGACCTTTTAAAATACTACCTTCAAATTGTGCATCTTCTATAAGATGATTGTTACCATCTTCAATACTGATAATTTTATCAGGATCAAAATTTGGATTCAATTTACTAAAGTCATAGCCATCCTTCACATGTGCATCCTTTAAATCAATATATTGATAATTATGACTCATATAGACAACATCTTTTGCTTCATCCGCTAATTTTAAATCAATCAAATGATTTTCGTTACAGTCTAAAAGCTTTAAATCTTTTTGATTGGTTAAATCTAAATAAGAAAACTGATTACGGGCACAACTTAATAATTGTAATTTCGTCAGATTTGTTAAATCTAAATTTGTTAATTCATTGTAACCACAATATAAATTTATTAATTCCTTTGAATTATGAACATCAAGCGATGTCAATTGGTTGCCTAAACAATTAAAATCTTTCAAATTCAAACAGTTTTCCACATTCACATGAGAACATAAGTTATTTTGAATATATGCAGTTTCAAGCTTCGTATTATTTGATAAATCTAAACCATCTAATGGTGTGTCAGCACGATTAGATTTATGTATATCCAAATATGTTAATTCCGTTAACATACTGACATCTAATGATGTTAATTTGACATTAGATCCAATAAGGTTTTTCAAGTTTGTATTATGCGATAAATCAATAGAAGTGATGTTTGTTTCACTGAAATTAAATAATTCAAGCTGCGTTAATGCACTTAAATCAATATCAGCGATTTTGGTTTTCTCAAGATTTACAATTTTTAATGCTTTATTTTGACTTAAATCAATGGAAGCGATAGGATTCTCGTTCAAAAGTAATAATTGTAAATTCGTATTCTTTGAGAGGTCAATATTTTCAATATCATGATGGGTAAGATACAAATTTTCTAATGCTGTTAAATACTCAATACCTTTTACACTTTGAATCCTATCATCGTCTAATGAAAGATACTGATTCACATCAAGACTTCTAATATTTGCGTTTTCCTGATCTGAAATATAGCCATTATTATTAATATCATATACTTTTTTCACAACCCGACGGAAAATTTCATCCGGGAAGTGTTGTTCATCTATTGGAACCCCTTTTTGTACATTTGTTTCAGCGATAGCTTCAGGTATAATGGTTTCCTGAAGAGTAGTTTCTGGTGTTTCTTCTTTGACAACTTGTGAATCTGTATTTTCATTTGTCGTAACACTTTCTGTTGTGTTTTCCACATCTAGTGTTTCTTGATTAGTTGTTACGTCGTAGATGTTTGTTTGATCCGTTGTGATTTCAGGGTTTTGTTCTTGTGCATAAACAATCGGACTTACCGATTGGAAAGCCGCAGTTACCCCCATAACAGCAGCCATTGTTGCTGCTGTTTTATTGGTTCTTTTTTTCTTTTTCATTCTTAAATCTTCTCTCCTCCTGTTGAGATTGTAGTCTTGTATAATTGTAAGACTACTTTTACGAAAAAAAGCATAGAATACAGAAGTAGCCAGCTTCTTCATTCTATGAGAGTGTATTCATAAAACTCAACATGACTGTATTGTAGTAAAAACAAACATCTATGTCAAGGTATATTTTCATTTTATTTCATTTTGTTACAATTATCTTACATCCGTCATATGACAGGCATAAAATAAAGGTAGAAATCATGATGGTTTCTACCTTATTTGTTTATTCTTCTTCCTCTTTTTTCGCATCCGCAATGATACGGTCTACTAGGTTGCTTGGTACTGGATCATAGCGGTCAAATTCCTGCGTATAAGTTCCTCTACCCTGTGTCATAGCACGTAATTCTAATGGGTAACGCATAACTTCCGCAAGTGGTACCTGCGCTTTGATTTCCTGATATCCATCAACCATATCCATACCCATGATGGCACCACGGCGTTTATTGAAATCACCAATGATTGTACCAGTGAATTCATCTGGTACACGTACAGTAACATTCACGATTGGTTCTAGCATGATTGGATTTGCCTGTTCCATACCTGCTTTAAATGCAAGACGGGCAGCCAGTTTAAATGCCATTTCACTGGAGTCTACATCGTGATATTTACCATCTAATAAAGTGGCTTTGATATTTACAACTTTATAGCCGGCAAGTGGTCCATGATGCATACATTCACGAAGTCCTGTTTCTACGGCTGGGAAGTATTGGCGAGGCACAGCACCACCAAATACTTTTTCTTCAAATACCATTTCTTCTTCATCTGGATTTGGTTCAAATTCTACAAATACATGACCGAACTGACCATGTCCACCAGATTGTTTCTTATGACGACCTTCACCAACGACTTTTTTACGAATGGTTTCATGGTATGGTACTTTTGGAGTTTCCAAGCGTACTTCCACTTTATATTTGTTGCGCAGTTTTGCCAAAATGACTTCTATATGCTGATCTCCGATACCATACAATATGCTTTGTTTGGTTTCTGGATTATTTTCCAAGCGAAGTGTTGGATCTTCCTCTACCATACGAGCTAGTGCATTACTCATCTTGTCCTCATCATTTTTAGATTTAGGGAATACAGCCATGCCATACATTGGTGTAGAGAATTTGATAGGATCTGCCACAAATGCTTTTCCTTTTTCACAAAGCGTATCATTTGTTTGTGTATATTGCAGTTTTACAACAGCACCGATATCTCCTGTAAACAACTTACCAACAGCAGTTTGGTGTTTTCCTTTAACGATAAAGATTGTTGAGATTTTTTCCATTTTATCCTTATTAGTGTTATAAACGTTAGAATCAGAACTTAATACACCAGATAATACTTTGATATAAGAGATACGTCCAACGAATGGATCGACAATAGTCTTAAATACCTGTGCACAAAGTGTTTCTTTTTCATTTGTTTCTAACATCACTTCTTCATTGGTATTGGCATCTTTGACGATGATACTTCCAGCTTCTCCATATGTTGGGAAGTATTTTACAATCAGATCCATCAAACGCTCAATACCAACGCTGTGTGTTGCGCTGCCTGAGAATACTGGACGGATTTCCCCATTACGTACGCCAAGACGTACCCCACGGGTTAATTCAGCTTCTGAGAATTCTTCTCCACTGAAGTATTTTTCCATTAATTCATCATCGCTCATTGCGATTGCTTCGGCAATCTGGTTTTTGTATTCCGCAACCATTGCTTCCATATCTTCTGGTACAGCCTGCGCTTTTTCAGGATCTGCCAAAGGTCCTTCAAAATACCATGCTTTATCTCTTAAGATATTGACAGAACCGATTGTTCTGCCATTTTCCATAATTGGTACTTCAAATGGAATAACAGCTTTACCAAAAGTATCACGTAATTCGTTATATGCTTTATCAAAAGATGTGTTTTCTTCATCCAGTTTATTCACAAAGAAGATTGTAGGCAGTTTTTTTGCCTGCGCACCTTCCCATGCTTTGATTGTTCCAGGCTGTACAGCATTTTTTGCGTCTACGACGATCAATGCGCTGTCGCCAACAGATAATCCTGCTTCACTGCCTCGGATAAAATCCATGTATCCCGGTGTATCGATAAAGTTGATTTTACAATCCTTCCATTCAATTGGCACAAGACTTGCATAAACGGAAATACCTCTGCGGATTTCTTCTGGATCATAGTCGATCAAAGAACTTCCTTCACTGGTTTTACCAAAACGATCACTTGCTTTTGTGAAGTACAGCATACTTTCCATAACTGCTGTTTTACCAACGCCACTGTGTCCTAAGACAACAACGTTTCTGACTTCATGTGATAAATAATCTCTCATATGGCTGCCCTCCTCACTTTAGAATTGGCTTCAACTGAGCCAGGCAGTCTTCACGTACATAGTGAATTGCTTTGTGACCTTCTTTATCAATCAGATCTTTATCAGCTCCATTTGCTAATAAGTCTTCTACTAATCCTACATAGCCACCATATGCAGCACGCATAAGGGCAGTACATCCATTATTATCGCAGATATTGACATCAGCACCACGTGTAATCAGTAAGCGGATGACTTCTTTCTTAAATGCAACACATGCTTCCATTAAAGCAGTTCTACCTACTTCATCCTGTGCATTAATATCTGCACCAGCATCAAGCAATACTTCTACACAACGATCGTGTCCTAAGAAGGCTGCACGCATTAAAGCAGTTCTGCCACGGTCATCTTTCATATTTACATCAGCACCTGCTTCGATTAATTTTTTACAGATTGTCTTATTGCCTTTTTTGGCAGCACCCATAATTGCTGTCTTGCCTTTATTATCTTCCACATTTACATCAGCACCATTGTCTAACAGCACACGAACGATATCCTTGTAATCACGTTTAGCTGCACGCATCAATGCCGTTCTTCCATCACCGTTCTGATAGTTGATATCTGCGCCTTTCTTAATTTCTGCACAGACTGTTGCAAAATCACCGTTTGCACAAGCATCCCAAAAAGCTTTGTTAAATTTCTGATCCATGATAAGTTCCTCCTTTTATCTGTGATGAATCAAAAGAAAAAAATAGACGTGAATTAGCGCAATCTGTTAGCTTTGCCTTTCACATCTACTTATAGCCGTGTTGAAACCCAGTACACTTTTTACTGGTACGTCACCTAAGCGCTCGCCAACTCCATGTTTGATATTCATATTGACGCACGCTCCTTTCATCACTTCGTTATCTGCTTATATTGTATCTTATTTTAATATTTTTGCAAGCGATTTCATTAACATTTTTCATTTATTTTTGTGACTGTAAGCATTTTCATTATTTTCATCCTATTTCTTACGATTTTGTCATTTTCTTACAGTATGTTTGACTTCTATATAGAAAACATATAAAATATGTAAAACACAAGTAATTAAGAAAGGATGCGAGTGCGCATGAATTCTGAAGTATATCAGCATCAGGTACAAGAACTAAACAAAAAACTAAGACATCACTTTTCTCATCTGCTGCGTATTGAATTTGACCACTTTCATATCACAGATATGCAATATAACGTTTTATCGGCAATCGATGAGCATGATGGCATCACAATTGGTGAATTAGCCAAAATGCTACAGCAGGATGCTGGCAATATGAGCAATCTGCTGAAGAAACTGGAACGTTTAGCTTATGTGATTCGTACACGCAGTGCAATCGATGAGCGTGTGATCAATCTGCATTTGAGTAAAGATGGCAGACATTGTGTAAAAACTATCAATGCCAAGATACAGACATATTATGAAAAAGAATGGAATCGTTATAACGATAAGGATAAAGAGATTATCTTACATGGATTAACGAAATTAAATCAGTTCTTTGAATCTTTTCTGGATAAGGAGGAACATGATGGAGAATAAAAAAGGCGTGCTGTTTGATATGGATGGCACTTTGATCAATACATATGAAAATATCAATCTGAAACAAGTACTCAGTGAATTAAAAACAGTCCCAAAAACATTGATACTGAAGATACTGGCATCCCGTGTAAAAAGTTTTGCACAGCTGGAAACAAAGATCTATGAAGAAATCGAAGATCAAAAGGAAGCACAGTGTTTGATCGATCGGATATCTAAATTTCTGGTGGAGCATTACGATAACACCACAATGAAAAAGGATGCTTTGGCTTTTCTGGATTATTTAAAATCAAATGACTATAAAATCTGTTTATGTACAAATAATGCCACAAGTCTAGTCGAGCATATTATTCAACATAAACAACTAGAAGGTTACTTTGATTATGTAATCACCTCGCAACAGGTAACACGGGCCAAACCCGATCCCCAAATGTATTTAGAAGCCGTTTCCCATATTGGTTTATCGTGTGAAGATTGTGTGGTATTTGAAGATGCTGAAAATGGTGTTATGGCAGCGAAAAATGCTGGGATCGATGTTATTGCGATTTGTGATAAAGAAAAGAAGAAATTTTCAGACTGTTCGATGATCATTAAAGATTTTAGTGATGAACGATTGTATGAAATATTTTAAAGGAGAAGGCCTATGTTGATCGAATGGATTTTATATTTCTTTATATACAGCTTCTTAGGCTGGGTATGTGAATGCATTTATTGTGGGGTACCCGCAAAGAAATTTATTAACCGTGGCTTTCTAGCCGGGCCTTATTGTCCTATCTATGGATGTGGTGCATTAGCTGTCATTTACACCCTGACCCCTTTCTCAGATAATGTTGTGATCTTGTTTGGCATGGGCGTTATCGTCACAAGTGCTTTAGAATATATCACAAGTTATATGATGGAAAAACTGTTTCACACCAAGTGGTGGGATTATTCAAAACATCCCTTTAATATTCATGGGCGTATCTGTTTAAAAAATTCTATCCTGTTTGGATTGATGGTACTAGTTGTATTTTATGGTGTTCATCCTGGTATTATGGATATCGTTTCTTTGATACCGGATACCATACAGAAAGTTGTTGTGGTTATCATAAGCGCTGCCTTCCTATATGATGGATACACTACAGTACATGCATTGCTTCGCAAAAATGTGGACTTCAGGGAAATTGAAAATAGTATTAAAGAATTGCGTGAAGCATTTAAAAATGCCAATTTATTCCCTTTGACACAGCCATTAACAGATAAGGTTCAACAAGTTTTAGACAGCACGAATGCGGATGAAATCTTACTAGCTCATATTGATAAGATTCGTATGAAGTTTGATAGTTTTTATCAAAAACGTAAGTTTACATATGATCGATTAAGCAAAGCATTCCCTAATCGAATCGAGGCGATTTCACGTAAAAATGCGGAACGCCTGTTTGAAATCATAACACGTCATAAGGAGGACCGCTGATGAAAAAGAACGAAATATTCACGATACCAAATTTTCTAACGCTGCTGCGTATTATCTTCGTACCTGTATTCATATATTTATATATGCAGGGAGAACATCTTGCAAGTGCCGTCATGATTTTGGTATGTGGGGCAACTGATTTTCTGGATGGTTATATTGCACGTCATTATCATCAAATATCAGAACTTGGAAAGGCAATGGATCCTGTTGCGGATAAGCTGCTTCAGTTTGCGATTGTTTTCTGTATGATTTTTACAGTAAAACATATGATCTGGTTATTCTTATTATTTATGATCAAAGAATGCAGTATGTTGGTCTGCTGGTTTATCTTAAAGAAAAAAGGCGGCTATATGAATGGCGCCATGTGGTTTGGGAAAATCAGTACTGCAGTATTCTATATAGCAATGTTTGCGTTAATTGCGCTGCCAATTCAAAATACATTGTCTGGGACAATATTAATGATTGTTACAGCATTCTTCCTTGCATTATCTTTCATTTTATATATGAAAACATACTTCTCTATGTTTAAAGATTTAAAACATTAGGCAGGTGGACATATGGATACAGAAAAACAGAGAGCATTTATTATACATTTCCTTTATTTTCTTATTATATTCACTTTGATTTTCATCTTTTTCCGCTATGTGATTTACTTTATTATGCCTTTTTTGATTGGATTTGCGATTGCCTTTATGCTGCGTCCTGTGATTAAGCAACTGGCAAAGAAAACCGGTGGACACGATAAGACCTGGGCCATCATTACCATTTTGTTGTTTTATTTAACCATTGGTATCTTCATTACCCTGTTGTCTGTCAAAGGGTTTCATGTATTAAGAGATTTCTTTGAAAATGTACCCCAGTTATATGAAATGTATTTACAGCCATTGATTGATAACATTTTAAGCAGTGTGGAAAATATCTGGTTAAATACTGATCCTGTGATTGCCAGCAATATTGAATCATTCTTGAATGATATATCATCCTCTCTTACAAGTATGATATCTTCCATTTCTAAAGGTGCCGTTTCTGTGATCAGTGATTTTGCGACAAGAATTCCTAATATGGTAATTTCTTTCTTCTTTGCGATTATCTCCAGCTTCTTTATTTCTGCGGATTATACGCATATTACATCCTTTATCGCACGACAGCTTCCTCCAAAACAGCGAAACATTATGTTTGCGATTCGTCATTATATTAGTGATACCATCATGTCTTTCATCATTGCTTATGGTAAATTGATGAGTTTGACATTTATTGAATTAAGTATCGGGCTTCATTTTATTGGCGTGGAAAATGCTTTGGTCATTGCTTTTATTATAGCGGTATTTGATGTATTGCCGGTGCTTGGTACTGGCGGCATCATGATTCCATGGATTCTATTTTCCTTTATCAACAGTCAGCCAAAGCTGGCGATTGGATTGTTGATTATCTATTTGGTTGTTACGATTATCCGAAATATCGTGGAACCGAAAATTGTTGGGAAACAGATTGGTTTACATCCATTATTGATGTTGTTATGTATGTATCTGGGTGTGAAGCTGTTTGGTTTCTTAGGTTTATTTATCATGCCATTCTTGATTTTAATCATACAAAATTTAAATCAGGAAGGACTGATACGCTTATATCGTTGAAAAGACCGATTTGGTCTTTTTTTTAAGATTTGTTAAGAGATTGATGATTGTATTTTAATGATACCTATGACATAATAAAAACGCTCTTTCAAGGGATAAGTATCAAAAAATTATCCATGATAAATAAAGGAGGTTTTCCTATGTATGAAAAGGCAAAAAAACGTAACATTAAAATATTAATCGCACTATTATGTCTTGCTGTCATTGCAGGCAGCTATGGCATTTATGTATTTATGACGAAGGATCCATATAAAGCGTATACTGCATATAAAGAGGATAATAAAAAAGCTGGTACAATGAAACATGAGGTACAAGATGAAGAAAAATTTTATCTTTCTGTTTATTATCCCGTGTTTGATAATGAAGTCTTAGATCAGGCTGTAAGTGCTTATCGTAATGACAAGATACAATCCGATTTAAAACAGAACAGTAAAATTATTATCAATGTGGACTACGACAGTTATGATATTTTCGATGCTTATATCTCTATCGCATTTCATCAAACATTGATGGATGAAGATGGTCATGCGTTAAAAACAACAACTTCTACCATTAATTATGATAAGAAACGAAATAAAATTATGGAAACGAAGGATGTTTTAAGAAGAGATTATATGAGCTTGTTGAGAAACAAAGCAAAAGATGCCAATGTGGATGTGGAAAAAGTAACGAAAAACAATACGAATAATTTTATCATTGGTGAAAAAGAAGTACGTTTCTTATATGGAAACAGTATGGATCGCATGATCACAATTCCTTATGATGAAAATAAAGAATATATCGCATTGACAAATCCTAACATTCCTTCCCTGTATCAAAAGGAAGCTATCGTACCTAAACAAAAAGATCAGAATATTGATCCTAATAAACCGATGATTGCATTTACTTTTGATGATGGGCCAAGTGATTTGACATTAAAACTGATGGATGCTTTTGATAAATATGATGCCAACGCAACCTTCTTTATGGTCGGACCTAATGTGGAAAGACGAAGCGATGTGGTCAAAGAAATGTATGCACGAGGATTTCAATTAGGAAATCATACCTGGACACATGAAAAAGAACTGACGAGATTAACCCACGCACAATTAATGAAAGAAATCTATGATACGCAGGATGCGATATTTAAAGCCTGTGGTCATGATGCTGATTATTTGCGTCCCCCTTATGGCAGTTATGATACAAATGTATTAAAGGCCAGTATCATGCCAGTGGCATATTGGGGTGTGGATTCAGAAGATTGGAAAAGCCGCAATGTGGATAGTATCAAGAAAGAGATATTAAAAAGTGTATTCGATGGCGCCATTATTCTGGAACATGATATTTATGGCACAAGTGTTGATGCTGCTATTGAATTATTGCCTGAGTTAAAAGCGAAAGGATATCAAATCGTTTCTTTGGATACATTGATGAAATATCGTGGAGATAAGCTGACAAAATCTTCTTATATCACTCCATCTTTATATGAATGATGAAAAGCGTACATGATACGCTTTTTTTGTTAAGAAAAAGTCATCCGAAGATGACTTTTAAGCAATCGATTCCATACTTTTTTCATTAATTTCTCTAAGTGTATCACAACTGTGATTGAATTTTGCCTGATCAACTTCATTCAAAGCCAAAGGAATAATTTCCTTTATCCCCTGTGCATTGATCATTGCTGGAACACCTATATATAAGCCTTTTTGTTTATATTCACCATTTTGATATGCAGATACGGTTAATATCACATTTTCATCGTCTAAGATTGCATGCACCAAACGATTTAATGATAACCCAATACCATAATAGGTAGAACGTTTCCGTTTGATAATTTCATATGCGGCTTGTTGTACCTGTGTATAAATCGCATGCAGATCAGATAGATCTTTATGTTTTTCATCCAGTAAATCTAGTAAGCTTTTTGCGCCAACATAGGCATGGGTCCATGGTACAAAGCTGGAATCTCCATGTTCTCCCATGATATAAGCATGAATATTGCTGCTAGAGATATTTAGATATTCACTCATCAAATAACGCAAACGCGCCGTATCTAATATCGTGCCTGAGCCAATGACACGCTCTTTCGGATAACCACTGACCTTCCATGCTAGATAAGTCATAGAATCAACCGGATTACTGGCAATGACCAGAATCCCGCCAAAGCCACTATCACGAATCTGTTCTACGACACTTTTCATGATTTTCGCATTTCGATTCGTTAACTCTAATCGGGTTTCCCCATCCTTTTGCGCAACACCTGCGCTTACAACAACAATACTTGCATCTTTACATTCTGAATAATCTCCTGCTTTGATGCTCATTTTACCTCTTGCATAAGGCAGCCCGTGTTGTAAATCCATCGCTTCTCCGATAGCTTTTTCTTTATCTACATCAATTAATACCAGTTCATCAATTCCTCCGGTATTTAAAAAGCTGTATGCCATACTCATTCCTACAAAGCCTGTTCCTACCAGAACCAGTTTTCTTTTATCATTCATGATCAAGACCTCCTTATAGTAGTATTCATTAGATTTAAGATTCTATGCATTCATTTTCACGGTTACCCAAATCTAACATTAGTATAGCATAAGCAGTCTTATTGTACGTTGATAACACCTTGTAGTTTCTATAGATCATCTACCAGTGCCGTACTTTTTGCATAAGCAGAGCTTCTGGCCTCAAAGAAATCAGTTTTGATTAGATTTGCGTTTGCGTACATGGATACCCATTCCATACTGGATGGCTCTTTTTCATAGCCTTCATAAAGAGGACCAAAATCTAAAGAGGTACTACGCAGATTTCCCAGGTAATAAATATAATCAGATACCATTTCCATCGTTAAACCATCAATATCATTACCTAACACATATGCACCCCAGCGGATTTCTTCCTCTACACCATGGCGCAGCATAGCTTTATATTCTTCTATTAATTCCTCTGTGAATAATTCAGGATGTTCTTTGCGAAGCTCTAAAATCATAGAACGGAAAAGCCATAAATGTGTGTTTTCATCACGATTGATATAACGGATTTCCTGTACAGAACCAGGCATTTTTCCCATACGTCCCAAATTATAGAAAAACATAAATCCAGAATAGAAATAGATACCTTCCAAGATGTAATTCGCCATCATGGTTTTTACCAGATGATAAGCATCCTTATGTTCCTGAAAATCGTTGTATAAATTTCCAATAAATTTATTACGTGCCAATAGATGTGGATCATCCTTCCATTGATACAGGATATCATTTCGTTCTTGTGGAGAACAGATACTGTCCAGCATATAGCTATAGCTTTGTGAGTGCACTGCCTCTTGGAAGGCCTGAATCGTTAAGCACAGATTGACTTCATTTGCTGTGATATATTCTCCAACATTGGGTAAATTTGCTGTCTGGATGCTATCTAAAAATATCAAAAAACTTAATGTTTTATCATATGCTTTTTTTTCCGCATCCTTTAAGCGACGATAATCTTTTACATCCTGTTGAAGATTGATTTCCTCAGGAATCCAGAAATTATTCATTGCCTGACGATACCAGTCACTGGCCCATGCGTATTTCATATTATTAAAATCATTCAGATTGGTGGTGTTTCCATTGATCATACGGCGGTTTCTAACATCACAATCTCCAAATTCATTAAACAGTGGTTTTCTTTTTAACGTTTCCATACAAGTTTTCCTTTCCTATGAGGAGCATGATTCACATTCCTCTACTTCTAATGATTTACTGCGTACATAATATAATGTTTTTACACCATATTCCCATGCGTGAATAAACAGCATCAATACCTGTCGCAGAGTAAATTCATTGGTAATATACAGGTTCACAGATTGTGCCTGATCAATATGACGTGCGCGAATTCCGGCACTTTTTACGATCCATTCCTGATCAATCAGGTGTGCGTTTTTATATAGCCAGAATGTTTTTGCGTTTAAATCCGGTGCAACACGGGCAATCATACTACCTTTTTTCTCTTCTAAAAAATATTTATTCATGATTGGATCTACTCCAGCGCTGGTACCGGAAATAATACTGGTAGAACTGGTTGGTGCAATTGCCAGAAGATAACCATTTCGCATTCCCTGTGCTTTAACAACAGATTGTAGATCTTGCCATGCCGCATTTTTATAATTGCGTTTTTCAAAATATGCTCCTGTTTGCCAGTCACTTCCCATAAAGCAAGAATAGCAGCCCTTTTCTTTTGACAATGCACTACTTGCTTCGATTGCATAATAATTGATTTTCTCAAATAACTGATCAACAAAGTCTAAATGCTCTTGTGATTCAAAGCGGATTCCTTGTTTTACCAGCATATGATGATATCCACTGACACCCAGTCCTATCGCACGATACTTTTGATTGGTAATTTTCGCATAAGGTATTGGATAATAATTTAGGTCAATGACATTATCCAGGGCACGAATGACATGATGAATGATGGTACGTAAATGTTCATGATCGTTGACATCAAGATTACCTAAAGATAAGGAGGCAAGATTACATACCACAAAATCCTGAGGCTTGCTTTTGGATACCACGATGGTTTCTCCATTGATTTCTACGATTTCATCATCATATAATTCTATAGGACTCATATTTTGTGCGATTTCGGTACAAAGATTACTACAGTAGATAATCCCTTTATGATGATTAGGATTACTACGATTGACTAGATCCCGGTTAAATGTAAATGGTGTACCGGTTTCCACAGCACTTTTTAGAATTAGACGGACAAGGTCCTTTAAAACCACGGCACGTTTGGGTAAGGCAGGCTCTTTGATACAAGCCAGATAACGCTGTTCCCATTCCTCTCCATAATAATCCTCCAGATGATAACCCATCACCTTATAAACTTCATGTGGACACAATAGATACCATGTCGCATTTAAATCTTCTTTGGCCATTTTCCAGAACAAATCAGGATAACATATCGCCGGGAATACATCGTGAGCTTTCATACGATCATCCCCATTGTTGGTTCGCAATGCTAAAAATTCAGGCAGATCTTTGTGCCATGCATCCAGATAAACAGCCACAGCGCCCTGACGAACGCCCAATTGATCAACTGCTGTAGCAGTATCATTTACCAATTTAATCCAGCGGATCACACCTCCAGCAGCGCCTTCAAAGCCACGGATATCACTGCCATTTGCTCTGATTTTTCCAAAATACATTCCCATGCCACCGCCATACTTGCTTACCTGCGCAAAGTTGTCGATACTTTTATAAATGTTTTTTAACGTATCATCTACCGTGTCAATAAAGCAGGAAGATAGTTGATGAAATGGTTTTCTGGCATTCGACATGGTTGGTGTAGCCATCGTTACCTCCAGCTTGCTTAACATATCATAAAACTGTTTTGCCCAGTATACCTGATCTTGTTCCTTCATAGCTAAATGCATGGCAATGCCCATAAACATTTCCTGTGGTGTTTCCATGATCTCATGTTGATGGGAACATAGAAGATAACGTTTCGATAACAGATCCAAACCGCTATAGGTGAACAAATGATCGCGTGTATCATCCAGATATGCCGATAATTCATGAATGGATTTTGCGTCATATGCTTTTAAGATATAATCTCCATATATTTTTTGATTCGTTAAGTATACGATTTTATCATAAAAACTATTGATTGATAAGCGTTTCATGCGTGCGGAAATATCCTGATGCAGCTGATAGGATAAAAAACGTGCTGCGATATGCTCCCATTTAGGTGCTTCCTTACTGATGGATTCTACACTGGCTTTGATCAGCATTGCCAGGCGTTCATCCCGTTCCATATCTGGTTTCAAAAAAGTATGAAATTTCTGTTTTAACATAGATAATTGATATGCTTCCTGCGGGAAATCCTTTTGTATCTGTTGAAAAATATGCATCAATTCTTCATCCAGTAGTTCTTCACAAAATTGTTTTAATAATAATCGATTTTCACTTCGCTTAGATCGATAAAGAATATAATTTTTTGCTTCTTTGTAAAACTGGAATTTCATCAGCTGTTCCTCTACCATATCCTGAATCCATTCCACACTGATTTCCTCTCTTTGTGACATCTGCTTTTTTATTGCATCACAAATTTCTTCTAATGTTGTTTCCTTTATTTCGTTATGGGTAGCGATGAATGCTTTTTTTATTGCCTGTTTGATTTTTTCTTCATCAAATACCTGATAACTGCCATCTCGTTTACGTATATTCATAATTTACACATTCCTTCCTTGGCATTAGTATAACGAAATATGAAAAACTCATGCAATTATGATGCCCATGAAATATCAGGAAAAAGAAAAGACAACGCCATCCTTAGGACTTGTTGTCTTCTTTCATTTTGTTTATTTTCGCTGCATATGGGGATTCTTTTAACTCTTCTGAAGCCATATCCAGGTATTTCTTTTCATTCTCTTTGTCTTTCTTGTTGTGATATTGTACGGCCAGCATATAACAGATCATACCTTTATTCCAGCCTTCCACTTGATCTAATTGTTTTTGCATAGAATCAATATAATCAAACTTATCACATAATAAAATATCATACATCATCTTACATTCTTCATAAACTGCATCTTGACCCAGCGATTTGATACGCTCAAGCAATTCTTTACATTTCCCTCTTTTTTCTTCATCAAGATAGTAATAAAATGCTTTTACACTTACATCAAGATTTTGTTTTTTATTCAAACGAAGGGATAATAATTCATCAAAGGTTTCTTCCACTTTTTTATAATCCGGCATCATCATATAGGCATTCATTTTCATATATAGACGATTGAAATAAGGAAAGAAATATTTGCTGGCAAACCCATCAGCAATCTTAAAAAATGCATCAAACTCACGATTTTTCAACGTACTCATAAAACGTTTTAATAGATATCGTTTATATAGCTGTGTTCCTACAACCATAACAACCATAATAACAATAAATAGGATCCAAAATTTTGTATTATCCATAAGACACCTCTTTCTTGATGAGATAATTGTACTATATTTTCCTTATGAAATCACTATCCTATTCATAAAGTTATTTAAAATTTCTCAAACGCAATGCATTGGATACTACGCAAACAGAGCTTAATGCCATTGCCCCGCCTGCAAATACCGGCGATAACAATGGGCCGCCAAACAGATGTAAGACACCAGCCGCAATTGGGATACCCAAAGAATTATAGAAGAATGCCCAGAATAAATTTTGATGAATGTTTCTGATAACAGCTTTTGACAAGCGGATTGCTTGTAAAACGTCCTGAAGATTATCTTTCATTAAGACAATATCCGCACTTTCTAAAGCAACATCGCTGCCACTGCCAATAGCAATTCCTACTTCACTTTGCATTAAGGCAACTGCATCATTGATACCATCACCAACCATGGCAACTTTTTTACCTTGTTGTTGCAGCATCTGTACCTGATTTCCTTTTTGATCAGGCAGTACCTGTGCAATCACATGTTCAATGCCTGCCTGTTTTGCGATTGCCTGCGCTGTAATTTTGTGATCTCCTGTCAACATTACAACATCAATGCCCTGATTTCGTAGTTGTGTAACTACTTCTTTCGCATTTGATTTTAACTGATCAGCAATTGCAAATATTGCTAAAAGTTCATCTTCCAAATACAGATAGACCACAGTTTTACCTTCTTTACGATATTTTTCTTCCTGATTTTGAAATTGCTTTGACACTGTGCTATCTGATTTGTTTCCGATAAATAATTTTTTACCTTCATAATCAGCTTCCAATCCCTGTCCATTGATGGTTTTAATTTGTGCTAATGATGGAATTTTGATATCCTCATCTGCGGCTTTCTTTAAGATTGCAGTTGCAAGAGGGTGCTTACTGCCTTGTTCTAAAGCTGCAGCCAATGCCAGAACTTCTTTTTCATGTTTTGAGGTTGCTATATCTGTAACAACTGGCTGACCAATGGTTAAGGTTCCAGTTTTATCAAAAACAATCGTATCAATTTGGCTGGCAGTTTCCAGTGCTTCCCCACTCTTGATAAATATACCCAGCTGGGCTGCTTTTCCAGTACCAACCATGATTGCTGTAGGAGTTGCTAATCCTAAAGCACATGGACAAGCGATAACCAGAACGCTTACAAATATTGTTAATGCAAAAGAGAAATCTTTTGTGGCAATATACCATAATATACCGGCAATAAAAGCGATAAGCATAACTGTAGGTACAAAATATAAAGAAATACGGTCCGCAATACGGGCAATTGGTGCTTTTTTGCCCTGTGCCTCCTCTACCATTTGAATTATCTTAGATAATGTTGTATTTTCCTGTGTAGCGCTGCATTTCATAACCATACGTGCATCAAGATCAATCGTACCCTGAATTAAAGCATCTCCATTTTGCTTTTTGACTGGCATACTTTCACCTGTCAACATGCTTTCATCCACATTTGCACCTGTGCCTACCACAATTCCATCAACTGGGATATGCTCTCCAGGTTTCACTACCAGCAGATCTCCTTCATTGATTTCATCTATTTGAATCGTGATTTCTTTATCATCTCGAAGTAAGGTTGCCTCATCAGGGCGCAGCTGCAACAAAGCAGATATCGCACCTGTTGATTTTTTCTTTGAAATACTTTCTAAGTGCTTGCCAAATTGAACAAGTGCAACAACCACGCCTGCTGATTCAAAATATAAAGTGTGAACAGCATGCATGTTGCCCTGCATAATTTGAATAAGCGATACTAAAGAATATAAATAGGCACTTCCTGTACCAACTGCGACAAGTGTATCCATATTTGGTGATTTATGAATAAGTGCTTTAATTCCACGTGTAAAGAAATGGCTGCCTAAGATCAATATGATCGTTGCTAAGATGAATTGGATAAACGCAAAATTAAAAGGGTGTGTCTTATAGTAAATGATATCAGGTAATGGTAACTCAAAACTACCCAGCATGTGTGACATTCCGATATATAATAAAACTGCAGCAATGCCTAAGGTGATATAGACACGTAGACTTTCATAGTCTTTTTTTATTGTCTGAGTTTTCTCCTCTTTATGGATATGTGCATGAAAACCAGCCTTTTCAATTGCTTGTATCATTTCAGAGATTTTAATTTTTTGATGATCATAAGATATGGTTGCCTGATTCATCACTAAGTTTACATCTGCAGAGATGATACCTTCTTTTTTTCTAAGTACTCGCTCAATAGAACTGCTACAGGAAGCACAGCTCATCCCTTCGATATCTAAAAGGCAAGTCGATGATACTGCATTTTCCTTCAGCGTGAAACCAGCTTTTGCGATTGCTGACTTCCATGCGTCAAAGTCACGTTTTGTGTATGATATCGTAACCTGATTCAATACCAGATTTACGCTCGCCTGCTGGATATCGTCAAATTTTGATAGAATTCTTTCCACACTGGCAGCACAGGAGGCACAGCTCATTCCTTCCACAGCGAATGTTTCACTATGAGATTCTTCTTTTTCGCTTAAAGAAAAGCCTGCTTTTTGTAATGCTCTATCACATGTTTCTGTGTTGATTTTTTGTTTAGAAGTGATGGTTACTTCATTCAAAATCAAATTTACTTCTGCATTTTCAATACCATCCTGTTTTTTTAAAATTCTTTCAACAGCAGCTGCACAGGACGCACAGCTCATGCCGTCCACATGATATGTTTTTCGCATAATAACCTCCTTATTTCAATAGTATAGATATAATATCCTCTATCTCTTTTAATTTTTCATCACTGTCTTGTTCGTTCATTGCGTTTTTTACACAACTTTGTAAATGCCCGCTTAGTATATGCATATTTGCTTTTTTCAACAAGGCAGTGGAAGCGAAAATCTGATTTGAGATATCAATACAATAACGATCATCTTCAATCATTTTAATGATACCTTCCAGCTGACCTTTTGCTGTTTTTAAATTCTGTAATGCTTTTTTTCTTTCTGGCGTCATAGATTACCTCCCCCCACCGGTGGTGGGATATTCACATTATAGGAAATAATATATAAGAAGTCAAATCATATGCCTTTATGCTTTTTGTAATAGTGACTAGATAAAAAAAGTATTCCTTAAACGATTAAGGAATACAATTTTGATTATAATTGAATCGTGGCTTCCAATGCAACTTCCATCATATTATTGAAAGAAGTTTGACGTTCTTCAGCACTCGCCCCTGCATGTGTAACCAAAGAATCAGAAATCGTCAATAAACAAGCCGCCTTTTTGCCTAGAATCGACGCATTGTGGAATAAAGCAAAGCTTTCCATTTCAACACATACACATCCATGTTTCTGATAAAAATCATTATGATCATCAACATTATCTTCGTGATAAAATACATCACTTGAATGGATACGTGCTTTTGTTAAATGCTTGTTTAATTTTTGTGCTGCGTTTTCTAATACGTCATTTAAAGAATCACTAGGATATTGAATATCACCAGATTTACCAGCCTGAGCCAAAGCAAATGTAGATTCACTCCAAGCACTTTCTGCTAAAACCAAATCGTATAATTCTAAAGTATCCGTATAAGCACCAGCACTGCCGATACGTATAATGTTTTCAACATCATAAAATTTATATAACTCATAAGAATAGATACCAATACTAGGCATTCCCATACCAGAGCCCATTACAGATACCTTATGTCCTTTATATGTTCCTGTATAGCCAAACATATTTCTGACTGTATTAAACTTGACTGGATTTTCTAAATAAGTTTCTGCGATATATTTCGCACGCAAAGGATCTCCAGGCATTAAAACTGTTTTGGCAATATCTCCAGGTTGTGCTGCATTATGTGGTGTTGACATAAAAATTCCTCCTTATAAACTACTCATTCATTATATCATTAGAAATATAAATTTGCATTATAATCCAGCACCAAATACTGTAAATTTAGCGTCAAATACTTGTAAATACTCAAAATAAAAGCATGCTGAAACCAAAATTTCAACACGCTCTTTTAAGGTTCGAACTCTATGGCAGGTTTCGTGCATTTCGCATGTGGAGTGCCTTCTCCCGTCCCATAACTGTATACAAGGATATTATGGGCTAATCACATTTCTGTGATTATAGTGTTTGTAGAATATTAAGTGCTCCTACAACATCACGATGGGCATGATAACCACAGGAGCAATGATAATCACGATCATCTGCATGGTTGATTTTACCACATTTCGGACATTTTTGTGAAGTCATATATGGATTTATATAACGTACTTCTATTCCTTCCAGCTCAGCTTTATATTCAATAAATTCCTGTAAACGTCGATATGACCATAAATATATATTTTCACATTTACGAACATTGAACCTTCGATTGATTCTTGTTAATTTTTCCATTTTTATAACACCAATATTTTCTTTAACAGCAAAATCTACAATTTGTCTTGATATTTGATGATCATAATTTGTTAATACATGGCTTAATTTATGCTTAAAAGCGATTAGTTTCTTATATTGTTTCATTTTTTGCAGCTTTTTGATGTGACCACGTAATTGTCTTTGACGATAACGTATTTCACGACCATTACCAAAAAAGCGAACTTTACCCTCACTCGTTGCAACAACAGCAGGTACCTTGATTCCGATATCAATTCCCATCTGTTTTTTCGAATATATTCGTCTTTCTTGTAATTGCAAATAAATGACAGCGTACCATTTCTGATGGCTATGTACAATTTGGAGATTCATTGGTTTTCCCATCTTCAATCGTTTTAATTGTTGCTCATTTTGATAAAAAGGAACATACAACTTACGTTTTCTATCCGACAGCCCTAACTCTAAAATCAAATTTTCTTTAATCCAATATGAGGAATTACTCCAATAACTGGAATAGCAAAATCGAAATGGTGTTTCTTCTTTCTCATTAAACCAATTTTTTGCTTCTGCCAAAACCAGATGCTTAGAGTTGTAAGATATCCGATTGCTAATATCCTTATAGCGATATTCGTATGTCTTATGCTCTTTCAAAAAGATGTCGTGAATTCTTCCTACTTCTGATTTAAAATTTTTCTCATAATCTAAAAGGTCTTTTTCTATCTCATTGTTAACAATTAATGAGAGTTTTATCATTAGATACATATTATCACACTCCCTACATTATATATATACGTAAAAAAGGTGTGAAAATCCTAAAAAATTTTTAAAATAGCAAAAACAACCTATGACTAGTTAAAAAAGTGCAATTATCGTAATGGTCAGCGGAAAACATTGTCCCCACCATGTCATATTAATAAAAATGCACCTTAAATGTTCGTAGGCCAAGCGATCGCATTCCAGGTTCGTCCCCAGCCAATCAATCTATATAACCAAATCCCCCACAGGAACCGTCCAATAGCAGACTTCAGCCAAAAAAACACCAACCTTGCGATTGGTGTACGTTTCATAGATGGAGCGGATGATGAGAATCGAACTCACGTAGTCAGCTTGGAAGGCTGAAGTTCTACCATTGAACTACATCCGCAATAAATGGTGACCCGTGGGCGATTCGAACGCCCGACCCTCTGATTAAAAGTCAGATGCTCTACCAACTGAGCTAACGGGTCATTTATTGTTTATTGATTGGCTGGGGTAACTGGACTCGAACCAGTGGAATGCCAGAGTCAAAGTCTGGTGCCTTACCGCTTGGCTATACCCCAAGAAGTATGGTGGGGAGGGACGGATTCGAACCGCCGAACCATAAGGAACTGAGTTACAGTCAGCCGCGTTTAGCCTCTTCGCTACCTCCCCAGCATTTTTTTATTAAGATGGTGCCGACTAGAGGAATTGAACCCCCAACCTACTGATTACAAGTCAGTTGCTCTACCAATTGAGCTAAGTCGGCAAATTCATGGTGGAGGTTAACGGACTTGAACCGCTGACCCTCTGCTTGTAAGGCAGACGCTCTCCCAACTGAGCTAAACCTCCAACTCTTTATTTCTTAGCACTTCCTTGCCTCAGTGCCCTAATATAATACCATCTACATTTATATCTGTCAACAACTTTTTTTCTTTTTTTTAATTTTTTTATTTATTTTTTTCTTAAGCCTTAAATCTCCCTTAATAAAAGGCCTTTAGACGATTTACAAAACTAACTGGCACCCATTCCAATAATCTTTGCATACTCATCTAACGCAATTTGATAGATTAAAACCTTGCCAAAAAACGGTAAATTTTTATCTTTATTATGATGGCGGCTTGCATTACGCAATTTATCAATCACTTGTTCAACTTGATTTTCTTCAACTCCAAGCAATAAAATAGTTTCACCATATCTAACAAATTCACCTGTGCTTGCAACTTCTGTTGCAGTAAAGCCACCCTGAATCAGCGCAGATGTTATTTCATCAATAAATTCATCATTTGCTACAATCAACAATAATTTCATCCTTAAATACACCTCATGTATTATCATAACATAATTTCTTATAAAATACATATCATCCTAATATAAATTCATCTATTATCTGAATCTCTTATAACGATATAATTTTTTTAATTTGCTTTATCATAAAAAGAGATGAATCATCACATTCATCCCATTCCATTTAATTCTCTATATAACTGTTTTGCATAGCTGTCTGTCATTCCACACACAAAATCTGTAGCCAATAAAAGTCTGCGATATAATTTTTGATTATCACTTAATCCACTTTTGCATTCTTCATGGTAGTTATCCAAATAATTTTTAGACATTAGCTGGATATATTTCATTTGTATCTCACTAATATCTTCAGTACTATCATATGAAATTAAAGCATCCACAAAACGATCTAATAAAAAAGTAATCACTTCATTCCCCATCAATTCTATACGAAGAATGGAAGAATGATTATATATTCGCTCAAATGCGAATTTTTTCAGATTATTAATCAGTGCGCCCTGACTTCCTGTTGTGATTAATTCTTGTGTAAATTGTCCTGTCATGATTTCTTCATAATGTTCAATAAATGCCATAGTAATCTGAGATACACAAAATAATTGTTTTTTTGTCAGCCATCCAAATACCGCAGCTTTATATGGATCATCATCACTATCTTCTAATTCTTTCGCATCTTTTAGAAGTTTCATCAATAATTCTGCACCATATGAATCCTCAGCTGATTGTATAACCTGTAATAAATCATCATATGAATACATTCCTTTATTATATCCATCTTCTAAATCTGCAAATGTATAAGCTAAATCATCTGCTGCTTCTAATATAAAACATAATGGATTTCTGCTTATTCCTGTTCCTGTATTTTCTTTGATTTTTTGAAACAGATTTTCTTCACTTTGGAAGTATCCAATTTTCTTTTGTAGCAGCGTTCTGTTTGCATTATTTTCTGCCTGCGTTTTTTCAATAGAATTTACTGGATATTTAATGATTGTATCCATTACCGAAGATGTCAAGTGTAACCCATTTGGTCCTATCAGTCTGTGTAGCTTTGTGATTATTCGTAATGCCTGCGCATTGCCTTCAAAATTATATAAATCTAATATCTGTTGTTCATCCAAAACATCTGTTAATGGCTTGCCATGAAATTGTTTGATATTCAGATTTTTTTTAAACCAGTTTCGTATTGCAGTTTCCCCAAAATGTCCAAATGGCGGATTTCCGATATCATGTAATAATCCTGCACAATTCAAAATCTCCATAGCTTTTTGTACGTCTGGTAATTCTTCTTCACTTTCAAGATTCATTTCTGAAATTTTCTGACATACCTGCTTCCCCATCAATTTCGCCAAAGATGACACTTCTAGTGAATGTGTCAGTCTGGTTCTTACAAAATCGCTTTGGTCAAGGGGAAATACTTGTGTTTTATCTTGTAAACGACGAAAGGAAGCACTTCTTATAATTCTATGATAATCACTTTCTATTTCACTGCGGAAGCGGTTAGCTTCGTTTTTTTCTTTATCTGGAATTCTTTTTTCACTCATTATTTTATCCCAACTCATACGCATAATAATATCACCTCTTTCTTTTATTTTAACACATATCATAGCTTAATCACCTCATAATGCCTTTTTCACAAAAAAACAGCAAGGTTTGTTATGTAATGTATAACTAATCCTCACTGCTTTCTTCATCCATATATTTTTTTACATCTTCTAACAGATATGTACGATATTTTTTCTGTGTATGTTCATAACTGCTCATCTCAAGTTTTTCAATACGTTCTAATTCTAATTTTAATTCTCTTGATGACATTCTTCCAGCACCCTGACCTATCACAATCAATTGTTCCATAGCATCTGATGTGACTACACTAACCTGATATTCATTCGCCATTTTATGTGTAGCTCGTTCAATATACATATCCGCTGTCTGTGCTTTCCGTGTATAAACAACATAGATATTATGATATTGGTTCATTGATCCAACACCTTCTTGTACTTTATAGGCATCAAAAACAAGAATCAACAGGCAGTTTTTGTATCCTTGATAGTTACACATGGCATTGATTAGTTTTGTTCGTGCTGCATCCAAATTCTGCATTGCTAATTCTTCTAATTCAGGCCAGGCATGTATCACATTATATCCATCCACAAGAATACATTGTGGTTTTTTTATAATTGATATTTTAGGTTCTGTTATAATTTCTTTCTTTTCCATTGCTGGTGTATATCTTTTTTTGCTGGTTCCATATGTTTGCACAAATATTTTTTCTAGTTCTGTATCCATATCTATTCCTGGCTGATAATTTTTTTGTTTTTGTATTATCGCTTTGGGTTCTTCTGGTTTCCAGCAGTATTTTACATGCATATGTTTTTTCACTTCATTCCATGGTACATAATATCCAGCACCTTGCGAACAGAAAATAGATCCGGTTGGATGTTCTAAATCTGTTTCACTATCATATCCAATCTGAGCTAATATTTCTTCCTGGTTCTCACAAGGCTCATAGTCTTTTAAACTACATATCAACTTGCCTTTTCCCTTGGTATATGCTGTCACTTTTTGTTGATAGTCCTGCATCATGGAAACTGGTGCTTTTCCACATATTATACTGTTTGTATCTGTTGCGTCTTTGATTTCAAATGTACCATGCATGGTTTCGATATCAAAAATCGCTTTACTAATATACTCATTTGGAATATCCAGTTGAAATTCGTAGTATGGTTCTAATAGAATAGAGGTTGTTTTTTTCAATCCTTGACGTACTGCACGATAGGTCGCCTGACGGAAATCACCGCCTTCCGTATGTTTGTTATGGGATTTTCCTCCAATCAGGGTTATTTTAATATCTGTGATAGGAAAGCCACCCAGTACACCCGGATGTTCTATTTCTTCTAAATGTGTCAGTATCAATCGTTGAAATTGTCCAGATAATTGATCTTGTGGACAGTCTGTAGCAAATTGCAGACCGCTGCCTCTTGGTAAAGGTTCCAGCAATACATGTACTTCTGCATAATGTCGAAGTGGTTCAAAGTGACCTACACCTTCTATCGGTTCTGTAATCGTTTCTTTATAGATCACACTGCCTTTATCAAAGGCTACTTCTACACCATATCGATCTGATATCTGTTTTCTTAATACGTCAATCTGGATTTCGCCCATCAATGCAACACGGATTTCATCCGTTTGTTTTGTATATGTAACATGCAGCTGGGGATCTTCCTTAGCCAGTTGATTCATCTGTTTCAATAATAGATGTTGATCATAACCAACTGGTGGCACTATGCGATAATTCATATAGGACATTAATACCGGCTGTTGAAAATGTTCTTCTATGCCAATGCCATCCCCCGGTAAAAAGCTTTTTAATCCTTTGATGGCACATATTCTTCCTGCTTCAATCTCTTGGAGCATTTCATATTTATTTCCCGAATACAAACGAATCTGATCGACTTTTTCATCTTCTTTTAATTTTGTTTTAGACTTTAATATACCACCGGTGATCTTCATATGCGTCAATTGATTTCCCTGCTCATCATGGCTGATTTTATAGATTTTAGCGCCGAATTCTTGCGGATATTGTTTCTCCATTGTATATGTACGCATTCCTTCCAACAGTTCTTCTATGCCCTCCATTTTTAATGCAGAGCCAAAAAAGCAGGGGAAGATGAACCTTTTTGATATGGATTCTGCGATGTTTTCTGTGGAAATATCTCCTGTTTCCATGTAATTTTCTAAAAGTGATTCTTCGCATAATGCGATATTTTCATAAAATTCCTCATTTTTATGTGTAAAATCCACACAATTTCCGCTAAGTTTTTCTTTGATATTATCCATTAGTGTTT
Source organism: Absiella sp. AM09-50 (assembly GCF_003433845.1). Classification (NCBI taxonomy): domain Bacteria; kingdom Bacillati; phylum Bacillota; class Erysipelotrichia; order Erysipelotrichales; family Erysipelotrichaceae; genus Amedibacterium; species Absiella sp. AM09-50. Next base: position 35,988 of record NZ_QVFI01000007.1, read on the forward strand.
GTACATCTGCATAGGCAGCATCCATCTTATTAACGAATATGAAAGCAGGGATGTGGTAATGCTGTAACAGTTTCCAAATAGTCTGTGTATGTGCCTGTACGCCATCCATTCCATTGATTAGCAGAATTGCATAATCTAATATTGGCAGCGTACGTTCCATCTCTGTAGAGAAGTCAACATGACCCGGGGTATCTACCAGTGTAAATTCACAATCTTTCCAATTCATGATCGCTTGTTTTAGATATATCGTGATTCCACGACTTTTCTCTAATTCATTATAATCGAGAAATGCATCACCATGATCCACTCTTCCCGGTTTTCGTATATTGCCAGATAAATACAGCATGCTTTCACTCAGTGTTGTTTTTCCAGCATCAACATGGGCCAATATCCCTGTGACTATGCGTTTCATGTGATCATTCCTTCTTTCTTCTGCATTTAATTATATGGAAATTCTATGAAATTGCAATGCATTGTGTCTTTTAAAAAGAAAAAGGCATTTCGCCTTTTCTTGTTATAATAAATTTTTTCGTAATTCTTCTCCTGTTGCTGGATGCAGGTAAGCTGGAGCAATATCAAAAATAGTTTTACAACCATATTGTCCTTCTGATGCTAGACGATATGCCGCTCTAGCGAATGCGACCAACACACTGGATGTGAATTCAGGGTTGGAATCTAATGTTAATTTATATTCCATGACGTGTTTATTTTCATTATCAAAACCTGTTGTACCAGTTCTGAATACAATACCACCATGTGGAATGCCTTTATGATCTCTCATCAATTCTTCTTCACTGATAAAGTGAACCGTTGTATCATAATCTGAAAAATAATTAGGCATTGTTTTGATTTCATTTTCAATTCTTTCTAAATCAGCGCCTTCTTCTGCCACAACAAAGCATTCACGTGTATGTTTTTGTCTGGTTGTTAAATCTGGATTTTCACCATTACGTACACTTTCTAATGAAACTTCCACAGGAATTGTATATTGTCTAGCATCTTTTACACCTTCAATACGGCGAATAGCATCAGAGTGTCCCTGGCTAACGCCTTTTCCCCAGAATGTATAATCATTGCCATTTGGTAAAATTGCCTGACCATATAATCGATTTAATGAGAATAAACCTGGATCCCATCCTACAGAAATAATGCTGATATGTTTTCCATTCACACTTGCTTTGTTAACATCTTCAAAGTGTTCTGGAATTTTCGCATGTGTATCAAAACTGTCAATGACGTTGAAGTGTTCTGCTAGTTCAGCAGTTTGTTTTGGCAGATCATTTGCACTACCTCCACATAACACTAATACATCAATTTGATCTTTCATGTCATATACTTTTTTCATTTCATAAACTGGGACATTTGTGTGTGTCTTTACCGTTTCAGGATTTCTTCTGGAGAACACACCGACAAGTTCCATATCATTGCTTTTTGAAACAGCGCATTCTACGCCTCGTCCCAAGTTTCCATAACCTACGATACCTATTTTAATCATAACAAACCTCCTCGTTCGTTTTGAACAGGTATATTTTACCACTATTCAGTTTTGACGTATAGAAAAATTTTCTGAAAATTTCGTTTTTTTGTTTCAAAGAAATCTAATCCCCGCTTAAAAACCATGTAAGCTCGATTTAGTATCTTTCAAATTTAAAGCATTTATACCTTTATAAACATTTATCAAGGTATTGTTTCTCAAACATAACTTGCTGATTCATTTCTATTTTACAAAATACCTTCACTCTTTTTTCTATAATCTTCTCTTTTTCCATCATCAGTTTTACCATACTTTCTTGAAACCAATGTGCCAATATAAAGCCCAGTTAAACTTAATAACCCATATATCAAAGCATAAATCATCGCACTACTATTATAATATAAAAAGACTGTGGGAATATATAGTAATACTACACATAGAGAAAATAATGGATGAAATGTATTTCCCATTCCATAAATCATGGAACATATAAAACTTATGATGGGTAAAACCACTAACAAGACTAACATGCCAATTCCAGTATCTTTTATCATAAGGGGAACTAAATAAAAACTTATTGCGATAATCAAAAGGAAACTCCATAATTTTTTTATCTTCATTTCTAATATCCTCCTTCAGCTTATAATAATATCGTAAAAAACAGAGGAACCAATAAAACAACAATCACACCAATGACAAATATAGCAATAACATATCCCATATTTCTTTTACTATCTACCTTGTTTATTATATATGTGTATACAAAAAGCCAAATAAGTGCGATTGATACCATGATGAAGAATTCTGGTTTTTTTGTTGCTTCTTCAATACCATATAGTATCACATTAAGGAAATTACAAATGAATAATATGATTGCTATAATAAATAGCATATCCTTACTGCCATGTTCATTGCTTGTTTTTGTTTTTGTAACTCAATTAAATTATCATCCACTTTATTTACATAGTTTTTTTCTTCTATTTTTTCACCACTCAATAAGTCGTTAACAGTGATTTTTAGTATATTACATAAATCAATCATCCTTGATGGATCAGGCAGTCCTTTTCCACTCTCCCACTTGCTTACCGCTTTATACGTAATACCTAGCATTTCGGCTAATTGTGCTTGCGTTAAGCCTTGCTCTTTTCTACACTTTGCAATAAACTTTCCAATTTTTTCTTGATCCATAATATCCCTCCTTTCAATCATTATAATTTATATGCTAAAAAATCACACCTACTATGAGTAGAATTACATATTTCTGACATGATTTCATAATCTAATGAAGTTGCATATATAAAATTTTTCTGTTGCTTCATAGATTATTTTTTATTTAAAAGGTGATTTGTACAACAATAGAATAAAAAAAATCGTCATATTAAACGACGATTTTTAGATATAAAGCTAAATTGTTACTATTCCCACTCGGATAGTATTACTTAATATCAAACATATTTGTTCACAAATAATGTAATGTTTGGATATTTTTATCATATTTTTTCTTAATTATATTGACTATACAAGCTAATGGTAGCAGAATGGTATCTCAAAAATAACAAAAACTCAAAAATATTTACTCCAAATTACCAGATACTAGAGACTTTTTGAAAAAATTCGATTCCCATAAAATCTGATATGAACGAGCTTTACTAAATTAGAAAAAACTATGAGCAAAGAGATAGTGACAATAAATCACTCATTTTTGTTACTATAAAGTAAATAACTATCTCTAATCTTATTCCACTCCATACTTAATGAATAATTTAGCTTATTAAATATTTTTTCGTTTAAGATAAGCTTCGATTCATATATGGTATTCTCATATTGTAAAATAAGTTCCAATATTCTAGGTAACAAAAGTTTAGTCTCTGTTGGATTATTTTCATATAAGTTACAAAGCTCATTTGCCTTATCATATATAATTTCAGTAGAATTTTTTAAAGAGTTTATTTTGATAGCTCGATTAAAAAAACTACTTGAGACTATAAAATTTAGTAATATTGATGAATAATCATCCATTCCATACAAGAATAATTGAACTAAAAGAATAACAAAAGCAATGGCAGAAACAACAAAATAAGGTATAGACATTCTCGCAGAAACATTAGATGTAAATAGAGCATTTTCATGAATATTTGCTAGTAACTTTATATATCCATCTATAATTGAACCATTGTTGTAATATGTTTCACTATCATAATTTGGTATTCTTTTTTCAGAAAAACTATTATCCAAAAGACCTATCTCTCGTATGACATGAGCTTTATCAAAATAAACAGAACTTAAATATGAAGCTATATATTCCATAACCAAAATAATTCCTGATATTGTCAAAAATATTTTTCCTGGTATAACTAATGTTATTCCTTGAAAAATAGCCAATACTAAGGTTATGAAACCTAAAAAATCTTGAGCAATTACAAACTTTTTAGACACCTTCATATATTTATCTTGTGGATTATTTGTTGACATTTTTACCATCCTCCGTCAATATCATATAAGCTTCATTCAAAAACATATTTTTATAATTTTCATTTTGTATAATTGGTAAAATGTAATTACCATGACAATTTCTTAGTTTTTTCTTAGAACCACAAAAGCATTGTGAATGACCTCTATACTTATTATCATAAATCATAAAAACCATTTCTTTATATTGATCTACTGTTAAATTTAGATCATTCAAATAATAATCCAATAGCCCTTTATAACCATGATTTCTATCTCCAAATGGATAAGTTTTATATTTCTCAAACCAATCCAAAGTAAATATAAAAGAGTTTACAAATTTATCTATAAATGCTATTAAAGATGCATTTTTATTTAGGAAATAAATCATTTCGCCTATTGTTGCCAAACAAACACTACCATCAGTATATATATGTTCCATATCATTAGGATAGTCAAACACATAAAACTTAGGTACGTTAATTGGAAAATTTTTCAAAACAATAAATCTTACTTTTCTGTTTCCTTGAGCAATACAACCATTGAATTCTAAGGTATATTTATATATCCCTTCAAGAATGTATTCTTTCTCATTCTCTAACATTTTTAGCAATGGTTGTTCCTCTAGTAAAACCTGTATTTCATTGAATAATTTTTCATTCATCTTATTTCATCCATGGTTTTGTCGGTTCAATGATTTTCTTTGGTGTATCAAAAGAATCCGCAAATATATTAGTATTAATATCATTATGTATTATCTGTTTAAATTTTCTATCGTCTTCAATATAGATAAAATTACTCAATACTTCAATCCAATCTTCCATAAGTCTCAATCTTTTGATTGTATATTTTTCAACAAAGTTTTCTCTTAAATCTACAGGATTTAAAACTTTGCCATTTTGCATTATAGATATTGATTTATTTTTGTAGCCAACAACAAAAGATTTAATAATTTCTGATACTGATAAAAACCATTTTTCTTTTACACAGTCTGCAACCAAAGCTGATATTAAAATAGAAGATGGTTTATCGTCACGCAAATTGCTTCGATCATAATAAATATCCCTATGTCTCTTGATAAATTGTACAGCTCTTTGCAAGTTAGATCGATAGTAATATGTTGGTATTTCTTCAACACTAGCAAATTCCATTCTAATATCAAAAGGTATACTTTTAAACTGTTCAACCTTCATATCACTTGTTAAATGCCTATTACTAATATCTAAAAACCAATCACCAAAACCTAAAGGATTGCTAGTTAACCACTCATAAATATCCTTTTTTTCAGTAATCGCAACGGTTTTTTTTACTTTAGAAATGTCAACACCTGAAAGGATTATCACATTTTTAATATCATCAATTTCATCAACTGCTGGTACCACATCCAATGAAAATCCTATTCCATTAGATACTTCTGCATATTCTAGTGTCCAACAATTACTATCTTCTTTTTTGAGTTTATCGGAATATATTCCGCTTTCTTTAATAAGATCTCCTACATCATTTTTTACTCTTTCAGCGTTTGTCTCATCTTTATTTCTCTTCAAAATAGCTAATACATCTAAATCATAATCTTGGTTTTTGCCATCTCTATATGGTTTTATTGTAGTTCCAATTAAAAATGAACCTTGTGGTTGAAAATCTGAATCAAGTCCTTTTTCACTTAAATACTTACACAATGCTATATATTTATCTCTTGCATTTTTCTCCATAGTCGGAGATAAATCTAAGTCACTTAATGAATTTAAAATATAATTGTCTTTATTTAACATATTTACACCTTCCTCTTTCTATTAAGAATTCTATATTCTATTAAAATTTAAGCTCTAGTATCGAAATTTTTAAGCCATTCTAAAAATTTTTCTGTTGTGATAGTTCCATTCTTCATCTTTTTTCTCATATTTTTAACTTCCGATGTAAGCTTTTCAAAATTTTTTTTGGCTTCTCTATTTTCAGGGTGCCTTAATGTAATCATCTTGTATTTCATATAAATTCGACGATATTCTTTAGTTGCTAAATCATTTTTTTCTTTATTAGCTCGTGTAACTTGAGCCCCTATATCCTTACAAATTTTACTTTTATCTTGTGGTGATGGATATCCACAATAAATCATATCAATACGCCCTTCAGGAACGAAATATTCACCACAATTAGCACATTTTATAAATTTTACATTTTTATCTAGACAATGTGCTGTTTCAAATAATATCAATGACATTGATGATTTGATTGTATATATTGAATGAAACTTCCCTTCGAAGTTTGCTATTTTAAAATCTATATGTTGGAAATCTATATTTTCACTAAACATCGACAAAAACACATCTACTTGATTTGCTTCATATTCTTTTTTGCTTACCAAAATAAGAAAACTGTGTTTAAATGCAACAAAACAATCTGCCCACCAATAATAGGCAGATAACAAAAGTTGTTTATTAGTTGAATTACCCGTTTCATAATATCCGCTATCTTCAAAGATAAATTGTCCAACCCTATCTTCTTTTTCAATTTCCTTAAATATAGTATCTAAATCTCCTTGATCCATTTTGAATGTATCTGTAACCAAATCCATAAATTCAAAAGTAACTATTAATGCAGTCACTGTTCCAAATCTATCTTCTAACTCTTGAACAAACCATGGGAAAAATTCAGACAATCCAGTCTCAGAAGTTTTCTCGTCTATCCTTGAATATGACAAAATAATCTCCTTTAAATCAGTAGGGCGCAATCTCGCATATTCAGCAATCATTCCACCTATTGGATATTCTTTTAGCCCTTGATACATAACAACATTTTTTTCACCATCATAATCTACTAACAATCCATCCATTTCCATTGCTACCACCTCCTTAGTTCCGCCAATATATATTAACTGATAAATTTAAATTCGTTGCACAATACATATGATATTTATTGATTGATAACATTATACACTTAAATTTGTAACTATTCAACAATCATAACCAACCATTATTAATTGATAACAAAAAAAAACGGATATATCAAGCTAAATATTGAAACTTTAGAAAATTATACAATAAAAATGCAATAGAAATAAAACGCACTGAAAACCTTATAAATAAGGGTTGCCAGCACGTCTCAGACTACTCCCACTCGGATAGTATTACTTAATGTCAAACATATTTATTCACTAATTACATATATTTTTACTATTTATACTATACTTTTCTCTCAATTGTATTGACTATATAAGCTAACGGTCGCAAAAGCATTATAATTCTATACGTTTTTATATTATATATGTAATATGCTCATTAAAATTTCTATTTACTAATATTAAAATGACCGATAAAGATTAATTCTTAATGAATAAAGGCTTTAAGTCAAACAAATTACCTAAAGCCCAAAGTCAAAATCTATAAATTGTTCACTTACTCAAAATCCTCATATTCCTTTTTTAATCTAGCAGAATACTCATCTTTTGTTTCATCAGTATACAAATACTTTTCTAAAGTATCTGCACTACATCTTCCCTCATTAACATCTTCTAGTGTTTGTTTTGCAGCTTCTTCACCAAATTCATCCAATAATTTACAAAAAGTAGTTGCATCTAACTTGTTTTTCTCTGACATTTTTCCTCCCAATTAACCTCTAGTTTTATAAAATCATAATTCTGTTAAAGCATTTAATATTGCATCTTCTAATGCTTTTTGTTGTGATGCAGTTAACTCTCCTGAAGTACGTATAATGATTGATCCATATACAGTATGTGCTCCACCAGATAAAATTCCACCATCGAATGCAGATAAATAGTCATTTCTTTTTTTGGCTTCTGACACAGTTTTATATACCTCTACACTTCCTCCACAATCAGTTCCATCTTCAATCACATCACCTGTAAATAAACCATACTCATCCTTAACTAAAGGTGATGAAAAATATACTTGTGTAGTGTAACCACCTGGCTTATTTAAATTACCATTAGGATCTTTTTCTTCAGTGACTGCTTCAATTTTATCAATATCTTTTACATTTTTTAACCTTTCAATTATGAAATCGCTTGTAGGATTTAATAGCAATTCATATTTTTTTCTACTATCTTCTAATAGCTTTTGAGCGCTTTTTAAATCATTAATTTCTTCCGTAATATCAATCGCCTCAAGTACCTTTGTTTTTTCATTAATATCCTTTACTTCTCTAGGCATCTTAGGAATATCTATTTCAATTTTTTTTGCACTTTCAATAGTATTTTTTAAAGAAGTTTCAGTAGATTTATCTAATTCCTCTTTATCAAAACTTAATAACTCTTCAGCATTTTTAATTTCTTTTTCTTTTTCTTCAATTTGAAGTTCAATTCTCGTAACTTGAGCATCAAACAGTTCTTTTGCCTTATCATATTCGGGATCTGATTTACAGCCTGTTAGTAATGGGCATACTAACAACATAATAACCAAAATCTTTGAAACCATTTTTTTCATTTTATTTAACTCCTTTCATATCCCTCTTTCACAAGTTATTTATCCATTACAATTTGGACAACTACTATATTCTGATTCATCATATACAGTTCCACAAAAAGGACACATTGTCATTACATTCACCTCGTTTTCTTGTTACTATATGTGTATACATTCTAAATTGTCTAAATAAAAATTCAATTTCAAAATAGTGTAGGTTTCTGTAAAATTGCTTTTTTATTCTTACAAAGACATAATAACACGAAATAGTCTAATATTCCATATTTAAACGCTTTTTCACAAGCGTAATTTAGTTGTATTTTATGTGTCAAAAATCTACACATTTCTGCAAATTTGCTTTTTTTCTATAATATAGACTTTTCGTAAACTTCTGCTCTATATCTAAATGTTGACATTGGCATATCACACGCTTTCGCAGCAGCAATGCCTGTAATTTTCCCATTTTTCCACTTTTGATAAATATTATGAAATTCTATAGGCAATGGCTTAGGGGGGCTTCCAAACCTAACCCCTCTAGCCTTTGCTGCTGCAATTCCTTCGGCTTGTCTTTGTTTAATATTTGTTCTTTCGTTTTCAGCTACAAATGATAAAACTTGTAGGACAATGTCACTTAAGAAAGTTCCCATTAAATCTTTTCCTCGACGTGTATCTAATAATGGCATGTCTAATACTACAATATCAATTTTCTTTTGTTAAAATACGCCATTGTTCTAAAATTTCAGCATAATTACGCCCTAAACGATCGATACTTTTAATATATAAAATATCATCTTTTTTAAATTTTTTTACCATTTTTTGATATTGTGGCCTTTCAAAATCTTTACCAGATTGTTTATCTATAAATATCCTTTTTTTATCTATCTTTAACCCTTTTATTGCCAATAATTGTCGATCTTCATTTTGTTCTTTTGTGCTTACTCTAACATAAGCATATGCATCTTTCATGAAAAATCCTCCCTTACGTAAATTGGAAATATCAAATAATATCAGTTATAGATATATTCCTTCAAAATTATTTCTTTCACAACATTATCAATGTTATTCATTTGTTGAACCCATTCCATTTGGTTGTGTGCTTTTAATTCTTCAGTAACATTCCATTTAGTTTTATATTCTTCAACAAGTCTATCATACATTTCATTGACTTCTTTATCTACTTGTTCAAGATAAGTTGATAATTCATTCTTAGCCATCAATGAAAATAAATGTCCTTGTTCATTTTCTTTTAAATATTTAATTTTCATTCTTGCAAAATATGAATTTGCTTTTACTTCTTCAAGTCCTTTTAAATTTGGAAATAAACAATCATTCACTTCACTATAATTAATATCTTTCATATCTGTTTTTACCTCTTTCTTCTTGAATGTTTGATATTGTTTGTTCCATTTGTTTAGAACGTTTTTCAATACCATTACATAATTTCATTTGTTTTCTTAATTCTTTAATTTCTTTGGAATAAGACTTTGTTTCAGTTTGTAATTTACTTTTAAAATCAGTATCCTTACAACGTCTAATTCTGTTATAAAGTTTTTGTCTTTGTTCTAACTTTTCTTTTAACTTAGTTTCAATATTCAATTGAATTTTTTCTAAATCATCTATTGTTTTAATATCATATTTAAACATTAAAATCGTTTGATCTGATATTTCATCCATATGTTTTAATGCTTGATAATACTCTTTGCTATGCTTAAATCGTCTTGAATTTGGTTTAGGTAAAATACCTAGTACATATTGATAATGTATAATTAATTTTTGAAATCCAGTTAACTCTCCACGTTCATATTTCTTACACCAATAATCAATATCAAAGTTTTTCTTATCATATATTGTTTGTATCTTAATTGGATGTCCTAATATTCTTTCTCGAATACTTTCAAATGTATAACTATTACCAAGTGATTTTACTCTAATAAATTTACTAGATGATACTTGTCTTATCTTAAAACCATCCTCAGCCCCTTTAACTTCAAACCCCATTGTATCCAATTCTTTCACAAAACTTGTGAATGTTAAACTAATTGAAATTGCATAATCAATAGATTCTTTTGCTAATTCTCGTAAAGGTTTTTCTCGGTAATAATTATCTTTTTCTTTTGTTTTATCAATAACTGATAAATGATATTTTCTACATAAGTCATCTGAAACTTCTCTCATATTATGAATATCTTTATTAGTATTACAATATCGTTTACCATCAACACATGAAGTTGCATTAATCAAAAAGTGATTATGAATATGTTCAGTATTTAAATGTGTTGCAACAACAACTTCAAAATGATCTCCCCATAATTTATTGGCAAATTCAACTCCAATTTGATGTGCAAGTTCTGGCGTAACTTCACCTGCTTCAAATGATTGATAACCATGAAACGCTAATATTTCTTTATTATCATTAAACTGTTTCTTCGTATTAGTCATTGAGGAATACGGATCATGATACACACAGTTTATGCAAGTTACATATTCCTTTTCAAATGTCTTTTTATCATTCGTTACATAATCAACAACAGTTTCTAGTGCAACAGTTTTCTCTTTGTTTGATACATAATCAACCATATGGTCTAATCGACTTCTCACTGCCCATATACGTGTTGTAGCCATTATTTTATCGGTGTCCTTACTTGTTTATCAAGATTTTTAATCATGTCCTCTAGTTGATTTAAAACAGTTCTTACATCGGTTTCTAATATCGGTTGTTGATAAAGCTGTCTAACTAATTGATTTAGATTGACTCCTATATGATTAAATTCATTGATAAGTTTATGATATTCAAGTGGTGGTTTTTCTTTTGGAACAATACCACTTATAAGTGAACGAATATATCGTTCTCGACTATATCCTGATTTGATAACTCTGTCATTTAACAATGATAACTCATCATCATTTAGTCTAATTTTAATATTATTTCTACTTGCCATCAGCATCAACTCCTTTCTCATGGGTATTAGGGCTACCCTAACTTGTGTATTTCGTCCCCGAAATACGTTGCTTGCTAATACAATAAGACACGATTTTAGTCTTTTATCATATGATTCTTTCATTATGAAACATCAAGATATACCGGGTATACTGGTATATGCGTATACCGATATACCTGGTATATTGCTACATTTACTTTAGATTGGTTCATATCCTCGTAAATGTACTTTTTGAATTTTCCCATCATCTGATTCAACATTCTTTGTTGTATCAAAGTATTTATATACACCACTAGAAACAGCTGAAAATTGTTTTGAAAAGTTTGCCACACTTTGAGGAGTTACATAATTATCCTTACACCAAGTAATATAAATAGAATAAATATCTCGTGTTAATGTTCTCTCATTTAAAGGTTTCATATCCTTGAAGAATGAATAAATAGGAGAAGATATATTAAAAAACAAATCCTTCATATCATGATCATCTTGAATGTCTAGAAATCTATCAAGAACACATAATTTTTTATATCCCTCATAACACCAATTAAAAATACCTGATAGATTTTTTGCTAACCTTTTTTCTAGATTTCGATTTACCTTCTTTTGATGTTCTCCTTTAGGTTCATCAACGTATTGATTTACAAACTTCACATAGGATAATCGTCGAATAAATCCATAATTGATTTCTTTTGAATAAGGTATTTCATTTAACGCAAATATCAATTTGGCTCTTGGTTTAAAATTATAAAAATCTTTATCCTTATAACATGCCGAAACAGTTTCACCAACAACTACCTTTTTGTTATCGTCAATAGAAATGTGAACTTTTTTGTTTAATATTTATTTTAGATATGATATACTAGTAATAACGAATGGTGGTGAGATAAAAAATGAATATAGGAGAAAGAATTAAATATGTACGAATGCTAAGAGGAATGCGACAAGAAGAACTTGCCGGCAAAGTAGGTCTTGGTTATAACGAAAATGGTCGTACTCGTATCTCTCAATATGAAAATGGGAAACGAACACCTAAAGAAGATATGCTTGAAAAAATCAGTGAAGCATTAGATGTTGAATCATATTATCTAAGCACAAAAGAACATACGGCAATTTTGGACTTCATTTTTATGTTGTTTGATTTTGATCAAGACAACCTATTTAATATTACAAAAGAAAATGAACGTTACTTAATAGACTTAGACTATAACATCTTACTTGATGACTTAATGGAAGAATGGATGCAAAAAAAAGCTGATTTAAGAAGTGGTAAAATCAGCAAAGAAGAATACATAGACTGGAAAATTAATTATACTGGTAAAAAATAACTAACTATTAAAATATACATAACTAAGTCTAGTGGTATCAAAACGGTATCAGAACAACCCTTAAATATGCAAAAAACGCCCATTTCTAGGCGTTTTTTTCGATTTCAATTGTTATTCCCACTCAATTGTAGCAGTAGGTTTTGGTGACAAGTCATAACAAACACGATTGACATTTGCTACTTCCTTCAAGATACGATCTGTAATCTTCATCAACACTGGCCATTCAATCTGTTCGATTGTCGCAGTCATTGCGTCGACTGTATTTACAGCACGAATGATCACAGGATACTCAAAGCATCTTGCATTATCTCTAACACCAACAGATTTGAAATCAGGTACAACTGTGAAATACTGCCAAACTTTTTTATCCAATCCGGCATTATGGAATTCTTCTCTTAAAATTGCATCCGCTTCACGAACTGCTTCTAAACGTTCTTTTGTAATTGCGCCTAAACAACGAACACCTAAACCAGGTCCTGGGAAAGGCTGACGGAATACCATTTCATCAGGCAATCCTAATTCTAATCCACATGCACGCACTTCATCTTTAAATAACATACGTAATGGTTCAACTAAAGAGAAACCTAAATCTTCTGGAAGTCCACCAACATTGTGGTGAGATTTTACCATCTTAGCAGTTTTCGTACCACTTTCTACGATATCAGGATAAATTGTACCCTGTCCTAAGAAGTCAATACCTTCCAATTTGCGTGCTTCTTCTTCAAACACACGAATAAATTCAGCACCAATGATTTTACGTTTCTTTTCTGGATCAGCAACGCCTTCCAGTTTGCCTAAGAATCGCTCACTTGCATCTACATAAATCAAGTTTGCGTCTAACTGGTTTTTGAAAACTTCTACAACACTTTCAGATTCACCTTTTCTCATCAATCCATGATTTACGTGAACACATACCAGTTGTTTTCCAATGGCTTTGATCAATAAAGCCGCAACAACAGAGCTGTCAACACCACCTGATAATGCCAGCAACACTTTCTTATCTCCCACTTGTTTACGAACCAATTCAATCTGATCTGCCACAAAGTTTTTCATATTCCAGTTTGCTTCAGCCTTACATGTATCAAATACAAAGTTCTTTAAAACATTCAAACGTTCTTCTTTATCATCAGACCACGCATCCATTGCATTTTCGCATTTTGCTAGTTCATGACCTACTGACATTACAGGATAACCTGCTTCATATACATGCTCACATACATCAATACGCACGCCATCTACGATATGATTAGGTCCGCCATTAATGATAATACCTTTTACATTTGGAAGGTTTGTTAGTTCTTCTTTTGTGATATCATGTGGATAAATTTCACTGTATACACCTAATTCACGAATTTCTCTGGCAAGTCTAGTGTTTTCTTCACTACCTAAGTCTAAAATTACAATCATGTCCTGTTTCATTAGTTTTTCTCCTATCTTTTCATCTTCGCCTATAGTTTATCACATTTGATAAATCTTTACATATATTTATGTGGAAAAAGACAGATTAAATTTTACATAATCTGCCTTTCTATAATCTAATCTTCGTCGTCTTCTCTACCATCAAAGCAATATGTACAAAGTTTACATTTTTCTAATCCAATGGCTTCTACCATATCATCAATACGGTGATAGCGTAAAGATGTGAAATTTGATCTTTGACGGATTTCTTCACACATATTATTATAACGTTCACTATCTGGATCAGCATATTCTGCAAGTACTGCATCAGATACATCATCACCCTCCAGTTTACGGATAACACGGCGTGTAATCAAATCCATTTCAGAACTTGAACGTGAGAAATTCAAATATTTACAACCAAAAATAATTGGTGGACAAGCAGGGCGAACATGTACTTCTTTTGCGCCACTGTCATATAAGAACTCGGTTGTTTCTCCAAGCTGTGTTCCACGTACGATGGAATCATCGATCAGCAATAATCGCTTATCTTTAATCAATTCCTGAACAGGAATCAATTTCATTTTCGCAATCATAGAACGCTGTGCCTGACTGGTTGGCATAAAAGAACGTGGCCATGTTGGTGTATACTTAATAAATGGACGGGCAAATGGAATGCCTGATTGATTTGCATATCCTACTGCATGTGCAATACCTGAATCAGGAACACCTGCAACACTGTCCACATCAACACTATCTCGTTTTGCTAATAATTCTCCACAGCGATTACGCATACATTCTACATTTACACCTTCATAAGTAGATGTTGGATATCCATAGTAAACCCATAAGAATGAACAGATTTTCATCTTATCCATTGGTTTTTGTTTAACTTCAATACTTGATGGTGTGATAAATACAATTTCACCAGGTCCTAAATCACGATAATGGTGATATCCTAAATTTAAGAATGCGCTACTTTCAAAAGTTGCACAGAACCCTGTAGGTTTTTCACCTAATACAATTGGTGTTCTTCCTAAACGATCTCTTGCGGCATAAATTCCATCTGGCGTCATAACCAGAATGCTCATACTGCCCTTTACCAGATTTTGAACATAACGCAATCCATCCACAATTGTTTCTTCATGATTAATAAGTGAAGCTACTAATTCGGTAGGATTTACCTGACCTGTACTCATTTCCAGAAAGTGTGTTACACCTCTTTCAAAGCATAAATCCTGTAACTCAGCAATGTTGTTGATTCGTCCAACAGTTGTGATGGCAAATGATCCTAAATGAGATTTTACCAGCAGTGGCTGTGCTTCGTTATCAGAAATACATCCGATACCTAAATTTCCTTGAAATTCATCAATGTCTTTTTCAAATTTTGTACGGAACGGTGAATTTTCAATGTTATGGATGGCACGGGCAAAGCCTTTTTCTCCGTGGATTGCCATTCCACCTCTCCTTGTTCCCAGATGTGAGTGGTAGTCTACACCAAAGAACACGTCTAATACACAATCTTCTTTTGAAGCTACTCCAAAAAAACCGCTCATAATTACCTCCAATTAAACTCTCTTTTTGTTTTGTACAAACGTACATTACAATTTTACTCTATTTTTTGTCTGATGAATATAGAAATGTAAAATTTTGTGAAAAAATCTTTTGAATCGTCAGATTGCATACCCTTTCATCCCTGATTTCTGATTTTTCTTCAAGCATTCTACATGACAGAGCGTTTTTTTTCCTATATAATACAATCGCAAATAAAGAAAGAGAGGACATTGACTATGGAATATATGTGTAGTGTATGTGGATATATCTATGATGGAGAAGATTTTTTAAAGGAACCAGCGGATTATCAATGCCCATTATGTGATGCTGGCAAAGATGAATTTCGCCCACGTAAAATTGAAAATGAAGTAAATGCCGCTACCAATGAATATCATAAAAAAGTAAAAAATACACAAGAATAATCTTTCGCCATACCCCCATTCATTTTAATGAAAAACGAAAATGATCGTGCAAGCAAATTAGCCTATACGATCATTTTTTATAATTCTTCAAAATATACAATTTCTTCTTCGGTATCACAAAATCCACTTGCAATCTCATACAACATATCTTCAAATCCACTATTACCAATAGCATATTGTTCCATCATAGAATCCATCACCATTTTTCTAGCATTCCAAGAAATATTTTTCTCTTTGCCCATTTTTGATAATTCCCATAATAGGAAAATAGCATCATCTTCTTCTCTATAATCGCCACCACCATATTCATTGAATGCCATAACTGTTGGCAATATTCTTTCATCCCATAAATTTATAAATTCAGCATCTTGTGCTTCTTCTTTACGCTTTTGATCATTCTTTTCATACCAATCGTTAATGAGCTCCTCGCCTTCTGGATTTAATTTTAAAAGCTCATATATTATTTGAATACAGTCAGTTTTTAATGCATTTTCCAGTAATTTATTTAGTGTTTTTTTCTCCATCTAAAACTTCCTTTACTTTCTCTTTCTTTTTACATTCCATACAGACAATATGTGTCGCATATCGTTTTTCTACGACTTCATTACCACTTTTTGAAAAGCGTAACATTTTCTTTGTTTTCTTATGGCGATAGCATGTCCAGTTTTCTTTATAGCCATTTTTCATCGCATATTGATGATATGCCTTTAAAAAAGTATTCAAATGACCTAGATTAGATCCACAAACTCTTTCTAAATATGGAATTTCACCTTTTTGCCATCGACTAACATCTTTAGGATTTAACCATCCCAAAGATACCATCGTATCAATACAAGTAGCATATCCTCTTTGATATAATTGTTGTCGTATCGAAGCTTCTGTTTTTGATGTAATCTGTTCCTTATTCATAAATCACCCATTGATCTCCTTTTTCAATTCTTTGTATTTTTCCTGTAGTTTTTTTCTTGGTGTTACTTTTTTTGCGACAGCCATATACTCATATACATCCACCCAATCTTCATCAGCTCCAAAAATATCAATATAATCCAGCATTTTATACATTGATACTTCTTCATCTTTTTCTTGATCATATTTCAGATAATCATCTACTTCTTTTTTACCAATGCCAAATGCTGTTAAAAAGATGAAAATCAAGTCATTATATTCCCTCATAACGGAAACTAACTCATAAGGTCTTTGATATTTAGATTTATATTTTTTTAATTTATCTGATACATTTTCACGCATGATCTTTGCGATTCTGATGACATCTTTTCTTTGCTCTTCCAATTCATAGTTTGCTAATAATCTATCATATAATTCTATATGCAATGTCATAGAATCTAAATCTATATTACAAGCCAATTGTATCATTAATTTAATTGCTTTATCATCTAGTCCTAAAGGAATCATTCTTTCAATAATACAATTATATAAATCTACCTGACTTATATAACCAACAGAGCCAAAAGGATCATCTGTATCAAACAAATATACGCCACAAGCATTTGTTAATAATTTATATTAATAACATTTTATATACTTCCACAAACGCTTCATTTACCAATTTCACATCTTTATCTTTTAAAGTATCTCGTAATTCTTTTACTTTCATATGATTATTCCTTTCCATTGGTTTTTTATATCATATCATGAACATAATTTAACCACTATGCCATTTTATATAATATTTGCTTCACTTTTATCAAATGATTATATTTCATAATTTCGTATCTTCATCTTCTAAATATTCCTTCATTTCTTTTTGCCAATACGCCTTATCTTCCTCTGTAATTTTCCGTATTATTCTGCATGGATTTCCAGCCGCGATTACACCATCACAAATATCATTGGTTACCACGGAGCCAGAGCCAATTACCACATTATTTCCTATTGTCACACCTGGATTAATGACAACATTTCCACCAATCCATACATCATGACCAATGGTAACACCTTTACCACATTCAAGTCCCATATTTCTAACCATGGCATCAATTGGATGTGCAGCAGTATAGATACTTACTCTTGGTCCTAAAAACACATGATCGCCAATTCGTACTTCTGCTTCATCCAATATCAATAAACCGGTATTCGCAAAAAACTGCTTTCCAATATAAATCTGTGCACCCTTGTCACAAAAAAATGGTGGAATGATATTGGCATCCTCTTCTAAATGACCAAAAATTCCCTTTAAAATCCGCATACTTTCTTCTTGATGATCATATGGCAATGCATGGAATTTCTCTAAAGCTTCCCGACAATTCTCCCAGGCATGATCTTGTATATGATATGGATTATATAGTTTTCCCGCCAGCATTCGTTGTT
Organism: Absiella sp. AM09-50; assembly: GCF_003433845.1. NCBI lineage: Bacteria > Bacillati > Bacillota > Erysipelotrichia > Erysipelotrichales > Erysipelotrichaceae > Amedibacterium > Absiella sp. AM09-50. The sequence continues at coordinate 54,294 of NZ_QVFI01000007.1, forward strand.
TATCATTCATTATTTTTCCTCACTTTTCTCTAATCTTATTTTCTTTCTGCATTATATAATTTGTCAACAGGATTCCTTTACGTTCCACCTGCTGTTTTTTTACCACCTTATATCCTCTGTTTAGAAAAAATGGCTTTGCGGTGATCGATGCATGAGTAGAAAACATTTCAGCATTACTTTGCTTTTCTAATCGATTACAAAGCTTTGTAGCAATGCCTTCATTTTGATGATCCTTATGTATAAACAAATGATCAAGATATCCATTTTCCTCCATATCCGCAAACCCTAAGATTTCCCCACATCTTACATAAACCAAAGTGGTATTTTGTGATAAATGCTCATTCCATACCTTCTCATTCGCTTTACCATCTGCCCATACATCCAATTGTTCTTTTGTATAATCTTTCGCATTTATATGATGAACTGTTTCATAAAACAAACACAGAATTTGCGATAAATCTTCCTTTTGATAAGGACGTATCCATTCATATTCCTTCATTTCTATCTCCTTATACCATTTCTGTTCTGTATCAATATCAACTTGGTATTCATAATATTCTTCTGAAGCATCTAATTGTTCACGATTTCCTCCACATTCCATAAATATCCTTTTTGCCTTTTTCAGATTGTCATTATATTCTGTTTCATATGCTGGTATCTTTAAAAGGATTGTGAAAAAAGCTGATAACAAACCTGTCTGAAAATATAAAATCAATTGTGCCTCCTTTATATCTCCAGCCTGTAATTGATCGAAAAATGGTATGAAGGTTAAACAAAAAATAACCAGCAAGAACAAGCAAAATTCATCATGATCATTTACCGGACTATCATGACGTTCCTTTATTCCCCCATTTAAAGACCTGTAATATCGACCAGGATATAATATAAAGCTGCTTTTAACCCATGGTTGATCTCGTTTCATACTACCCGCATATCCTATAACTGTAACAATGCTTTTTACAACAACATAACTAATCGCAGAAATCCCCATTCCCTTTAATATATCTATCTTAAATTCTCCAGTAGTCATCAACACTGCAATGATATGAAAAAATATAATAAATCCGCTGACTATTATAAATCTTGTCTTCTTTGCTTGTATGACAGGTAATATATAGAACCTTATCGTTCGCATAAACTTCGCTATCATGATATCACCTCATCGCTATTATAACATGTTTTTATATATGAAATATTTGGAAGCTTGTTTTATTAACTTTCCTAATGCGTAAAAAAGATGCAAGCCATCCATACCTGCATCTGTTAGTTCTTATCTTCTTTGTAGTAATACAATACTTTCAACGTGTGTATCATTGTCCAAACTCATTTCCATATCTTCCTCAATAATCGGAAGCTTGAATTTGATAGATTTGAGCCACTGACCGTTCGGCTGCCGTTCCTCGTAGATATGGATTTCGGAGATCAGTGATTCCATAATCTTTCGCTTCTCCTGCTCATCCATGACGGCGTACAGCTTTTCAAAATAAATCAGCACTTTGTAGATATTGTCAGCAGTGAGTTTCTCTGCTTCAATTGCCATTTTCTTTGCTCTGGCTTCAATCAACAGATTCTCTGTATCTTCTATCTTATCATACATCTTATAAAGGCGATCATCAAGGTCTGCTTTACGCCTGATGTAGTGCTTATCATCCGGGTCAAGGGTATCAATCTCATCAATCAAACGAGACTTTGTGGCATAGCTCTGACGGAGCTGCTTTTCATAATTGGCAATCTCCTGCTCAATGGCAGAGGTGTCTATCTTCATATTGATTTTTTGCTGCATCATCGCCGCAAACTTCGGATTGCTGACCAGCTTGATAATAACCTCTGCAACGGCACTGTCCAGCAGTTCTTCATTGATTTGCTTCTTGTATTCGCATTTGTGACCCCGAGTCATGTTGCGATGTTTACATCCATAATAAAAGAAATCCTTATATTTTGTGCCGTCTGCTTTATGCTTGATGCTTTTATTGCCGTACATTCCGGCTCCACAAATAGGACATTTGAGTAATCCGGTCAGCAGGTGTACCTTATTATCTTTGCCGTTGTTGACTTTTTCATATTTTTTCGCCTGGGCAAGCAGTTTTACCTGTGCTTCGTGCCAGAGTTCTTCTGATACAATGGCTTCATGCAGACCATCAACCAACAGATAATTTTCCTGCTCCACAAGTCGGTAATCATTACGAGTTCCATGTACCTTTTCCGTTCTTCTCCTGCCGTAAGCGATTTTACCGCAGTAAACGGGGTTTTTCAAAATTCTGCGAATCAGTGCTGCATCAAACAGAGGATTTTTTCCATTCTGTCTCTGAATCTTATTGATACCGTGATTGGCAAGGTATTTCGCAAGACCATTTGCCCCCATATCGGTATGCACATACTGGTCAAAGATAATGCGGATTGCTTCGGCTTCTTCCTCGTTGATATACAGCATACCTTTCTCCAATTTGTATCCGTAGGGAGCAAATCCGCCGTTCCATTTACCCTCACGTGCTTTCTGGATTCTGCCCTCCATCGTCTGAACACGGATATTCTCACGCTCAATCTCAGCAACCGCAGACAGCACGGAAATCATCAGCTTACCGGCATCCTTGGAGGAATCAATGCCATCCTCCACACAAATCAGATTGACACCGAAATCCTGCATCACCTGTAAGGTGGAAAGCACATCTGCCGCATTTCTGCCGAAACGGGATAACTTAAACACCAGCACATAGGACACGCCATCCTTACCGGACTTAATGTCCTCCATCATGCGGTTAAATTCCAATCTGCCCTCGATGGACTTTCCCGATTTACCGGCATCCTCATATTCACCAACAATCTGGAAGTCATTGAACTCAGCATAGGCTTTCATTCTTGATTTCTGAGCATCTAAGGAGTAGCCGTCTACCTGAACGGCAGTAGATACTCTCGTATAAATATATACTTTTATTTTTTCTTCTTTCATATCGCCATCCTCATTTGTGCCACAGCTTGTGGCATAATTCAGTTTTCATCATCCGTTACTCTTTGCCGTCAGTTTTCTGTTCCAGCATTTTAATGGAATTTAGGTAATCTGTTTCCACATCACTGAGCGTTCTTGCCTTGTATTTTCGATATTCATCTGTGGCTTTATCTACCGCCTGTTTATGAGAAATGCTTCCATTTCCTATTAAAAGCTGTTCTCCGCTCATGGTAAGGATGCGATCCAGATGTTCTGCCCAATCCTGCATGGTCATTACCTGTTCACGCTCTGCCTGACGCTCCGCAAAATCCAGATAACCGGATACGAGCTGTCCCATAGCACGAAGCTCTTTCTCATCCAGATAGTTTTTCGCAATAACTGCTTCTTTGAGTGTGGGCTGATTTCCGGCGAAGGTGGTCAGTCCCATGAACTCTTTTTCCGCATCAGCTCTGCTGTAAATCACTTCTGCCGCAGTCTGTCCGTGAATGGCATAATGAATTTTGTTCTGAACTTTTTTGAAGAACCGGATAGAAATTTCCGCTTTCGGGTCATAGTCAATGCTGGTGGCATAGATTTCAAGCACCTGACGATAAAATACCTTTTCCGAAGCACGAATGTCTCTGATTCTTTCAAGCAGTTCCTTAAAATATCCACCGCCGCCCAGATTTTTCAATCGTTCATCGTCCATGGCAAAACCTTTTTTCATATATTCTTTGAGAATATTGGTTGCCCAGATTCTGAACTGTGTGCCACGCTTGGATTTTACACGATAGCCAACGGAGATGATAACATCAAGATTATAGTAATCTACATCATATACTTTTCCGTCAGCGGCAGTGTAGGCAAATTTTGCCCAAACTGATTCTTTGACCAGTTCGCCTTCCTTAAAGATATTTCTAACGTGCTTTCCGATAACGCTTCTATCTCTCTGGAACAGTTCTGCCATCTGGTCAATGGATAACCAGACGGTATCTTCATCAAATGTGGTTTCAATTTTCGTCAATCCATCTTCTGTTGTGTAAATAATCATATTGGATTTTTGATTCATATCGTCATAATTGTTCACCGAAACACCTCATTCCTATTTGTGCAACGGGGTGTTGCACTTTTGTTCTATGTAGCTCTATGCGTAGAGAATAGCAGCTCCCACATAGAGTTTGGACACTTATTCCACGTCTATTATATCATTGAATTTTTGTTGAATCAATAGTGTCCTTGGATTCTTCGGAGTCATTTTCTTCCTCCAAACAAGACGGCGGCTCCGGAAGATTATCAATATCCAGAACCGCCGCATATTTCTCTATTAAATTTGCAAGTAAATCGGCAAAGCCATTCCAATTATCTGTCAAAGGCAATCTCCTTTCTTTTTCGTCCATGCTCCTGCTTAACGTCCTGTACCTCTTTTCCTCTTGCGAGGATAGCAGAAAGAAAAGCCCTTACCTTTTCCGATGCAACTTCCACTGCATCCAGATAAGGCTGGGCTTTTTCTTTCAGGTCAATATATTTCTTTTTCCAGATACCAGCATCTTTCTTGGCTGTTTCATATTTCTGCTGGTATTTCAATTTCTCCGCTTTTTCAGCAAAGCTGCTGACAGCATAATTTTTGAGAGTACGGCACTCATCGGGTGTCAGAACGATGTTCCCGGTAAAAGATTTCTTACCCATCGACTCCAGTTCCTGAACCGTCACCGCTATTCCGGTTGCCGCCTTGGTCTGCGCTTGTAGGGATTTCAGCTCCTGCTTTTTCTTTTCCGCAGCCTGTGTGGCATCATCAAGCTGTGCTTCTTTCTGGGTCAGCTCCGCTGTCACAGCTTCCAGTCGCTGCTTTTCCTGTGCTACCTTAAACCGGGTCACGGTCAGATGTTCCTCGGTGCTGTCACGCTCTCCACGCTCCACATCGGTATATCCGGCAGCCCTCATGTGCTGGTAAAAATCATCCTGCAAAACAGAGTAGGATTTTCTAAGGACAGGCTTACCATTGGCTTGCAGGATTGGTTTTCCGTCCTCGTCCATAGCAGGCTTGGACAGCCACTTTTTACTGCGGCTGACCTGCATAATGGTTTCCTTTACCGTTCCTCTGAGAGCTTCATCCTTGCAGCGTTTCGACCACAGAATCTGTTTCTCCACCACCGGAACATAGACCACATGAAGATGATAGTGGAACACATCCTTGCCAAGTGCTTCGGACATAGCCCGGTTGATCTCGTCAGCGTGCATGACTGCCGAGAGGATATACTGCTCGCCGCCTACAATCTCTACAGCGGATTTATAGGCATCAGCATAAAACTGTTTGGCAAATTCATAGCCGCCGTGGTTATCAAAGTAAGCAGTGTTCACATCAAAGACCATCTCATTGAAATGGACAGCATCCGCTTTCAGACCTCTGGTGGAAATGATGTTGTCAGCTTTCATCTGCTCAAACATCTCTGCATAGCTCCCGGTCGGTTCTTTGAAGTGTACGTTGAGAGAGCTTCTTTCCGGGATAATATCTTCGTTACTGTATATTTCTTTTTCACGCTCGTTGTGTGCCTGGGCATCTCCGATGTCTTTATCTGCGACATCCATATTTCTTGCACAGGTACGGTCAACTCCGTCATTTCTTGCCATAGCATTTTTCCTTTCTTTGGGATTTGCAGACAGGGTAGCTTTGGAGAGGCACTTCTGCGGAAGTGTAATAACCCACTATGACACTTTCATCCATACTGGCTGCAAAGTGCCGTGGGCTCTCCGAGGGGGAGTGCGGTCGCTGCGGCGACCTCTGCCGAACACCGGAAAGTTGTCTGCTCATCTTTCCAATGTCCGGCACGGACGGCTGCTGTTTTGCGAAACTGCCCCGTCCGCTGACAGAAAAAAGACGAGCTTTTTCTGTCATTGGGGTACGTCACGATGGTTTTATATAGGAGTGATTTCCGGTTGTACGCTGTGTACATACGTACCAAAAAATCAATCCCGCCATTCCTCCGGTACGTACGTACACGGCGAAACGTCGTAAAACCCATTTATATTCGGGCGGGCAACGGCTTCAATTCCCATGAAGCCCCACACCCTGCGCCCGGCAGAGTTTGTAATTTTATTGGTGTGTTCCAGATTGTAGCGACTTAAATTTGCTACCACACTGTCACTAAAGCTGCGGGATTTCAGGGGCGGCAGAGAGTTTTCTTCACACCACATCCGATAGATTTCGTACAGCTCCTTGGAACTGATGGACGCATCTGCTTTCAGACGGATGTACCCCTCAGACTCTATAAAGTCGAAAATATTGTTGTTGTCACGCTTGACAGACTCTCGGTTTGCTTTGGTGCGCTCACTTTCTGTGAATTTGAATTTGTTGCCCACCAAACGCTGTAACCCCTCAAACGCCCACAGGAAAATCCCCTCTACTTCGGCTTTCATCTTCTCAGCAAGGTCGGGGTCATCCATTCTTCCGGCAGGCTTTTCCTTGGTGGTCAGCACAAGCTGGCGACGATAGAAGCCGTCACTTCGGTCATACAATGCCTGCAAATCTCCGTTGGAGAAAGCCAGCAGACGAGCGAACATCCAGCCCTGATAGCTCTGTTTCTTCTTTTGTTCCAAATCCATCTTTCCTTGAGCTGTCACAATGGATTTGACATAGTTGGTCTGACGCAGAGCTTCCATTCGCATATCATCATCCACGCACAGGAGAATATGCTCCAGATCGGCACGGGCAAACTGGTTCTCAGAGATTTTTCCAATGCTGCCGTCTTTCATGGAGCTGCCCAGCATTTGTCCCAGCACTGCACCGATTTGGGATTTACCCTCGCCGCCGTTGCCCTTAATGACCATCATCCGCTGTCCCTTATTGGAGGGAATCAGGCAGTAGCCGATAAACTCCTGCAAGGTGGGGATGTCCTCTGGGTAAAGCAGACCATCCAGAAAGGAAAGCCACAGCACAGGCTTCGGCTCATCCGGGCGATAGAAAAGCGGGAGCCTGTTTCGCACAATGTCCGGCTTGCCCTCTATAAAGGTACCGTCCAGCATGAGCGTCCCGTTTGCCAGATGAATCCTGTCCTGTTCCGGCGGGAAGTCCTCCACATGAGCCACCAGCTTCATAATTTCAATGATGTTGCTGATTTTGCGGGGAATGTTGTTCACGGCACAGTATTTCAGTTCCTCAAAGATTTCCCCACGAAGCGTCAACTCATCTGTAACCCTGCCGTCGGGTGTAAAAAAAGCTCTGTCTACAAAGATAATCTGATGTTTACTCAGAAAATCTTCGCAAAACAGAGCTTCATTGATACTCTTGCCGTCAAACCAAATCGGCATATTCATATCAGGCAATTTCCTGTTCTCTGACATGGCAGCGCACCTCCTTTTTCTGCTCGTCCAGTCGTGCTTGCATTTTTGCAATCGTTCCGCCTGTCAAAAGTTTCTTGACGGTATCAGCCCTTTCTTCCTGATCGCTCGTAAGGAGCAAATCATTCAGATACTCCACATATTCCAGCTTGTGACAAGCTTCCACGAACCTCTCATCAAGCTCTCCCTCCGGTGCTTCGGGAGCATATCGCTCTTTCCAATCCTCCAAAAGATGAAGATACCCGGACAGCACATTCATGCAGAGAAGCTCGTCCTGCTTCAACTGGTTCACACGGGGACGGGGCTTTCTGACCTGTGTTACCACAGACGGTCGGCTGGTGTCCAGCCCGAAGTCCGCAGCCAGTCTCTGTGCCGCTTCATAAGCGGACAGACCAAGCAGCCTTGCCGTGAAGTCCACCACATCCCCGGTAGCCCCGCAGCCGAAGCAATAGAAGTAATCCTCGTTCAGCTTCAAGCTGGGGTGTCTGTCGTCGTGGAACGGGCAGCAAACCATCCCGGAACGGTTGATTTTCAGCCCATAGTAGTCGGCGGCTTGTCTGAGCGTGACCGCCGCCTTGACTGTTTCAAAAATGTTCATTTGCGTAACCTCCTTGATTTTTTCGATGGTTTTTTTCATCTGCCTGAATATACGCAGAAAAACGCTTCAAACCGAAAAATCAGGCACTTCCGCAAGCAAAGCAAAAAGCCGCCCTGAAAACTTGCAAAAATGCAAGTCCGGGACGGCAGTGTTCACACAAAGTTGGTTGATATTGTTCCGTAAATAGAATATAATTGAAGTTACTATGAATCAGGAGGGACGATACAGAAATGAAATACCTGTCTACATTTGAAGTTGCCGAGAAATGGGGTATCTCTCCCCGAAGAGTTGGTATTCTCTGCAATAATGACCGTATCCCGGGCGCACAGCGGGCAGGAAGCCGCTGGATCATCCCGGAGGACGCTGAAAAACCGACAGATGCCCGCATTAAAAGCGGAAAATATATCAAACAGAAAGCTGACAGAGAGGAGGAAGCATAATGGCAGATACTTATTTACCCGCCGATGTCCGAAAAAGAATCGTTGATGTGATGAGAGAACGCAAGATGACCCAGCGAGAGCTGGCACTGCGTATTGACGTGAACGAAAGCACAATCAGCCGCTTCCTCAGCGGAAAAACTGAGAAGCTGAGCGAAGAAAGCGTTATCCGTATTGCCAGAGTGTTCAATGTCTCCACGGACTTTATCTTAGGTACGACCGTAATCCCCGACAAAAAGAACTACGATATTTCCGAACTGGGGTTATCTGTGGAAGCTGCAAAGAACCTTTATACCGGAAAGGTCAACAATGATGTTGTCAACCGTCTGCTGGAAAATCCCCGCTTTGCCACGGTTACTTATATGATCGCACAGTATCTGGATGATACCCTCGCAGGAGGATATGCCGCACAAAACCAGATGTTTGCTACTGTTGGTTCTCTGCTATTGGGGCAGAACCAAGCTCCCGAAGCAGTACAGGCAGCCAGAACCGCCAATGCCATGAAAGTTCCTGCTTATCAGGCAGACCAGACCACGATACAAAACACTTTTATGACAGTGGTTAAGGAAATCAAAAAGGAAGCAGGCAGCGATTTAGCCGCAGCAAGGGCAATTAGCAAGGAAGCCACAGAAAAGATGTTTACCGAGCTGACCAAGGGGCAGGATTCGCCCATTCCAACCATCACGCCGGAAGCAGTTGTTGACGCCATCACAGGTAGCATTTCCGGTGTCGATGGAGTCAATCAGGAAGCTCTGGACAACTTTAATCATGCCCTGCTGGGGCTGATGCAGACGATGGTTCTGCCGGAAGATGATGGACAAGATAACTAACGAACAGCTCTGTATTGCGGCGCAGGGCGGCGACAAATGGGCAGAAAACGCCCTTGTAGAGAACAATCTGCGGTTCATCCGAAAGACGGCATACGAGATTTGGAGCGCACAGCGGGAATTGAATGTTGCCCTCGGCATTGAACTGAACGATTTGGTGCAGGAGGGTTCATTGGGGCTTTTGGACTGCATAAACAGCTTCCAGCCCGACTATGGAAACAAGTTTCTGACCTATGCTGCCCCGGCAATCCATAATGCCATGCTGGACTACATTCGCAGGCAGAATCCCACCTTTGAAGCCAAGAATCTGGACTGTATCATCCGTCTGGATGAGGTTAAAAAGGATGAAAATCGGGGACAGCATGAGTTTATAGCTGATTCCAGAGTACAGAACCCAGAGCAGATTTTCATTGCCAAGGAAACCCACGAAGAAATCCATACAGCTCTGCAAATGATTGATGAACGAGAGAAAGCCTATCTCTGGTATCGCTTTGGCTTTGAAGATGATGTTCTCCATCCCCTGAATGAAACAGCGAAGCACTTCCATCTGTCAGAAAGCAGAGCGAAGTCCACAGAAAAGCTGGCTCTGGATAACTTCTGGCTGGAACTGCCGTGGTGGTACTAAAAACGGTCTGATTTTTACAGACGTTCTTCATATTGTAAAGCTGAAACAAAAATAACAGAAGAAAATGGCGAATGGGGAGAAATTGTATTCGCTTTTGAGATGTATGAATAAAGGCAAATAAATTTACCAGTCACAAAAAGAAAAAACCGCTGCCGCATGGTTTTGTTTCCATGTAGCAACGGTTACACCGATAAAATTCATTCACAATACAAAGCTTCACTTTCAAGCCAACTCCATTCTCATCAGGACAATTTCCTGCCAGCCTGTTTTTCGAGAACGAAAGCCCTTGGGATTTCTGCCATATTCACGAAATCCTATGCCTTCGTACAGGGAAATCGCTCTGCGATTTTCACTGACAACATTTAGCTCCAACTGCATATATCCGGCAGCTTTTGCACATTCTACACAGGCAACAGTTAAAGCATAACCGATTCCAATGCCCCAGAATCCTTTTTCAATACTGATTCCAAACTCCGCACGATGTTTGACCTTATCTTTTTTCCCGACAGCTTCAATACCAGCAGTTCCAACAATATGTCCACCGACAACAGCACAAATCTCAATTTCATTTGCGCTGCGTTCCTTCTCCAGCAAAAAATATCGTTCTTCCTCGGTGTCAAACAAATTCTCATCCGGATATGTACATAAAAAGTCTGTCTGTGCATGGGTCAGATTGAAAATCTTATGTATTTCTTCAGCATCTGTTCCAACTGCATTTCGGAGCAAACATTCCTTATTGTTTTTCAAAAAAACCGTTTTTGTGTACTGCACCAGATATATACCTCCACATTTCAGGGAACAAAGTAATAGCTTTTTTACAGGCTTCCATGCCCTTTTTCAAATTTTCAGGCAAAGCAACACCTGGCATCAGCTGTAAGAGAGCTATCTTCAATGTGTTTATAGCTTCTTCTCCATTTCATACTGCTTCACAAACATCCTAAATCCTGATTGTTTTAGAAAGGCATTCAAAGATTCATCTCTTTCATCTATGTTAATCATTTTTACTTTAGGGCTGCTGGTTTGTCCATGCAAACACCACATAATTTCTGTGGCGACACCCTGCCTGCGATATTCATGCTTTACCGCTAACTGAACGATATCCCCGTTCGATTTGTTTATGATTCCATAGCCTATTAGATTTCCAGATACTTCAGCAAGAACATAGGCAAACAAGTCAGCTATGGCACGCACAGAATCAATGGAATTTTGCCAGGATGGAGAACAATTCCAAAAGCTTTTCGCAAGTTCCCACTGTTCAGCCGTAAGTGCTTGCGGATGAATCATTTGCCACTGCTTTCGTTTGCCTAATTTTCTTTCGTTTCTTTCCGCTATATAGCAATTCAAAGTACGTATAACCTGAAAGCCTTGCCTTTTATACAGAGACACTGCGGCGGTATTTTCCTGTATTGCCTCCAACTGATACCGCCCGATCCCCTTATCCTGACATATGGTTTGTACAATATTCAGCATTTCCTTTGTAATCCCTCTTTTTCGGAAAGCGGGAATCACTCCGGTTCCAAGGTCATAGATTGTTTTTACCCCATCCCAGCAGCGCACACCATTTAAGACGAAACCTACCAGCTCTTCCTGCTCAAAAGCACCAACTGATACATCGGGCATATAACCATTTCTTTTGAGGTTCGTCTCAAAGGCTTCATACGGCATATCAACAGTCACCTGATAATCAGAAAACACCTTTGTGAATGTTTGATACAAACAGAATGTATCTGTCTTTTCTAATGTTTGATACTCCATGCTATAGTCACCATTCCCTGCATCTATTCAATAGGCAAGTTGTGCTGCTTCAAAAAGGACAGCTTATCCCAATATCCTCTCTGAAACAGGATTTTACCATTTACAACATGGAAGAAGCCGCATCCCCGCAGTCCCAGAGGATCCTTCCATTCTAAAATCGCCCACTGTCCATCTTCAAAGATATTCTCTACAATGGCGGTCATATCGGCAGTGGCAAATTCTGCTGTAAACATCTCACGAATTGCTTCTATCCCAATCACGGGATCATTGGTCACCTGATGGTTGGTTGCGTTATCATGGTATAAGCTCACGATTGCATCTACATCGTGATTATTGAAAGCGTCTACCCATTTACATACAACTTCTTTTGGTCGTAACATTTGTTTTCCTCCTGCAAATTCATATTCATAACTGGCTTCATTCTATCCGGTTTCGATATAAAAACCGATATTCCGTCATTTGTCATTTCTTCTCAATGTAATAATTGCATGGCATATCAAGCCAAATACAAGAGAAAAACAGCCGCCGCCAAACAGGGATGCTCCCCACCCTGTACCCGACATTGTCATAAAACCGCCAACAAAGAAAATACCAATGCCAAGAAATATACCGACAGCATAAAAAAGCCCAATTGCCATATCGTATTTACTAAATTCTCGTTTTTCCTTTTTTTCATACGTTTCCATTTTCGTTATTACCTCCTTTGCAAAATCGTCCATGTGAACGCCAAAAAGAAAGCAAATTTTTTGTAGCGTATTCAAATCGGGTTCATTAATATCTCGCTCCCAATTTGATAGTGCCTGCCGGGTAACATTCAATTCCCCTGCCAGTTCTTCCTGTGTCATTCCTGCCTGTGTTCGCAGATGACGTATTTGCTTTCCTGTTGTAATATCCGTCTGTTCCTGGTTCAAAATAGTTCCTCCTCTCTGAGGCTGATTTTATCAATGATATTTCGCAAAAGCAAGCAATGAACACTTGCATTGCGCAAGATGTACATTATCTTTATGAAACATATGCCGATAATGAATAAGCGGTGCTTCTGACTTCTAAACTGAAGCACCGCCATATTCGTTACGGATAAATAATTTTTTCAGTACGAGCATTTTCCATGCCCGCACAGGTGGCTTGCATTATCTCTGGCAATCAATCCAAAGATTTATATTCTGTTATAGTTTGCCCTCCTTAGATCATGCCGAAATGCTTGAGTGCTTCCGTGATTGCCTTTTCCTTGTCGGGCGGGCATTGGGGCTGCCTTGCATCCTCGGACTTCGGTTTATTGTAGTTTTCTCGCTCGATGATGCCGCACTTCTGCTTTACCTGAGCGATATACAAGCTACTGACCTTGAGTCCGCTATGCTCCAGCACATATTCCTTGATTTCTTCATAGGTAGCTTTACTTTCCGCAGAGGTCAAGTCCAACTCGTCCATCTTAACCTCAACCTCGATATGTTGCTTCGTATTAAGTTTGGATAATAAACATACCGTCTCAACCAAAGGTGTATGTGGGAACATATCATATGGTTGAATATTTTTTACGATATAACGTGATTGCAAAGCTGCCAGATTCTTTCCAAGTGTTGCTGGATTACATGATACATAAACAATATTTTTGATTTTACTTCTTAAAATACATTCCAGCATGGCATCATCCAGACCACTTCTTGGTGGATCAACAACCAAAACATCAATACTTCGTTTCTTAGATATGTAAGTCAGCTTATCCGCAGCATCTGCGCACACAAAGGAAACATGCTCACAACCATTTGCTTTTGCGTTTTTATTGGCATTTACTACAGCATCTTTGATACTTTCAATTCCAATAATTTCTTTTGCTTTATCTTTTAAATACAATGAAATCGCACCAACACCACTATACGCTTCTACAATTAGATCGTTGCCATCTTTGATCTGAGCCGCAATTCCACGATATAACTGCATGGCTTGTTTTGTATTCAATTGGAAAAAGCTTCTTGGAGATAATTCTAACTTTAAGCCATCAAAAGTCAGTGGCAAATAACGTTCTCCTGCAAGGAATATCATTTGATTGCCAAATACTTCCGGCGTTTTCTTTGTTGTATGAATACTTTGCCATAAACTATACATACCTTTGATTTTCATCAACGCATCAATTGCCTCTTGTGATAACTCATCATCTCCAGTGACGATCGTACATTGATATTTACCATCAAACCCTCTTGCAATCAGATTGCGGATACCGGATTTTTTATGATAATCATAAGCTGGCATTTCATATTCATTTAAAACACGCATGACATCTTTTCTGAAATGCTCCAAGCCTTCATTGTGGACCACACAACGATTGATTCCAAAAAAATAGTTAGAATTTGGCAAGAACATTCCACTGGCAAGTACACCTTCCTCTATGGCACAAGGCATTTTAAATTGATTACGATATTCAAAAACATCTTCACTAGGTATTACCTTCTGAATTAAGCGAGGATTTACCTGCGCATATTTAATTAAAGACTGTTTTAATAATTCATACTTATATTCCAATTGTTTTGGATATTTTACATCCATTAATGGACATCCGCCACAGCGGTCCTGTACAAAGCATTTTGGCTTCACACGATCTTTGCTTTTCTTTAAGATACGATTGACTTTACCTTTTGCATAGCGTTTATTCTTTTCGATTACCTGTATATCAACTTCCTCATCAATCAGGGCACCTGGTACAAATACCGGCAACCGGTCAATATAACCAATTCCCTCCCCGTTGATTCCAATTTTCTTTATTGTTACTTTCATAGCTTTCAACCTCTAACTTTCCTATTTATCATACCATAATACCTGTTCAATAAGATACTATTTCTTTTTCTTAATGACTCTTTTTTCAACCATTTCTGTGATTCTTGTACATAAAGCAAAGAATTTATCATATTTCAAAGGCAGGCGATACTCTTTGCCATAATCCTCTTCAAATACAATGTTCAGACAATAGCCAAAGTATATGATACAGGAAATTAGATAAATCGCAAGCAATAATGTCACAAGACTTGCGAGTGGCCCATATACGTCCTGATAACTTGTAAAATGATTAATGATTGTGATAAACAAGGAAGCCAGACATAAGATCATCAATGTTGTAAATATTGCCCCTAGTATGCCAAAAGACCAGTTTCTTTTGCGAAAGCTCAATGCCCGATACATCATTGTAAATAGTAGCAGCATCAATCCAGATGATACTAGTGGAAGATATTCCTTTAAAAATGTACCTACCGTTACACATCCTACCAGCATAGCCAGAAATAATATAAATAAAATAATTGATTTAATACGTATTGCCCATTTGGGTACATCTACTTCTTCATGGGATGCACTGATTAACAAAAATGAAAATACAATTCTGCTGGCAAGGTAAAAGGATACACATAATGTGATAATAAAACTGACCAGATTATATTGCCGTTCCAAAAAGAACTGTATAATCGTTGTGATAGTTTCTTCACTGGATGCATAAGGCTGAAAGCTCATTATAAAATTAATAATGATATCGATAGGCAATAAGTTATATTTAAATAACATGACAATGATAATCAGAGAAGGTGCCAGTGCCAATAAAAAAGAAAAGGATAAAGAATATTTAAATAAGCTTCCTTCAAAGGAAGTAAATTCTTTATATAAATCCATAAACCGTTGCATAATAACACCCTTTTCTATTTCATGTTCTGAATATAGTTTACCACTTTTTGTGCATCACTACCAACAATTACATAATAATATTCACCAATTCTCCCTTCTTTTACCTCAGATAATACAGCATCTGCTTCCAAAATTAAATTTATCCACTTTGATTTTAGTTGTGCGATATGTTTTTCCACAGCCTGTTTCATCATAGAATCTTCTTTTTCTTCCACATGAAAAAAAGCAATTTCTCCCATTTGCGCAGGAATTAAGGAGCTGTGTACTTCACATTCTTTGATATTGATCATATCCATCTCATAAAGTTTGGATACTTCATTTAAGCTTATCGCTTCTTTATTTAATAAAGGAAACTGCCAATCTCCATTGATACTTTTCTGATTGATCTTATCTGATAATTTAGACAGCTGCATGGTTCCATCTTCAAATTTTCCCACACCATGACTACAGCCGCATAAACAAAAAAAGCATAGAAACAGCAGGATATATTTCTTCATCTTCATCATCTTGCCTCCATGCTTTACTATATGAATTTCACAGTGTATCTATTACATATAAAAAGCGTAATTTCTTACGCCTAATCGTTTGATGCCCATTCAGGTACTTCATCCCCACGTCTAACAAGAATTGCTTTCTGGAATTCTGTCTGATTTAGGAATTCTAATATTTCATATGTTTCTTCTTCGTTACATCCAACCAATAATTTGATTTCACAATCTTTTTTCAAGATATCCGCACTGACTGCCA
The DNA here is from genome assembly GCF_003433845.1 of Absiella sp. AM09-50. NCBI lineage: Bacteria > Bacillati > Bacillota > Erysipelotrichia > Erysipelotrichales > Erysipelotrichaceae > Amedibacterium > Absiella sp. AM09-50. The sequence continues at coordinate 70,204 of NZ_QVFI01000007.1, forward strand.
CAGCCTGTACCAGATTATTTTTTTCTGAACCTTTGAATACATCAATTGGAGATTGTCCATTGGATGCGGTATCACTTAGATATCCATAGTCCACAGGGTACTTCAAATTAGAGTATTTATAATGAGAACTGTTCTTTGGCTGATCAACCACCAGTTTCCCTGCTAAATACAATGTGTCCAGCTTCTGCCAGAAAAATGCGTTATTTTCAAATGCCTTCATAAATATCCTCCTTTACCATTTTACTGTAATATGTTCTTTATTAATTTCTTCTATGCGTTTACATCCAGCCATCGCCATGGCTTCTTTTAGTTCAAGCTGTATTTTATCTAAATAGATTTTGACGCCCTGCGCACCATCGCCAATGACTGCGTGAGAAATGCTTCGCCCAATCAGCACACCATCCGCTCCAAACGCCAATGCTTTAAAAACATCATTTCCACTTCGGATACCGCCATCCACAAACACTTTCATACGTCCATCAACAGCTTTTACAATATCCTCTAATACTTCAATACCACTTAAACAGTTATCCAGAACACGTCCGCCATGATTGCTGACAATGATACCGTCAACACCGGCTTCCAGTGCTTTCATTGCACCTTTCACACTCATAATACCCTTTAAAATGAACGGAACATGACTCATCTGTTTTAATTCTTTTAAATCTTCAACGGTTTTAAATCCTACCGGAGTTACACTTTTTCTAAGGTTGGTTAGTCCGCTGGCATCAATATCACTGGCAATAGCCAGTGCATTCACCTCAGCCGCAAGATCCATACGCCATTTCATATGTTCTTTTGCCCAAGGTTTAATTGTAGGAACACCATATCCCTGCTGTTTCTTTAATATTTCCAAAGGTCCCTTGAACATATCATCATACATACCATCACCTGTAAAAGCAATTGTACCAGCATCAATACATCCTTTTACCAGTTCTTCTGTATATACCAGATCATCCATATCCGCACCATAATTTTGTCTGATGCCAGAGATAGGTGCTGCATACACCGGCATAGATACCTGATGCCCAAAGAAATCTGCATGGGTATCTACTTCTTCATTACTTGTGATCGTATCCATTGTGATAAACACTTTTGATAACATTTCTACATTACGGACAAATGCGCTGCCACTGCCTTTTCCACCAGGTCCAGGTGTTTCACCCCGACAGGCCAGTCCATTACATGTTGGACAACAACGACAGATATTACACTTTTCGCGCGCATGGGCGTAAACTTCATCCCAGGTTTTCATATATGCACCACTTTCTAAACAACTTTTTTATATATACGCTTTTATATTATACTGTTTATGAAAAAAATTATCAACACTTTTAATTTATTTTCATATTTTTTCATTGAAACAACTACCAAAACAACGTTAAAAGCAGGGGAACATTGTAAAAATGTTTCCCTACTTATTGTTATCTTATGAAGATTTTGGCAAATTGTTTACCCAATCCCAGAAATATTCCGGATGATTTTCTTGATAGCCTAATAAATCATCCTTTACCTCGCCTTTTTCAATATAGAAAACATGCGGTGTCAAATCAGCATCTTCAAATCGTTCCCTTAAACGATCTTTATCTTTTTGTGTAGCTTCTTCACTGCTTTCATCTAATTGCACCGTATATAATACTACATCTTGTTTTTTTAAGGTATCCTCCAGCATTTCTTTTAACGCTTTACAATGTATACAGGATTCTTTTGAAATCAGCAATAGGAATGTATCTTTATGATCCATTTTTTCAAACACATGATCTATACTGGCATATTCTATTTTTCCTTTGCCTGTACACCCGCACATCATCAGGATACACAGCAATCCAAGAAATATTTTTTTCACACAATCACCATGATAATGAAACAGTTACATTCTGTTACATCAATCCTTTCCGTGATATTATAACGGGTTTCTTCATATTATTCAACCTTTAATGCACGCATGGAATTTAAAACCGCCAACAGCGTCACACCAACGTCTGCGAATACACCCATCCACATATTGCTTAATCCAAAAATCGTTAGAATCAGGATACCAATTTTAATTACCAAAGAGAAAACAATATTCTGCCACAGGATACCCATTGTTTTTCTTGCGATGCGCATAGCAATACTTAATGCAGCAGGATCATCCTTCATCAACACAACATCCGCAGCTTCAATAGCGGCATCACTTCCAATGCCTCCCATGGCAACACCAATATCTGCACGGGCCAATACAGGAGCATCATTAATGCCATCTCCTACGAATGCTAATTTTTTACCATCGGCTTCTTTTTTCAACAGCATTTCAACTTTTTCTACTTTATCAGCTGGCAATAACTGCATGTGTACTTCATCTAAAGCAAGCGTTTTTGCGACAGCTTCGCCTACCTCCTGACGATCTCCACTTAACATGACACATTTTTTTACACCACTCGCTTTTAATGTCTGGATAGCGGCTTTGCTTGTTTCTTTGATTTCATCGCTAATGAGTACATAACCTGCATATTGATGATCATATGCTACATAGATAATTGTACCAATTGCTTTTACCTGTTCATATGCAATATGATTCGCATCCATTAGTTTATGATTTCCCGCAAGTAGTTCTTTTCCTTCATATAATACACGTACACCATTACCGGCAACTTCTTCATAATCACTTAATTTATCTGAATCAATATCTTTGGCATACGCTTTACGAATAGAAGAAGCGATTGGATGATTAGAATAATATTCTGCATATGCTGCATATTCCATTAATTGATTCGTTTCCTTGCCACTTGGAACACATTCACTTACTCCAAATACCCCTTTTGTAAGGGTTCCGGTTTTATCAAATACAACAGTATCCACATCTTTTAATGCTTCTAAATAGTTTCCACCTTTGATCAAAACTCCCTTTTTACTCGCAGCACCAATACCCGCAAACATTCCCAATGGTACAGAAATCACAAGGGCACAAGGACATGAAACAACTAAGAACGTCAATGCACGATATAGCCATTGATTAAAATCTGCGCCCTCCACAAATATTACAGGTAGAAGCACAACAAGTATCGCAAGTCCAACAACCGTTGGTGTATATACTTTCGCAAATTTTGTGATAAATTTTTCCATAGGCGCTTTTTTACTGCTTGCATTTTCTACCAGTTCTAATATTCTTGATACTGTGGATTCTCCATATTCTTTTGTGACACGTATGGTGATCACACCATTTAAATTCACAACACCAGCCAAAACTTCATCTTCAGGCACCACTTCTCTTGGCATGGATTCTCCAGTTAATGCGGAGGTATCTAATGAACTAGAGCCATTTATGATCACACCATCTAATGGCAGTCTTTCTCCTGGTTTTACCAGTATGATATCATCAACTTTTATATCTTGTGGATCTACTCTTTTTTCCACACCATTTACCAACAGATTGGCATAATCTGCACGAATATTCATCAAAGAAGAAATAGATTTTCTTGAACGATTAACAGCGTAAGATTGAAACATTTCACCGATTTCATAGAAAATCATAACCGCAACAGCTTCTTCATTTGCGCCTACACAAAATGCCCCTATTGTCGCAACACTCATTAAAAAGTTTTCATCAAAGACTTCTCCACGCATAATGTTGCGTAGTGCTGTATATACAACTTTTCCACCCGCAATGATATAACTTGCGAAAAACAACCAGAAAGACCAGTCTTGTTTCTCAAAGATAATTGCGATGATAAACAAGATGATCCCCAAATATAGTCGATAGTTGTCTTTGAAAGAAAACATGGATGCTTTCTTTTCTTCCTGTTTATCAAAACTAACTACTACACCATCTTCTAATGTAGGCACTACTTTTTGAATTTTTTCAAATGTATCCATTTTTTTTGATGGATCTTCAACTTCCACAAATAATACTCCTGTGGAAAAATTCAGACTGGCATCATGAACATTATCCATTTTCTGTACATATGCTTCCACCTTTGCAGCACAACTTGCACAATCTAATCCATTGATATACAGCTTGTCTGCACCTGCAATCACACGTTCCTCATGTGCAGCATGTTCATGTCCACAGCTACAGCCTTCCTCATGATGATGCTCGTGAGTATGCTCATGTCCACAGCCACATTCTTCTTCATGGTGATGCTTGTGAGTATGTTCATGTCCACAGCCACAGCCTTCTTCATGATGATGCTCATGGGTATATTCATGTCCACAGCCTTCTTCATGGTGATGTGCATGATGTTCCTTTTTACCTTTGGTAATATCCTTCACAACAACATCTGGTTCTAAATCATGGATACAATGAATGATTTCCTCCATCATACCTTCTTCATGTTCTATGAACATTTTCTTAGACACGAAATCTACGCTTACCTCATGTACTCCCTTTAATTTACCAACTTTTTTCTCAATCTTCATCGCACAATTTGCGCAATCAAGATTTTCCAATAAATAAACCTTTTCCATATACTTTCCTCCATATCCATTCAAGTATATTTTAGATCCCACCAAGATCATTTCTTTCCATATAGACACTCACCATTGTTTTGTGGCGGTGTTCTATCTTTTTTATCACTTTAAAACCATTGGCATGTATTGCCTGTATTACAGTTTCTTTTTTGTATAACCTAAAGCCATGCGATGAATATGGCATAACGCTTAGAAAGGATTGATCATAGAAGGACAAGATTGCCTTTCCTTCTTTCTTTAAACAGCGATGTAGCTCTTTTAATCCCGCATCCAAACTTTCCCAAAAGTAAATCGTGTTAATGGAATATATTACATCAAAGGATTGCTCCTCATATGGCAAATGTTCCATTATGCCTTTCTTTATAAACATTGTATGATTGAGCGCTTTTTGATTTTTGTTTATCACCTGCTTGATCATACGCTCACTTATTTCCAAGCCATATACGATATGTCCCTTATCCATCACACGCTTCATAACATATCCATTGCCAAAGCCAACATCAAGTATCTTTTGTTTATCATCTTTAATCAGCTTTATGACATCCTTGTACATTTGATAATTCATAAGATTCATCATTTTCGCAGCACAGCTTCCACCAAATCCTTCAGGTTTTGCGAACTGTTGAGCAATTGTTTTCCACATATTTATTCCATAATATGTGCAAGACCAGCATCAAATATCAATTGGATATGTTCATCATCCAGTGAATAATAAATATTCTTTCCACTTCTTCGATATTTTATGATTCGATTCTGACGCAGCACACTTAATTGATGTGATACCGCTGATTGTGTCATATCTAATAATGTGGAAATATCACATACACACATTTCTTCTTTGAATAATAGACTTAATATTTTTAAACGGGTTGGATCTGCGTACATCTTAAACAACACTGATAAATCATTAAATTCCTCCTGTGTCAGCATTTCATCTTTGACGCGATTGACCACATCTTCATGTACATGTGGTTCACTACATACTGGTATCTTTTTATCCATATCGTTGTCCTCACTTTAACATATGAACATCTGTTCATATGTATTATAATTCAAGAAACCAAATTTGTAAATAGAAAACAAAAAAAGTATCTGCTTTTACACAGATACCTGATGATTAGAAAAATATAAGATGGTTTTCATAATCGAATATGTTGCGGCTGTCAGTTTTTCCGGCGCATTTTCTAATGCCTGTTGAAATGTCATGGCACGATCACTGATACTGTAAATCCCCACAAAACCTAAATCAAATAACTCCATATATCCAATACCTAATGCACCACTTATACAAATAGTAGGTTTTTGATAACGGTTTGCGATATTTAATATTCCTACTGGTACTTTTCCAAACATTGTTTGTTTATCACTTTGTCCTTCTCCTGTAATCACAAGATCACAATCTTTTACCATTTCCTCCATATCACTATAAGATGTCAATAATTCAATACCCGGTATCATCTTTGCGCCTAAAATACCAATCAAAACAGCGCCGATACCACCTGCTGCTCCACCGCCTTCAAATTCATTGATATCAATTTGTGTATATCGTTTGATTTGATTACGGAAGTTTTCCATACCAGCATCTACTTTTTTTAACTGATTTGGGAAAAAGCCTTTTTGTTTACCAAACACAAAGGTAGCACCTTCTTCTCCCAACAAATGGTTTTTCACATCACATGCGGCAATTAATTCTATCCCTTGTAAATAATTCATACGGTGAAAATCAATATAACGTACCTTATCCAGGTTGATTGCCTGTGGGGACAGATATTTATGTTCACTATCATAAAAACGACATCCCAGACTTTGTAGAAGTCCCATGCCTCCATCATTTGTAGCACTGCCGCCTAATCCTATAATAATTTTTTTACAGCCTTTTTCCACAGCATCTAATATGACTGTTCCTACGCCAAAGCTGCTTCCAAAAAATGGCATACGTTTTTCTCTTTCATGCATATTTAATCCTATAATATTTGCGACCTCTATGACTGCGGTATTTCCATTTTCAATAACTGTATATTCCGTCTGAATTTTTCTACCATATGCATCGCTTGCGCCAACCTTTTGTTTTACACCCTGACATGTCTGATGAAATGCTTCTACGGTTCCTTCTCCGCCATCTGCGATGACATAGGATATCGTTTCAACATCTCCTTTTACCATATGAATTCCTTCTTCGATATGATCTGCGACCTCTCGTGAACTCATACAGCCTTTATATGAGTCACAGGCTATTACTACCTTCATTCTAATCACTCCTAATTTCTTTTAGATACTCTTTCGTTAATTTTACCACAGTTTCTGTTAAAAATAAAAGAGAAATCAGATTTGGTATTGCCATACACCCATTCAGGGTATCCGCAATCTCCCATACATTCGATAACTGCATACAGCATCCCTGTACCAAAAGAATTAAAAATATCCCATTATATATGTGTATAACCCACTTAGAGGTAAATAAATAGCGAATACATTCACTGGCATAATAATACCATCCTAGAATGGAGGGTATCGCAAATGCGATGATAGAAAACGCAAAGATGATACCACCAGCTTTTCCAAAGCCTTGTTCAAAACAGGCAATTGTTAAAGCAGCCCCATCCATTCCATCACTCAACAACCCACTACTTAACACGACAAGAGCTGTTAATACACATACGACCATAGTATCAAAAAACACTTCAAAGATTCCCCAAAAGCCCTGTTCCACGGCATTAGCATCATCAACACTGGCATGTGAAATTGGTGAACTTCCCATACCTGCCTCATTACTGAATACACCTCGTGATATTCCATAATGAATGGCACGACTTGTTAGAAAACCTCCAATTCCACCACTCACACTAGATAGATCAAATGCATCTTTTAAAACAATTTCAAATACATGTCCCAATTGGTCCGCATGTAAAATAATGAGATAGATACATGCGCCTAGATATAAGACACTGACAAAAGGCACAATGATTTCATTAAATTTCATAATCCCTTTGGATTTTCCTATTAAAATCATGCCAATGCCCAAAGCCAGTATCATGCCAATTATCAAAGGTGGTACATGAATATAGGTCTGAATCGTTGCAGCAATGGTATTGGCAGGTGTTACATTACCGATACCAAAGGATGCAAAGATACATAATAACGCAAAGATTACTCCCAACACTTTACTATGCATCCCATTTTCCAATGTTGTCATAGGGCCGCCAAGATAACCTTCATCGCTATGATTACGATAATGTATCGCCAATACGACTTCCCCATATTTACTCATCATACCAAAAAAAGCACTTACACACATCCAAAGAATTGCCCCTGGACCACCCAGTGTGATTGCGGTCGTTACGCCAATGACACTGCCAACACCAAGTGTACCGGCAAGTGCTGTCGATACCGCCTGAAAAGGTGTGATTCCTTTCTTTTCATCCTTATGAAATAAAGAACCTATCGTCTTTTTCATAATCAAAATTCCATGACGAAGAGGTAAAAAACCTGTCCGTATAAAAAGCCAGAAACCACAAAACAATAATAAGAAAATCATATATTTTCCCCAAACAAGATGATTCAATGCGGTATTTAATCGCATAAGTTTATCCATTTCTCCACGCTCCCTGCATGCTACTATTCTATTCATCATATATATAAAATAATGAGTGATAAAAAGAAAAGTGATATAATATCGTTGTATGAAACAAGGAGGAGCATATTATGAAGGTATTATGTGTATTAACAGATGGTTTTGAAGAATTAGAAGCAGTTGGTACGATTGCTTTATTAAGACGTGCAGGTATTACTATTGATGTTTATGCGTTAGATGCAAAACAGGCAACCGGCCGTTTCCAAATCAACATGGGTGAAATCAAAGATATTGTAGAAGCGAATGTTGAAGATTATGGCATGTTGTTTTTACCAGGAGGGCCTCATTATCAGAAGTTAGAAGCTGATGCACGAGTGATGGCTATAATTGATCATTTCGCAAGTCAAAATAAATTCATTGCGGCAATTTGCGCTGCACCTACCATTTTAGGTCGTCATGGTCTATTAAAAGGAAAACGCTATACCTGCTTTACCAGTATGAATGAAGACTTTGGCGGTACGTATGTGGATGAATATACGGTTACTGATCACAATATCATCACAGGAAGAAGTGCTGCGGCAGTCATTGATTTCGCATTTGCGATCATTGAAAAAATTAATGGTCCACAGGCTGCGCAAAAGGTAAAAGAATCTATTTATTATTAAAATTTCTTCTGATTGACAAAATTCGACAAATTATTTTGTATTCACTGGCTATACTTTGTACATACAGGGAGTGTTATGCATATGGAAATCAAAGAACTTCACGTCTGTATCAAACGTATTATAGATGTATCTTTGGATATCGAAAAAGAAAAGCAAAAAGCATCTTCTGATTTAAAAACAGCACTGGAGCATGAGGATGTTATACAACAGGCATATGCGTATCAACGTTTATTCGCCTGTAGTATTATCAAAAAAGATACTGTAGATGCAAGATACTACAAAGCATATGCCACGCAATACGCCATTCATCTTGACGAGCCTGCCCTATTGCTGATCAATCATCAATTGTGCGGGCTTTTCTATTTGGATGAAGAAGAAGCACTGGAGTATGATTGTAAAGCGCTCATGATAGCGAAAAAGCTGCAGGATGTGGAAAGTGAAGCACGTATTTTATATGATATAGCAACCATATTTGATAAGCGAAAAGATTGTAAAGCCAAAGATTTTTATGAACGCTCTATGCAGTTGATGGATAAAAACGAACGAATTTATCCCTTGTTAATGGCACATCTTTTTACACTTTATACCAAAAGTGATCCCCTTTTTGCGATACAGTTTTATGATGAACATTGCAGTTTTCCACAATTCTCATCTTTTATTCATGCGTATTTGGATATCCTTTATTTATATGCTTGTAGAAATAAGCTTCCCTTTATGCAGTTAGAATCATTTCTGAAGAAGCCGATGTGTGATGCTTCCACATATTGGATGTTAGAAGAACTATATCAGGTTGCTTTGCAAATCAAAGATCAAAAACATGCCAAACAGATTTTGATGCTGTTATGTGAAAATGGCGAACATGATCAAATCCAGCAGCTGTTAAAGATTCAGGATTATGTCATATCTTATTCTGAAACATTTCCCTGTGCCTATGATCAAAGCATGTTGTATCAGGATTACGTACACCTTTCAAGAAAGCTCATGATAAAAAAAGATGCACAGATTTCCCATCGATATGAAGAAAAACTTCAATACTATGAACTACTGGCACAAAATCAGATATTGAAACAACAGGCAAGCTATGATGAAGTCACTAAACTGCGCAACCGTCAGCGGTTTCAGATTGATATCGAAGAAATGATGCAGCTTGAAAGTATACAATCCATTGGTATTGCCATGTGCGATATTGATAATTTCAAAGAATATAATGATACCTATGGACATTTGTTTGGCGATCAAATCATACGGAAAATGGCGGATATTTTACAATCCTTCGCAGATGATAATATTACAATCTATCGCTTTGGTGGAGATGAATTTTTATGTATGTTCGTCAATAAAAGCAAAGATGATATCAGCTGTTATCTTACAGAAATATTTATCGCATTAGAAAAGCTGCCGCAAAAGCTTCATATTTCTGCTGGTTATACGTGTTTAAGTATAGAATGTATACAATCCTTAAAAGAAATGATTCATCATGCGGATACCGCTTTATATCAGGCAAAAAACTGTGGAAAAAATCAATTTATGGAATATGTGGAACAGGAAGCATGAATTTGCTTCCTTTCTTGTAAATTTATCTTTATTTTTAAATCTTTCTCATGATATAATAAATGAGCGAAAAAAGGATGGTGAAGTTTATGTCTCCAGAGCCGGAAAGTCCATATCATCAATGTAATAGAGAAAATACAGGAGGCATAAATGTACTCCTGTTATAAGGAGGGCACCATGTTAGAATACTACAAAACATTTGAGAATGGCACAAGAAAAATCGACCAGCCGGAAACAGGATGCTGGATCAGCGCAATTTCTCCTACACAGGAAGAAATCGAATTTTTAACAAATCAGATTGGTGTATTGCCAGAGTTTATCAAAGCGAGTCTGGATGAGGAAGAAAGCTCTCATATTGACCATGATGAAGATGAAGGACAAACACTTGTCATTGTCGACTACCCTAGTGCAGAAGATGATGAAAATATGGATGAGAATACATTACTTTATACGACCCTGCCACTTGGTGTTGTCATCATGAAGGGATATATTGTTACAATTTGCCTTCACGAAAACTTCAATATTGAAGATATGGCAAGTGGAAGAATTAAAGGTATGCATACAGATATGAAAACACGCTTTTTATTCTTATTGCTGTTACGTATCTCACAGCGTTTCCTGATGTATCTGAAACAGATTGATCGTGTATCCTCACGAACAGAAATGCGTTTACATCAATCTATGAAAAATAAAGAGTTGATTCAGATGTTAGGATTAGAGAAGTCATTGGTATATTTCTCCACATCCTTAAAGACAGATGAAGTTACTTTAAACAAGATCATGCGTGGCAAACAAATCAAGTTATATGAAGATGATCAGGATATTTTAGAAGATGTTATGATTGAAATTCATCAGGCAATTGAAATGTGTAACATTTATAGTAATATCCTATCTGGAACAATGGATGCTTATGCATCTGTTATTAGTAACAATTTAAATATTGTTATGAAGGTATTGACAGTTATCACCATTGTAATGTCTATTCCAAATATTATCTTCAGTTTCTATGGTATGAATGTTAGTGGACTTCCTATCCCTGAATGGTGGTTTCCTACACTAGTGGCTGTCATTGCCTGTATCATCGCAACTATTATATTCAAACGAAAAGATATGTTCCATTAAAAAAATGTATGCGCGACTATCACGCATACATTTTCTTTTACTCTTCTTCTGTTGGAACGATAACATCCATTTCTTCGATCTTATCATGCTTTTTTTCTTCCCCAAAATCCAGCATGCTTTCTCCTCTTGTACCATATTTACGAACGATGCGTTTATAATACAAGATCGTATAGAAGTTGGCGATAGCATCCAGAATCAATAAGAAACTAAACAGATTGTGCAGGGTATTTTCATCAAAAGGCACAAGGATAATCACCATGCCAATGATTAAAGGCACAATGGCGGCACCAATATTGATTTTCCACTGACTTTCCTGCAGACGAAATAAATTCATGGAGTATTGTAAACGAAGAGTGGAATCTAATACAACAAGTCCACTTAATACAAGTGGATAATTGTCCACAATGACTTCTGGCTTAAAGGTGACAATCAATCCTGCCATACAGTATAAAATACCTGTCGCAAAGCTGAATTCATTTGGTTTTAAGTATTCTTTCTTAAAGAAATATACTAGAATCTGAAACAGGCCAATTAATATAATGACGATTCCAGCAATTTTAAAGAAATTTAGAAATTCAACCTTCTCAATTGTATAAGATAGTATGCCAAAGATGATGTAGAATACTGACAAAACCAGCAGTTTCCAGTTTTCTATTTTTATATTCATATGTAAGTCCTCCTGTTTATCTTTTTTTATCATATCATATTTTGTGCCATTTTTCTGTGTTTATAGAAAAGAAGTTTTATTTTTCCTATTCATATCCAATACGCTTTTTTCCTGTTCGTGTTATACTTAGAAAAGAGGTGAGCAAAATGTTGAAAGAATTATATGAACGTCAAAGTATTCGTAAGTATTTAGACAAACCGGTCGAGGAAGAAAAAATCATGGAGTTGTTACGTGCTGCCATGAATGCACCAACAGCCAGAAACACCCAAAGCTGGCGATTCATGGTGATTGAAAACCGGGAGGCTTTAGATCATATGCAAACATTATCCCCCTATACTGGAATGATGAAAACTGCACCATGTGCCATCATGGTATTAGGTGATAAACGAGATATTGAACCAGAAGAGTATCTATATGTTAATGCTGCGGCAGCCATTGAAAACATGTTGATTGAAGCTGTACATCAGGGACTTGGCACATGCTGGTGTGCTATTGGTCCAAGAACTGAGCGTATAGAAAACTTTAGAAACTATTTCCATATAGAGGATCATTTGATTCCTATTGGTGTTGTGGCTGTTGGTTATGGTGATGAAGTAAAGCCAAAAGTTGATCGTTTTGATCCTGAAAAGATATCGTATTATAAATAAGGAAACGCACATGCGTTTCCTTTTCTATAAATGTTCGATTGGTTTTCTTTCTGCTTTCAGATTATGTGTTTTTTGAGAACGTTTTTCCAGTTCTGCATTTACATCATCTAATGTGATGCCTTTTTCTACCATCAACACGATTAAATGATACATCAAATCTCCGATTTCACCTACAAGCTCTTCTTTACTTTGTGATAAGGAGGCAATGACAACCTCTGTACACTCTTCTCCCACTTTTTTTAATATTTTATCTAAACCTTTATTGAAAAGATAAGAAGTATAGCTTCCTTCTTCTCCATTGGCTTTACGATCAATTACCGTTTCATATAATACATCTAATTCTTTCATTTTTCTTCTCCTTCTATATTGCGATAAAAACAACTGTAGTGTCCTGTATGGCAGGCTGCACCAACTTGTTCCACCAGTAATAAAATGGTATCTTCATCACAATCGATACGAATATCTTTTACATACTGATAGTGTCCACTTGTTTCTCCCTTGACCCAAAGTGCCTGGCGGCTTCTGCTGTAATAGGTCGCTACTTTTGTTTCTATGGTTTTATTCAGACTTTCTTCATTCATATAGGCAAGCATCAATACTTCTTTTGTATGAACATCCTGCACTACTACTGGCAACAAGCCATTCCCTTTTTCAAAATCAAGCTTTATCATATACGTACAGGAATTCCTTTCTTTTTCAAATATTCCTTAACTTGTGGAATTGTAACTTCTCCATAATGAAACATACTAGCAGCGAGTGCCGCATCACATGCTTCTTCTTCAAAGGCTTTCGCAAAGTGTTCCAGTGCACCACAACCGCCACTGGCAATGACTGGTACATCAACGATTTCACGCACTGCCTTGCATAAAGGTATATCAAAGCCTTGTTTCGTACCATCAGCGTCCATGCTTGTTAATAGGATTTCACCAGCACCAAGTGATACGGCCTGTTTTACCCATTCCAACAAATCCATGCCTGTATCTATACGACCACCATTGATCACGACATTCCAGCCACTTTGATCTTGTCGCATTCTTCCATCAACCGCTAAGACAATACACTGATTGCCAAACATGGCAGCACCTTCTTTGATTAAATCAGGATTTTTTACAGCTGCACTGTTTAAGCTGACTTTATCTGCGCCAGCACGAAGCATTTTACGGATATCATCAACACTGCGAATGCCTCCACCTACGGTAAAAGGAATAAAAATCTCTCTGGCGACTCTTTCAACCACTTGTTCCATGGTATCCCGCTGTTCATTTGTTGCGGTGATATCCAGAAACACAAGCTCATCAGCCCCTTGTTCATAATAGGTTCTGGCTAATTCTACAGGATCGCCAACTTCTTTTAAACCAACAAAGTTAATGCCTTTGACCACACGTCCATCTTTTACATCCAGACATGGAATGATTCTTTTTGTGTGCATATCTTAGTCCTCCTTACATAAAGCAATTGCTTCTGGAAGAGATAAGGTTTTCGCATACATTGCTTTACCGGTGATTGCTCCATAAATATCCAGATCTTTTAAAGCCTTAATATGGGTGATATCCTTGATACCACCACTGGCAACTATCTGCATGGAAACATTTTTCTTTAATTCTGCCAGCATCTCAACATTAGGTCCCATCATCGTTCCATCTTTACTAATATCTGTCACGATAATTGTTTTCACTCCCATAGCTTCCATTTTCTTCGCAAAATCGATATATTGCCATTTACTTTCTGAAAGCCATCCATGACCACATACAAAGCCATCTTTACAATCAATACCTACTGCGATTTTTTCTTTATACTTGTCGAGCGCAGCTTTTATAAATGTTTCATCTTCTAATGCAGCTGTCCCTAGAATCACACGGGATACGCCTTTACTAAGATAAAAATCCACATCTTCCATAGAACGGATGCCACCACCGACTTCCACAGGAATATGAATGGTAGAGGCAACTTCAATAATCGCTTGCGCATTACATTTTTTGCCATCCTTGGCACCATTTAAATCTACCATATGAAGATAACTGGCACCTTCTTTTTCAAACACTTTCGCAATTTCTAAAATACTTTCTCCAACGGTTTCACTTTGTCCATAATCTCCCTGATATAAACGTACAGGTGCATTATTCAATATATCAATTGCCGGTAATATGATCATACAAATTCCTCCTTAAAATACCTTAGAATTGCCAAACCATCCTCGCCACTTTTCTCAGGATGAAATTGTGCTCCTAAAATATTATCATGTCGTAACAGTCCTGGAATTTTCAAATCTCCATAACAGGAATATCCCACTAAATCACTTTCTTCATAACCTTGTGCATAATAAGAATGTACATAGTAAACAAATGGCTGTGATGACAGTTGATCAAATAAGGCGAAATCCTGGTTTTTTTCTAATAAGTTCCATCCAATATGAGGGATTTTCACATTAGGCTCCACCATTTTCACGATTTTACCTTTCAGAAATCCTAATCCTTTTGTAGGTGTTCCTTCTTCACTTTCTTCAAACAACGCCTGCATGCCTAGGCAAATACCCAGCAATGGCTTCTTGTTTACCAGTACCTCTTCACGAAGAACTTCCAATAAACCACTTTCTTCCAGATTTTTCATACAATCCGGAAATGCGCCAACACCTGGCAGAATCAATTTATCTGCCTGTTTTAAATCTTTGGGATCTTTCGTAATTTTACATGCACAGTCTATTTTTTTCAACGCATTTTCTACACTGTGCAAATTTCCCATATCATAATCAATAATAGCGATCATTCTAACTTCCCCTTTGTACTTGGAAGTGCGTCACCTTCCACTTTAACAGCTGCCTTTAAGGCTCTGCCTAAAGCTTTAAAAATGGCTTCTATTTTGTGATGATCATTCACTCCATAATACACATTGACATGCAATGTAATTCCTGCCGCAAATGCAAATGCACGCAAGAATTCTTCTACCATTTCACATGAGAAATTGCCAATTTGATCACGTTTTAATTCACAATGATATACCAGATAAGGACGACCACTGATATCTAAAGTAACATTGCATAATGTTTCATCCATTGGCAGCATCATGTTTCCATAACGGGCTATGCCACGTTTATCCTGCAAAGCTTCCTTCACACATGTGCCAAGCAAAATACCACAATCTTCTACTGTATGATGATCACATACATTCAAATCACCATTTGCCTTTAATTTTACATCAATACCTGAATGAAAGGAAAACAATGTCAGCATATGATCAAAAAAGCCAACACCTGTATGGATATCATTTGTGCCATCCCCATCCAAATTTACATAACAGGAAATCTGTGTTTCTTTGGTATCCCGTTGTTTATTTACACTTCGCATACATGTTCCTCCTTATCAAACTGCAGTAAAACATCCATGACTAATTTATTTTGTTCTTTACTGCCTATCGTGATTCTAAAACTATCACTGCCTTTATAATTTCTTATTACGATCTGTTTTTCTTCAAATGCCTGAAGCAATTTATCTTTACACGCACATCTGCCATATAGATAATTTGCCTGAGATGGATAAAAACGCACTGTCTTTAAATCCTTTAATTTCTGAAACATCTTTTCACGCTGTTCAATTGTATCACGCACGATGGGCTGATATTCTTTCGCATGACGTAAAACAATGACGCCGATTTTTTGTGTAAATGAAGAAATATTATAAGGCACAACATAAGGCTTTAATTCCTGAATATTCTTTACATTACTGATTAAAAAGCCTAATCTGGCACCCGCAAGTCCATAAGCTTTTGACAAGGTTCTTGTGACATATAAGTTTTCATACTGATCCACACACTGTAACATGCTTTCACTCGCAAATTCTCCATATGCTTCATCAATAATGACAGGAATATCAGGGAATGCATACAGGATTTTATCAATGACTTTACGATTAATCGCATGCCCTGTAGGATTATTGGGATTAGAAAACAGAATCATATTTACACTTTTTTCTTTTCCATCCTGAATAAACTTATCCACATCAAATGCGCCATCTTCAAAACAGGTATATTTCACAACATCTGCTTCATGCATACTCGCATAATAATCATACATGGAGAAATCTGGATCAAGGGTATATAAACGTTTTCCTTTCCCAAGGAAATACCCAATCAAAAGACCAAGCATTTCATCACTGCCATTCCCTGCCAGAATTTTATTGCTTTGTATATTCATTACATTGCCATATGCCTGAATCAGTTCTTTGTTTTCCATATCCGGATAACGATTGAAGGCGATATCAGAAAGTGCTTCTTTGACTTCTTCAATGATTTCATCACTTGCGTTTTTATATAATTCATTTGCATTTAACAGAATTCCTTCTTGTTTTTGTGCTTCATAGGACTGTATTTCTTTCATTTACTTCAACCTCACTTTTACCGCATTGGCATGTGCCTGTAAATCTTCCTGTTCTCCCATTTCCACAATGTAAGAACCATATGCGTCCACTGCTTCTTTTGTATAATGCAGGAAACTTGATTTTTTAATAAAACTATCTACTGATAACGCACTAGAGAAACGTGCTGTGCCACTTGTTGGCAATACATGATTGGTACCGCCAAAATAATCTCCAATACTTTCACATGTATAATATCCCATAAACACACTGCCTGCATGTCTTACCAGACCTAAATATGCCATAGGATCTTCTACCATCAATTCTAAATGCTCTGGTGCGATTTGATTAGCGATGTTAACACATTCTTCAATACTGTCACATACAATTGCTTTCCCATAATGCTTCATACTTTCTTCCACAATGGCTTTCTTTGGCAATACATCTGTTTGTTTTCTTAACTCTTCATTAACCGCATCCAATAAGGAAACAGAAGTTGTCAATAAGATTGCGCTGGCCATTGGATCATGTTCTGCCTGAGATAATAAATCACTTGCGACATAAGCAGGATTAGCATTTTCATCTGCGACAACTAGAATTTCACTTGGTCCGGCAATCATATCAATATCTACTTTTCCAAACACCAATTTTTTGGCAGCTGCCACAAAAATGTTTCCTGGTCCCACAATTTTATCCACCGGTGGCAGAGTTTGGGTACCATAAGCCAATGCCCCAATTCCCTGTGCACCACCTACTTTATAAATCTCATCAATACCCGCAAGTTTTGCGGCATATGCAATATTAGGGTGTAAAGAGCCTTCTTTACTTGGCGGTGTAATCATTACAATACGTTTTACTCCGGCTACTTTTGCTGGAATCGCATTCATTAAAACACTGCTTGGATATTGCGCACGACCACCTGGTACATAAATACCAACACTGTCTAATGGAAGTACACGCTGTCCTAAATAAATACCTTTTTCCTTCTGTAGCAAATATCCATTCTGTTTCTGCGCATTGTGGAAAAATTCAATATTTTTCTTTGCCTTCTGCATGCTTTCCATAAAAAACGGATCACAATGTGATGCTGCCTCATCTATTTCTGCTTCACTTACACAATAGTTTTCTAATCGGATTCCATCAAATTTTTCTGTATATGCAATAACCGCTTCATCTTTTCGCTTTCTAACATCTTCTAATATTTTTGATACAGTCACAATGATATCACTGCTTATTTCCTCATTACGGCTTTCCAGATATGCTTTTAATTCTTCACTGTTTTCCTTTTTGATTTCACTTAACATATGTTAATCCTCCATCACTGATTTCAAATCATTCAAGATCTGTGTAATTTCGTCTTTCTTTAGTTTAAAGCTTGCTTTATTCACAATGACTCTGGCAGAAATATCACATACAGTATCAAATACAACCAGACCATTTTCCTTCAAGGTTGTGCCTGTTTCCATGATATCCACAATGCCATCACATAAGCCTAAAATAGGCGCCAATTCCACAGACCCATCAATTTTGATCAATTCTACATCCATACCTTTTTCTAAAAAATAAGCCTTTGCGATATTAGGATATTTCGTACCAATTTTCACATGTCCTACTTTATCGAATAAATTATTTTCAGGAAGTCCTGCGACAATAAATTTACATTTGCCTATCCCTAAGTCTAGCATTTCATAATAATCTTTATCGCCTTCTAATAAAGTATCTTTACCTACAACACCAATATCCGCAACCCCATGTTGTACATAGGTAATACAATCATTCGCCTTTACTAAGAAATAACGAATGTCTTTTTTGGTATCAGGAAATACAAGTGCTCTTCCTTTATCTTTTAGGTTTTCTATGCCATAACCACTTTTTTCCAGCATCTTCACTGTTTCTTTTTCTAAACGGCCTTTGGTAAGTGCAAATGATATACTCATGCCATAACCTCCTTCACTTCTATATCTTCTCGCTCTTGTGGCAATAATTCCACACGATAATCTTTACGTAATGTTTTTGCTTTCTGTAAAGCTTCCAACTGCTTAGACAATGGATAAAGTATCTGTATTGTCTTTTTTGTTTCACATGTCAGTTCATATACCTCTAAAAGATAATCCAGTTTTACTGAGAACCCAATGGCTGGCATTGGCTTGCCAAATTTTTCTAATAGATGATCATAGCGGCCACCGCTTAATACGCTGGTTCCAATACCTTCCACAAAGCCTTCAAATAATAATCCACTATAATAGTTTAAATGTGGTACTTTCCCTAAATCAAATGTAATATGTTTTCCATATCCCAATGCGGTTAAATCACTCATCAGCTGTTTCAACTGGTATACGATATCCTTTAACTGATCATTGAAACAATAAGTCAAAGCATCGTCTAATACCTTTATATCACCGCAAAGCCATGGCAGCTGTAAGAAAAACTGTTGTTTATCTTCATCTAATTTCAATTTTGATAAATAATCTTTTAATTCTATCATACTCTTACGATCGATTAAATCTGCCAAAATTTCAACTTCCTCTTTATCTAACTGCAATTCATCACATGCACTATGGAAGAAATTCACATTTCCAATTTCCAGCGTATAAGAGCTTTGTTTCATCGTTTCCATAACTTCTAAAGCACACATTAAAATTTCAAGATCACTTTCTTTATCCTGTAAACCTAATAATTCAATCCCACAATCCGTAACTTCATTGCGTTTTCCCGCAAAAGACTGTTTCACCTTATATACGTTTGCATGATAACGGAAACGAAATGGCGGTGTCTGATCTTTAAACTTAGAAGCACACACACGGGCGATTGGCACTGTCATATCCATACGCAGCGTTAATATCTTTCCATCTTGATCAAAGAATTTATACATCTGTTCATCCTTTAACTGTTCAAAACCTGTCTGATATGTTTGATAATATTCGATGGATGGTGTAATAATTTCATCATATCCATATGCGTCAAACACTTCTTCAATGCCTTTTTGTAAAGCTCTTTTTTTCATACATTCATCTAATATCAAATCTCTTGTACCTGAAGGAATACTGAATTTTTTCATCTTGCGCACCTCTTTCTTAACAAAAAAACTTTCATCCAAAGGACGAAAGTTTAACTTACGTGATTCCACCTTATTTTATTGATATCTCACGATACCAACCTCTTCGAGTACCAACATACTCTAGCATGATAACGGATGCAGGGACCCCGATAAAGACTACTAAGGTTCATCTTTACTGCTCAAGGATGTGTTCAAACAAAGAAGCATATCTTTTTCCACCAGCCAAAGACTCTCTATCAAGTTCTTTTGTTTTACTATTTCCCATCAAAGCATTTATTTTATCTGTATACCTAATATAGTAAACGTAAAACTGAAAAATGTCAATCATTAATTTGAAAATTTTCAGTTTTTATGAAACTATTTTCAGTCATCAGATAAATAATGTTTTGTGAGAAGCTGAACCACCTTTTCTTCTGAATCAAACTGATCATAATCCTTGCCCTCCCCATAGCGGATACCATGGATCATGTTCTGAAAAACGCACTTTCCTAATTCTTCTACACCTTCATACTTTGCGAATCTTACAAATGCACGATATCGGATATTATTATCCTTTGAAAATACATCCATGTCACATGGTGCATCATCGCATTCCCAACAGCCTGCTAACCCCTTTTGTTTGCTGCAATGATACTGATAACACCCCTCACGTGTTAAATGCTTTGCACATTCTGCGCTTGTGGAACCACATCCACGGCAGAAAGCAGCATCCTTGCAGAACGTACAGATTTTCCCACATCTGCCGACATTCTCAATTACGTCTTTTTCATTCATAATGTGTACCTCAACTTTTTCTCCTTTTCTCTATTGTAACAGTATTTTACGAATTATAAAAGTAATTTTATTCTCCTAAAATCAACTTTTCCAAAGAAATCATCAATTGATAAAATTTTTGTTGTTTTTCCAATGGTAATGATCGATATAATTCTATGATTTTTTTCTCTTCCTCATTGACTTCTAAAACGATTTTTTGTTCCATAACATTCACGACCTTTCAACCTAAATATAGTATAACGCATTTATGAAATTTGTCTATCACACTATAATAGATACTATGTGTCGCTTAGCAAAAAAAATACACTTGCTCGTGTATTATTTCATTAAGTCTTTAAACCTTTTCACAACAGCCGTGAAGTCTTCTTTTTTTTCTTCAGGTACTTCATCCAAAATACTCATAAAATCTTTTTCTTCATCTTTTTCTAAAATGCGATATGGATAATAAGTTTCATTCATACGCAATACCTGATTTAAATTTAAATCCAGCACTTGGCAAATCATAACCAATGTTTC
Organism: Absiella sp. AM09-50; assembly: GCF_003433845.1. Lineage (NCBI taxonomy): Bacteria > Bacillati > Bacillota > Erysipelotrichia > Erysipelotrichales > Erysipelotrichaceae > Amedibacterium > Absiella sp. AM09-50. The sequence continues at coordinate 91,570 of NZ_QVFI01000007.1, forward strand.
TAAAGAAGGCTGCTGTTCCCCACGAACATATGCCGAAATGGAACGCTGTGTAGTTCCAATTAACAATGCAAGTTGTTCTTGTGTCATCCCACGCCTCTTCAATGCCTGATGAATGGCTACGCCTACTCTTTGGTTGATTGTTGATCGTTCCATTTTTTGTAATCCCTTCCTTACACTGTTACTATTATAAAAGAAGGTTGGTAAAATTACGAAGTTTCAGCATAAATAATGCTAAAAAAGTTCATGTTTCTATCAAAATATACCTATTAGGTATATTGACAAACAAAAAAAGGTTACCTTACTTCATTTAGAAGTATCGGTAACCAATTCTTTTTTTAGATATTTTCTTCTACTGCTTTTACAATATCCTTTGCTGTCATTCCATATTTTTCAAGCAGCTGTGCAGGCTTTCCACTTTCTCCAAATGTATCCTGCATACCTACCATAGCAATCTTTCTTGGTGCTTTCTTACCAAGAACTTCTGCCACAGCACTACCTAAACCACCAATTACACTGTGTTCTTCACAAGTCACAAATAAATCGTGATTTTCAGCTAAAGATACAAGCAGCTCTTCATCAATTGGTTTAATTGTGTGCATATCCACAACTGTTGGTTCATAGCCTTTTTCTTTCAACATATCATAGGCAGCAAGTGCCTGCTCTACCATGATTCCACAAGCAATGATCGCTACTTTTTTTCCAGCACGCAATACATTGCCTTTTCCAATCTGGAAATCCATATCTTCATCATATACTGTTTCTACAGCACTTCTTCCAAGTCTTACATAACAAGGTCCATCATATGCCGCAACAGCTCTGATCGCTTTACTAGCTTCTACACCATCAGCAGGACATACAACAATCATATTAGGAATACCTCTCATTAAAGAGATATCTTCAAATGTCTGATGACTTGCGCCATCTTCTCCTACTGTAATTCCTGCATGGCTTGCACAGATTTTTACATTTAATCTTGGATAGCCAATGGAGTTACGAATCTGTTCATAAGCACGTCCAGTCGCAAACATTGCGAAACTGCTGGCAAATACAATATTTCCACTTGCCGCAAGACCTGCCGCAACGCCCATCATATTGCCTTCTGCAATTCCCATGTTGAAATGTTGATTTGGATTATTTTTCTTTACCATTCCACTTTTAGTAGAACCAGATAAGTCCGCATCCAATACCAGGATATTTTCATTTTCAGCAGCTAATGCAGCAAGTGTCTGCCCATAAGCCTCTCTTGTCGCCATCTTTGCCATTATGCGTTTCCTCCTTCCAATTCTTTTAAAGCATCTGCACATTGTTCCTCACTTGGCGCAACACCATGCCAGCTTGCTTTATTTTCCATGAAAGAAATACCTTTACCTTTTACTGTTTTCGCAATGATTGCCGTTGGATTGCCTTCTAATGTTTTCGCAGTTTCAAGTGCATCCAACACCTGCTCCATATCATTTCCATCATCTAATGTAATGACATTCCATCCAAATGCTTTAAACTTTTCATCTAATGGTGTAGGATTCATAACATCATGAATATCCCCATCAATCTGTAGACCATTAAAATCAACAATTGCGATTAAATTATCTAAATGATAATGAGCGGCAGCCATAGCTGCTTCCCATACTTCTCCTTCTTCACATTCTCCATCTCCAAGTAGTGTGTATACACGATATGGAAGATCGTGATATTTATTTGAAAGAGCCATACCGACTGCAGCACTGATTCCCTGTCCTAATGAACCAGTAGACATATCAATGCCAGGCAGCTTGCGCATACTTGGATGTCCCTGTAAACGAGAATCAATCTTTCTAAATGTCATCAATTCTTCTTCACTCAAAAAACCTTTTTCACATAAGACAGCATACAATAACGGTGATGCATGTCCCTTGCTTAATACAAAACGATCACGCTTGTTGCTTTCTAAATTATCTGCATTGATATCCATCTGTGTGAAGTAAATAGATGTAAGGATTTCAACTGAAGATAAAGATCCACCAGGGTGTCCAGATCCTGCAGCTGTCACCATTTTCACAATGTTTTTACGTATATTCGTCGCATGTTCCTTCAAATTTTCTAAATCTGACATTATTGCATAGTCCTCCTTTATTTGACCGCCTACATTATACTAAAAATCATCACATATATCAAAGAAATTTCTGTATAAAGTGAAAAAAAGCATATTTTTCACAATTTTCATGGAAATCTATGCTTTCTTTCATTGTTTACATTATGGTTGCAAAAATATATTTTATTTTTCTTTTATAAAATCACAGACTTTTTCCGCAAGTTTTTGTATTTCCATATCGTTTGCTTTTTCTACTATTTCCAAATAGCCATCAGGAATATTCCTTGTTCCATTTAATGCGCCTGCCATTGAACCAGCAATCGCAGCTACTGTATCTGTATCATAACCAATATTAACTGCCTCAACTATTGTATCCCAAGGATCTCCTTTGCAGGCAACGATAATACCAATTGCTGCTGGAACAGCTTCTGAAATATGTAAGCCACTACCTACTATTTCATAAAGCTTACGCATTTTTACCTCTTTATCTAAACCGGATAAGGCGATGGATATGGCAAGATTCATTCGCTCTTTAACACTTGCTCCGCCAACTGTATGACCATACTGCATACCTAATTGTTCTCCTTTTTCAGCGCCATAAAAGGCTGCTTCTATGGCTGTATATAAAGTGGCATTTGGTTTAAGTGAAGCACTGATAAATGCTGCAACTGCACATGCTCCGCTGATGGCAAGCTGATTGTTGTGGGTAACACTGGATATCAAAAATGCATTTTGCACAGCCTCATCAATACAATCGTAAGCAAATAAACCAGCTGGTGCAATTTTCATAGCACTTCCATTGGTTGCCTGTGATGCATAATCCACCACTTTTTTCTCTGTATCAGGCTTCTTCTCGCCAATTTTTTCTTGTAAGGCAGCAATCGCTGCTCTAGTGGTTGGTCCGGCAAATCGATTAAAATATACCGGCATATGTGACCAATCAATCAACATATCTTCCACTGCCTCTTTCTCAACTTTCCCATGTTTCAAAATTTGCTGTGTTAATAAATATGTTTGTGAAAAATCATCCGTTACTTGTCCTGCACAATTACCATAGGCAAATGCACTTTTATCAGGCACCAGCATTTCCGTAACTTTACCATTATATTTTTCTCTTATTTGATCAAATGTTAAATTTTCTGTTACTGCTCCCATTGCATCGCCTATTGCACATCCTAATAAACATCCCAATACTTTATCATATATAATATTATTCATTTTCAATTTTCTTCTCCTTATCTTTATCTCCGTTATATGCAATTTTCAAGAATACATACCATAGCACTGTTAATACAGCAATGATCACAATTTGCAATATTCCACCCTGTAAAGAGTTCGTTGTGATGATACCACTTAAAATCATAGGCGTTGTCCATGGAATAGAAACACCAGTACATAATGGCACAAGACCAACCGTCATCGCAAAATAGCTGATGGCACATGACAACATTGGTGTTAACAACATTGGTATTAACATAATTGGATTTAACATCAATGGTAATCCAAATACGATTGGTTCATAGATACTAAAGATTCCAGGAACCATAGATACCTCTGCAAGTTTCTTCCATTCTTTCTTCTTTTTGAAGAAAATAATGATACAGATCAAAATAGGATATGCTATAAAACTACCATTAAAACCGCCGAAATAAAACGCAAATTCTTCAGTAATAACATTTGGAATCATTTTATGTGCCTGAAATGCAGCTAGATTCTCTATGGAAAGTGCCTTAAAAATAGGACTTAATACGGAATTATAAACAATACTGTTTCCATGCAGACCAAAGAACCAGAACAAATTACATAATGCACCCGCAATCATGGTTGCCGTAAAACTGCTTCCAATTCTAGAAATTGGTATTTGAATCATTTCATAAATAAATGCGTTCATTGTTTGAAATCCAGTGAATGAAAAGCCTAATTGAATGATAAAACTAATAGATAATACAGCTCCTACAGGGATAAATGATGAGAAAGAATCCGCTACCAGCTGCGGAACACTATCTGGCATCTTAATTACCAGATTTTTCTCCACGACCCATCGATAAGTTTCTGTACATAAGATTGCCATGATGATGCCTGAAAAAATAGCCATTGTTCCTAAATTATTTAATTCATAGACTCCTGTCACAACATTTTCTTCAAATAAAGTTGTTGTAGGTGTTACCATCAAAAATCCTATTAAAGATGAAATGGCTGTATAAATTGGATTTGATTTATAATATTTTCCTAGACTATATCCAATACCCAGTACCACAATAACCGCAATTACATTAAACGTAACATTCTGTATTGGCGCTGCTGCCGCCTGAATAGCTGCGATTGTATCTTCTGCGATTAATTTGTTTAAAAAAGGTATATTTACAAGCGCAAGAATAATGGAGCCAAACATTGTAAATGGTAAAGAAATCAGAAAAGCATCTTTTATTGCTAATAGATAACGATTTGAACCAATTTTATTAGCAACTGGCAATAAATATTTTTGCAGTTTATCTGCTATGATTGTGATCATATGTAATCCTCTCCTCTTTATTATATTCATGATATCTCTTTCGCTAGCGACACCTATATTATGCAAATAAATCCTTATTCTGTAAAATAAAGAGTATTCCGCTTAATGCGGAACACCCTTTAAAGACTTTTATTATATTGAAGATTAATATATGTAATCAGTTGTTTTTGATATTGTATGAATATATCAAAAGTGTTAAGGAACTTTGATTTACTTGTCATTCCAAATAGAATAATGTATGACACTTTATGTGACCCCCACAATATTGGCTTCTGATTTTTAATAACAACCACAAAATTCTTTAATGCCCGAATACCACTAGAATGAGGAATCGCAATACCATTACGAATATAAGTAGAAGACAATCGCTCTCTTTCTAATACTTCTTCTATAAATTGTTCATGAATGATCTGTGATTCTTTTAATGGTTCACAAATCGCATGAATAAAATCATATTCATTATCCATGTATATTTCCTGTTTATAAAAAATTTCATCAAAACCTTGAAAAGCTTTCTCAATTACTTCATAAGCTTTATAATCTCTTAAAGTTCTACAAACATCATCAATCTTATCTATATCACCTTCATGAGGCAATGGATGAATCTGTAAAACTGGGATTTTTACATCTAAATGCAAAGGATAAACACTTAAAATAAAATCAAATTGATCTAGTTTAACATCTTTAATATCATGATAACATTCTATGTTTAAATGCTCTCTGGAATGTTTTAATATATAAGAAATCAGCTTCTTTTCTGCGTCATAATACATAGGAAATAATAAAGCTGCATGATAATCGATCATGGGTGCTGTATTGATAATATCATTTGCTGCATTTCCCAAATGCAGTACTAAAAACGCAAGTTCTCCCTGATTTAATTCCACATGATATTCCTTATGTATTTCGTTTGCGATAAATACCGCAATATCAAACAAAGTTGGATATTCCTCTTTTATGGTTTGACATAATGGATTTTCCTGTAAAGTATTCGTTTTTAATCGTATGGTTAATTTTTCTATATGAAGCGCAAATTGCGCAATAAAAAGTTCATTATAAAAATCAATATGATATAACCGTGATATTTTATCAACAAGCTGTCTGACAAATTCTACACTTTGTGGTTGAACATATTTATCTACACGCACAACCTGATCCTGTAGAAATTCATTTGGCACAACTCTTGATAAGATAGCAAATTCTAGTTCTGCATATTCATCTTCATTTAGTTCGATATGATATTGCTGGCTTATATCTTTTATTAAATGATGCGCAAAAACCCGCATATGATCGTCAAACTTTTTTTCTGAATGCAATATAACATTTTCAGATAATAGATTATTCATGGAAATACGCTCTACACTAATGCCAATATGCATGGATAAATTAAGCATAGAAAATTCATTCATTTTCAAATTTGACATATTTAAATTTTTTTCAATGATCTTACGGATATTATCTAAATCTGTTAAAGAAAAGAATTGTTGATAATATTGAGAATCAAAGATATATTGTGTTTGATCCTGAATCAATATTTTTTTATAGAGTTTTCTCTTTTCACTTTCTTTTCCTTTGAGTTTAAACACATTTTGATACCTTGTTAGTTGAAGATCTGTGTTTTTACACAAATTTTTGATTTGCTTTATATCTTGTTCTATCGTGGCAATACTGACATTTAATTCATCCGCTAAACTACTGATATCTATTTCATTTGTTTCATCAGTAATTGCTGTAAGAATATAAGCAAGCCTTGTAGACTGCTGATCTATATGTGAATCAAAAATATAAGCAGGATATTTAATCAATTGATATCCTTCTTTACCAGAGATGATAAAAGGTTTTGATTCACAATTAATCTGTTTAACATATTTTCTAATCATCCGATCACTGACATTTAAAACTTTTACTAATTCTTTTGAAGATACTGCTTCTTTTCTTTCACAAAGGATGTGAACCAGTTTTTGTTTATTATCCATACGCATCTCCCATCACATTTAAATCTTTTACCATTATCAAGTATATTATATTTGTTTATTTATATCAAACAATTCCTATTCCGGTATAAAGAAAAGCCATTTTTGTTATTTTCAAAAATGACTTTCTCATGATTATGGCTGTAAAAAACTCAATTGTACTTTCTGTTTCTCTTCATCAATATTATATACCCAGACTTTTACGATATCACCGACAGCAACTAATTCAGAAGGATGAGATACTCTTTGTTTACTCATCTTTGAAATATGTACCAAACCATCTTCATGTAATCCGATATCCACAAAGGCCCCAAAGTCCACAACATTTCTTACAACACCCTCTAGCTGTTGTCCAATGTGAAGATCCGATAACTCTAATACATCACTTCTTAACATTGGCTGGGCATACTGATCTCGATAATCACGTAATGGTGCCGCAATGCTGTCTAATATATCTTTTACAGTGTAGCTATCTGCTTCTAATGTTTCACACAGTTTTTTTACAGATGCTTCTTTTACTTTATCCGCAGCACTTGCACTGCCCATTTCTTCTTCTTTGATATCTAATTCTTTTAAAATTTTTTTCGCAAGATCATAGCTTTCCGGGTGAATGCTGGTACGATCCAACATTTCATCTCCATCTTCAATACGTAAGAAACCAGCTGCCTGTTCAAAGGCTTTTGCGCCAATCTTTGGCACTTTCTTTAATTCTTTACGATTATGAATTTCACCATGTTCTTCACGATATGCTACGATATTTTTCGCACAGGATGCATTCAATCCAGAAATATTCTTTAATAATTCCGCACTGGCCATATTGACATTGACACCAACACGGTTAACTGCTTTACTGACAACGAAATCTAATCGTTCCTTTAAACGTGCCTGTGGCAAATCATGCTGATACTGTCCAACGCCAATAGATTGTGGATCAATTTTAATCAATTCACTTAATGGATCCTGAATACGTCTTGCAATAGATATCGCACTACGCTGTTCTACATGCAGATCTGGGAACTCTTCACGTGCAAGCTTACTTGCGGAATAAACGGATGCACCTGCTTCACTGACGATTGTATAGGAAACATTTAAGTTATAATCTTTGATTAATTTTGCCACAAAAGCTTCACTTTCACGACTTGCTGTACCATTACCAATCGCAATGATATCAATTGGATATTTCTTTAGTAAATCCAGCATGATACGCTGTGATTCTTTTACTTTCGCATTTGGCTGATGAGGATAAATCACACTGACATCAATCATCTTTCCTGTATGATCAATTACCGCAAGCTTACAACCGGTACGAAAAGCCGGGTCAAATCCTAATACCATTTTATTCTTCATTGGTGGCTGTAATAATAAACGTTCTAAGTTCATGGAGAATACTTCGATAGATGCTTCATGTGCTTTTTCACTTAATTCATTACGAATTTCACGTTCCACGCTTGGAAAAGCTAATCGCTTCAGCCCATCTTTTACAGCTTCATCAATCAAATAATTTACTGGACTTGTGCGCTTCTTGGTAAATTTATTGATTGTCCAGTTGATGATATATTCTTCATCAAAATCAATGGAAACATTCAACACTTTCTCTTTTTCACCACGATCAATCGCCATGATACGATGGTTGGCAAGACTAGATACTCGTTCACTGTATTCATAATACATTTTGTATACTTTTTTCTCATCTGTATGTTTTTTCTTAGCTTTTGTGACAAGATGTCCATATTTTTCCATGCTGTTTCTTATGCGTGAGCGCACCTGTGCATCGTCACTCGCCATTTCCGCAATAATATCTTTTGCGCCCTGCAAAGCATCTTCCATTGTTTCTACCTTATCATTGATATACTTCTTTGCCTCAGCTTCGATATCCGCCGTTCTTGGAAGTGTTAAGATCCATTCCGCTAATGGTTTTAAGCCTTTCGCAATCGCATCCGTTGCTCTGGTTTTACGTTTCTGTTGATATGGACGATAGATATCTTCTACCTGTGACAGCTTTTCGGCTTTCATCACATCTGCCTTGATTTCATCCGTTAATTTACCCTGTTGTTCAATCAGACGCAATACATCCTCTTTACGTTTTTCCAGATTTACCTGATAAGCATAATTTTCCTGAATCACACGAATCTGTTCTTCATCTAATCCACCTGTTACTTCTTTACGATAACGGGCAATAAATGGTACAGTATTTCCTTCTTCCAGTAAGCCTAATGTATTTTTGATTTGCTTCACACTAATATTCAGTGCGCTGGCAATCGCTTCAATAATATGATCCATATGTATATCCTTTCCTTCATCTTTTGATGAATCCCATAAGACACATTATATCTAATTTTCATCAAAAAACAAGGGTGGACTTTTTCCTTGATTATGCTTTATGAACATACAGTTATATATAAAATATGATTTTACCCCATAAAAAGTATTCATGATACACTATATAAAAAAACACCTATCACTGGTGTAAGTATCGTTCAGATACGATTCCATTCATAGGTGCTTATTTTATGCTTCTTTGAACTGCATCTCAAAATAATCAAACATTTTATGGAACATTTCTTCCCTGCTAAACATATGATGTTCATCTTCAACAATGATACTATATACGATGCCATCTAATTGGAACATAAAATAATAAGCTGGTATTTCACCTTCACGTTGATTATCACTATAATATACGGCAATGTTTTCTATTATTTTCTTTTCCTTATTTTTTGATACTACTGATAATGAGGTTCCTTCTCTTGTGAACTGTGCAGTAGGATTGTTTTCATTTTCTTCATGAACAATATGAAAAGTACAGTAAAGATTCCTAAATCTAATTGGCGTAATAATCAATAAATCTTGGTATTCAGATATATGAATTTTTTTGTCATTAACAATGTATTCTAATGGATCATAAAAATCATAGAAATCTATATGTTCTGCAGTTTTATATTCCTCTAATGATTGATATAGGTTAACTCTTGAATCTTTCCCATAAAAATGTGTTGAATAAAAAATGTACATAGCAAGCATTCCTATTATAACAGCAATTACGATATAAAACTTTTTTTTCATCGCCTTTATCCTTTCTATAAAATGGCAAACTTTTCATATAAAGATTTAGATAGTAAGACAAATATCTTTTCCTCCTATCTAACCTCCTTAGAATAGTAAATAAGATGATATCATAAAAGAAATTCGAATATCATCTTTTTCAATTAAACGATAGCATTTTTAAGCAAAAAAATATATTCTCTTTTACAAAAAAGGGTTCTAATGAAAAAAACGGGATTGTATGACTTTATGAATGATATGCTTATAAAAAACAAGGCTGGACTTTTTCCTTGATTATGCTATGTGGTATAATAAAAAAAGTATTTTGAAATAGATGTGCTGATGCGCAGTCCATATAAAGAGGTAAAAGCCATGATTTATAAAAAATTCATTCACCCGCAGTTACGTAACAATGCTCATCGTGTTCCATATAATAAAGCAGTGATTTACATAGCCAATATTTTTCAAAGTATCGCTTTTCATATGAAGAAAGTTCCAAAAGGAATCAAGCAAAGTAAATTTACGATACAAGTGAATCATTTGTCATTAAAAACCCATGTATTTGAACCAAAAGATAGTTCAAAAAAACTACCATGCTTACTATATATTCATGGAGGTGCTTTTAGTTATAAAGCAAGTATGATTCACAAACACTATGCATGTCTTTATGCTTTAGAAGCTAACTGTAAAGTATTTTTCCCTGATTATCATTTATTGCCCAAATATCCTTATCCAACCGCTTATGAAGAAGTTCTCGCCTTATATCAATATCTTATGCATCATGGGGATGAGCTCAATATTGATATAAATCGTATAGGCATTGGTGGAGATAGTGCAGGTGCTTGTCTTTCAGCATTATTATGTAATCATATTGAAAAAGAAAACTTAATAACACCCTGTGCCCAAATGCTGATTTACCCAGCAGTGGATGCGGATATGCAAAGTGAATCCATGAAAAAATATACAGATACGCCAATATGGAATGCGAAAAATAATCAGCGTATGTGGAAAATGTATTTACGAAATTCAAATGAAGAAATGAAAAGAAATGCTTCCCCTATGCAAAATGTACTTCCTTCCAAAATACCAAACACCTATATGGAAGCTACAGAATTTGATTGTTTACATGATGAAGGTATCTTCTATGGTCTACGTTTACAAGCTGCTGGTGCAAAGGTGATAATCAATGATACAAAGGGAACCTATCATGCATATGATGCTGCCATTCACAAAAAAATTGTCCATACACATGTAAAACAGCGTATATCGTTTTTAAATGATTGTTTTTATAAACGATAATAAACAGCTTTATAAAATTCTCTTTTATAATTCCTTTGGATACGATACAATATGCATAAAAGAAATGAGGAAGATAGGTTATGAAAATCGAACAACCAAAGATTGGGTCGCTTTTAGATAAAGCAACAGATTTAGAAAGCTGTATTCATGAAGATCCTTATGTACAGGGAAAACTTTTTGAAGATATTATGGTTTCCTCTTTAGATGTGGAATGTTTACATTTGGATGGCTGTGTATTTAAGAATGTATTCTTTGAGGATTGTCATTTTCCATTAGTAGATATGGTAGATGTTGTTTTTGAGAATTGTGAAATCAGCAACCTGCATTTTGAAGAAGGTGCGATACATCGTACACAGTTTCTACATTGCCGCATTACCGGCATTGAGATCTTAGATTCTACATTAAAAAATGTATATTTTAAAGAATGTAAAGGGAATTATGCCAACTTGTCTGGCAACAAGTTTAAACAGACAGTTTTTGAAAACAGTGATTTCACAAGCAGTTCTTTTGTTCAGTGTGAATTTTATAAAACGATTTTTGACCGCTGCCGACTCAATGAAAGTGAATTTTACAATACAGCGTTATCTGGAATGGATCTTGCCAGCAGTGATATTGAAGGCATTGGCGTTACACAGGATAAATTAAATGGTGTCATTGTGAGTGAACAACAGGCCTTAGAACTTGTGAAGTTATTGGGTATTACAATTAAATCAGAACTTGCTGAAGATGATGAAAGGGGATGAATAATCATCCCCTCTTTGTTATTTTGCGATATTTTCTACGATTTTCACAAGCAGCTCAACGCTTTTTTCCATTTCATCAATACATGCAAATTCATATTTTCCATGATAATTATATCCACCAGTACCAAGATTTGGACAAGGTAGTCCATCATATGTTAAACGTGCACCATCTGTACCACCACGAATCGCATGAGAGGTTGGTTCAATGCCAACTTGTTTCATTGCTTCCTTCACTAAGGTGATGATAGACATATCTTTTTCAATAATTTGACGCATATTTGCATAACTGTCCTTGATGGTTAAAGTAATTGTACCCTCTGGATATTTTTTATTTATATAATCTGCGGCATCTTTAAACTGCTGTTTCTGTTTTTCAAACAGAACTTCATCATGGTTACGAATGATATAAGAAAGCTGTGCATGCTCACATTCTCCATGCATATCTGTCAAATGATGAAATCCTTCATAGCCTTCTGTATAGGCAGGATTGTCAAAGACAGGTAATAAGGAATGAAATTCCATTCCCACAAGCAATGCATTGATCATTTTACCTTTTGCATCTCCTGGATGAATGCTTCTTCCTTGAATTTCTACTTCAGCACTAGCCGCATTGAAGTTTTCATAATCCACACTATCTACTTCTCCACCATCAACGGTATACGCAAAATCTGCGCCAAATGCTTCTATATTAAAGTGATCAGCGCCACGTCCTACTTCTTCATCCGGTGTAAATGCCAGTTTGATTGTTCCATGTGGACAATCACTTTGCATAATAATTTCTGCCATACTTAATATTTCCGCAATCCCTGCTTTATCATCCGCACCTAATAATGTGGTTCCATCAGTGACAATTAATCGTTTGCCTTTTTTATCTTTTAAAGAATCAAATTCATCTGGTCCCATCTTGATATCTTTTTCTTCATTTAAAACGATGACACCACCATCATACTCGTCAATGATTCTTGGCTTGATATCCTTGCCACTCATATCCGGTGATGTATCCATATGCGCAATAAATCCAACTGTTTTTACACCTTGTTTGGTTGCTGGAATTGTTCCATATACAATGCCATATGTATCAACATACGCATCTTGTATTCCCATTTCTTTCATTTCTTCCACAAGTGCTTTCGCAAGTGTTAACTGTTTTAAACTGCTTGGTGTTGTAGTAGATGCTGGATCTGATTCTGTATCGTATCCAACATATTTTAAAAATCTTTCTGTAACGTTCATATTTACCATCCTTTTTTCATTTATTTCCTTATGTTATTGTATCCTAACCATCCCTCTTTTTCAATCAGAATCATTTGATATCGATCAATTGATTTTTCTGATCATATTTATAATCATCTTCTGTGATATCCCTTATGACTTTACAGGGACTTTGCCACAACATTGGCTGATATATTTTTAATCATATCTTTTATGAATTTCTGTTTTCCTTTTTGATGACTTAGTTTTAGATAATGCATACGATATTTGATTTCATTTTGATTAGACAAAAGAAGCTGTCAACTAAAAAAGCGGCAGATTACCAGCTGCTTCCTACCTTGGTTTTACTTTAATTCAATCAGATATTTATGCAGATTATAATAAATACTTTTATAATCATCCTCCATAATACGAATGGTTTTCTGCATTTCTTCATCTAAAGTAAAGTGAGAGTCATCAAAATCACGAATGGCTTTTTCTCCCATTTCAATACTTTTTACTGCTTCTGCGATCACTTCTGTATCATTCATCAATGACAGATTTTTTATTTTACTCATCATTTCTGCCATAGAACCCATCATCCCAGCATCATCCGCAGCATCCCCGCCATTGGTATTGATTTGTCTTGTCAATTTTCTTTCATGAACTTTTAAAATACGCAGGATACGATCAAATTCTAATTTCAATTCTTCACTTTTCAATTTACCTGCCAGATTTTCAAATACGCCTGCGCCCATATGACATCCTTTCAATAATTGATTTAATTCTTCCATTAACTTTTCCTTATCCATTATCATCACCTCATCTTTAGTATGCTTCGATAAATTGGAAAAACACACTTTAATTTTTCATTTTTGTACAGTTTTTCTTATCTTTTTCTTAATTTCCATGAATTTTCATTTTATGGTAGGAAAGCGGATACGAAACAGGATATAATGATAGTAAGAATTTATGAAAGGAAGTCCATCATGAAAAAAATATTAACGATCGGCATCTGTTTCATGATGCTGTTATTATGTATACAGCCATTATCCGCAAAAGAAGATACATTAAGCGATGATGCGAAATATCATGTTGTAAATGTCACAAAAGATGGCACAACAGAAATTATTAAAACATATGATTCCTATGGTGAAGCAAAAGTTTCTCATACGTTATTAAAAAACCAATACAACAATCTGGGAATTACCTATGGTACATCATTTTTGACTATTGAATATGGTGTTGTCGGTTTTGAAAAGGCGGATGATTGCAGCTTCAATGTTGAATATCGCAATGATGCCAATGGAAAAGATGGATACACCAATGGCTGTTATGGCGCAGATGCGGCTTTTCTTGAATACAATTATGGAGATAATCAGGTAAAATTCATGTTGAGTGGTGTTATTGGATGGGCAGAAGGTAAGGATGTTACGATTTATCCCATCGAACAAGTATCCAAAAGCAGTACGTATTCTGTCAAAGACGGCTATTTATATCACCATATATCTTCTGATATCCATGCGTTAGATTATGATACCAGTGTAAAGCTTGAAAAAGATGTGAGCGGACTTAGTGAAGGAAAAACATATTACAGCTATGATGGACATTATTTTTATGAAGATTTTAGAAAGATGATCAATGATTATCGTGATGATACACATAAACAATCTAAAAATAAAGACTCTCCTTTCTATAACTATTTCCAGTATATTTCTCAAAGAACCACCAGTAATTATCAAAAAGAAGATCTGGACGCATACTTTAAAGATCAATTGGCAATCAATCATTCCATCACATCTTTTTATGATAAGGATAATCAGATTCATGATATTCTGACACAATCCAATTTGCCACAGGCGATTAGTGCCTTTCTGCAATATCAAAATCAATATGGCGCAAATGCCTTGTTGAATCTGGGATTATCCATGAATGAAAGTGCAACCGGTAAAAGTGTACTGGCTTATCAGCGCAATAACCTGTTTGGACATGCAGCATATGACAGCGATGTAGAAAAAAATGCCAGTCGTTATCAAAGTATCAACGCAAGTGTCTATGCGCATGATGTTCAATATATCTCAAAGTCATATACCAATCCTGATGAATTTCCCTATGCTGGTGGATTCTTTGGGGATAAAAGTGCAGGCATGAATGTAAAATATGCTTCTGATCCATATTGGGGAGAAAAAGCAGCCCAATATGCAATGGAAATTGATGAAGCACTTGGTGGCAAAGATCAATCACAATATGCTTTAGGAATCAGTAATCAGAAAGAAATTAGTGTGTATACAAGTGCAGATACGAAAAGCAAAAAGCTTTATACTATTGAAAAAGGCGCAACCTTTAGCTTTGTTTTGTTGGAAGAAATAAAAAACAAAGATGGTCAATGGTATCGTGTACAATCAGATATCGCATTAAATAAAGATAGAAAACGTGTAAATGATGGAACATATTCCTTCAAAGACAGTTATGGTTATATCAAAGCTGAAAACATACAGACCATAATTCATCCAAAACAACTATCTGATGTGAATTATATCGACATTACCTTTGACGCAAACGGCGGTACATTTTATCCTAATCAAAAAAGTGTTACATTACAGGTAAAAAATGGTATCATACCTAGTGTTACGACTCCTGTCAAAGAACACGCATTATTCAAGGGATGGGATAAAGAGGTACAAGCTGCCACAGAAACTACGACTTATCGGGCAATTTATGATCAGGTGAAAGATGTTACAATATCTAAAAAACCGAAAACAAAGTATACTTATCAGGAATTGTTAGATGTAAAAGATGGCATGCTTAGTATTACTTTTGAAAATGGCGATAAAAAAGAAGTCGCAATAGAAAGTGAAATGGTATCAGGCTATGATAGTAAAAAGACAGGAAAACAGGTGTTAGATATCACTTATGCCGGATACACCATACATTATGAAATAGAAGTAGATAAAGATAGTCAAAAGAAAAATGAAACATTATCTTCCACAGCAGATGAAATCATTAAAAATTATGCTGGAAAACGTGATTTAAGTGAAGAATCCATGGAACAGCTGGAACAATTTCAAAAAGATATGCGGGGCGCTGATGTAAATATCTTCACTGCTGCCCAGATTCGTATGCTGGATCAAATCTTTCAGGAAAACCTGCATCCTTCCTACAGTGTTGTGATCAAAGATAAAAGCCATGACCTTGCGGTATCTGGGTTATCTTTAGCCATACAGGATGAAAGCTTTTTAAATCACTTGTTCCCTAAAACGATTATCTTACAGGTAAAAGATACAATTGGAAAAGAACAAAAAGCCCTTGTGGAAAAGGTTGCGGATGCCAATTATGTTCGCCTGGATGAATGTTTTACAATATCAGGAAAAAATGATTTTGGCAGTCTACAGGGAAAAAGTGAAATGCTTTTCTCTATTCAAAAACCTAAAGAACATAACTATCGTCAATATCGTATCTATTACATTGATGGTGAAGATGTATATCAGCTGCCAACAAGCCAGACAAAAGATCGTATTATCTTCCAGAGTGAACATATCGGAAGTTTTGCGATTGTTTCAACTACCAATACCCGTTTGCAGGAAAGTGATAATATTATTGAAAATAACAGTATCAAGACAAATGGCACAAACTATATTATGCGTTATCTAATAGTGCCTTGTGTGATTCTTTTGATATTATTATCCTTATATATTGCATTGCGTATCTATATGAAAAAACACCGGCTACAGTTTCGGTGGAAAAAAAATAAAAAAAGAAAGAAATTAACAAGAGGTGAACGACATGAAAAGAAATGAAATTGAAACAGAACTTACATGGGATTTAAGTGGATTATTTAAGGATCAGAAAGCCTTTGATGATCAATTTGAAAAAGCAAAGGCATATATCCATAAGCTATGCCAGTTTAAAGGGCATATTGCGGATAGTAAAAACAGCTTTATCGCCTTCATGAATACACGTGAGGAACTTATGCGTTATATGGAAAACATCGAAGTATATGCCAGTATGTGTGTGGATGTGGATTCAGAAAATGAAGCTGTACAGGAAAATTTGTCAAAGGCAAATAGTCTGATTGATTTACAGACAAGCTCTTTAACCTTCATTGACAATGAAATTATCGCATCAAAAGATGCTATTGAAACTTATCTGAAGGATGAGGATTGTAAAGATTTCCGTTATGCGATGTCTGAAATCTTTCGTACCATTCCTCATCGCTTAGATGAAAAAACAGAAGCCTTATTGGGAGATGTTGTCACATTGGCAAAATGCCCAGAAGATACCTTTAGAAGCTTTCCTTTAAACTTTGAGCCAGTCATTGTAGATGGGAAAGAAGAATTCTTAAATGGCGCTACTTATATATCTTTCCTTCAAAATAAAGATGTAGATGTTAGAAAACAGGCCTTTGAACATTACTTTAAAGAATATCAAACATATCAAAATGTCTTTATGAATACACTAAGTGCTCACGCAAAAGGACAAGTTCTGCTCGCAAAAGCAAGAAACTTCAAGAATGCATTATCTGCCAGCCTGTTTGAAGATGGTGTAGAAGAAGATTTATTCCATAAAGTATTATATATGGGAAATGAAAAATACCATGACTATGTACAAGAATATTTCTCATTACGTAAAGAAATACTACAACTAGATGTACAACATGTTTATGATATTCAATTAGAACTGGTAAATGAAGTGGATGTGAAGTATTCGATTGATGATTGTTTTGATATTATGGATGAAGCATTAAAGGTTTTAGGGGATGATTATATTCAACTACTGCACAAAGCAAAAGCTGAACGCTGGATTGATTTTATGCCATGTAAAGGAAAACGCAGTGGTGCATATTCCTGGGGTACTTACGATTCTAAGCCATACATCATGACCAATTTCAATGGAGATTATGAATCTTTAAGTACACTGGCACATGAATTGGGACACTCCATGCATTCCTATTTTTCATGGGAAAACAATCGTGCCATGAATAGTGGTTATCGTATCTTTGTGGCAGAAGTCGCAAGTACAGTAAATGAAGTCTTATTAAATGACTATTTGTTGAAAACAAGCAAAGATAACAACTATAAAGCTTATATCCTCAGCAATCTTTTAACACAGTTAATCGGTACGCTGTATCGTCAGCCAATGTATGCGAAATTTGAATATGATCTGCATACATGGGTAGAAAATAAAGAAGTCATTTCTTCACAAAAGATTACACAGCATTTCCTTGATTTAAATAAACAATATTTTGGAGATAGTGTAGAAGTCGATGATTTACAACGCTATGGCTGTTACTATATTCCACACTTCTACTACAACTTCTATGTTTATAAATATACTTTGGGAATGTCTGTGGCATTATCCTTTGTGAAACGCATCCAACAAGGAGATGTACAGGCTTATCGTGAATTCCTTACAAAAGGAGGAAGTGAATCACCTTTAGATGAATTGATTCATGCTGGTGTTGATCCAAGAGATGATCAGGTATATGATGATGCCTTTACATTCTTCAAAGAAACCTTAGATCAATTTAAAGAGCTGGTAAAATAAAACAAGGAGTATGTTCCTAATACAGGGAACATACTCCTTTACTATTAATATGAGAATTTATCGTAGTATTCCATATCTTCTAATACACTGATATCTTCAATTGGATTTTCATCTAAGCGTAATTCATACAAATTTTTCAGCTTGGAAAGCGGTGTAACATCGGTTACATAATTTGCCTTCAATGTTAAAGAACTTAGATATTGGCAGCTTACCAATGGACTTAAATCCATAACACTGTTGTGATCTAAACGCAAACGTGTCAGATTGCACAATTTCTTTAATGGATTTAAATCTTCGATTACATTGCCATATAAATCAATAGAACTTAGATTGGTCAGATCTTTTAATGGTTTTAAATCACGGATGTCATTATTGCTTAATCCTAAACATTCCAGATTGATCATACCTTCTAAAGAGTCAATATGACGGATATCATTATTGCCAACATCCAAGGTTGTCATTTTATCACAGCCTTTTAAAACATCAATATTTTTGATCTGATTATTATATACATTCAATTCTTCCAGCTGTTTTGCATTCTTTAAGAAATCAATACTTTTCAAGAAACAAAAGCTTGCTTTAAAGTATGTCAGATTTTTCATTTCTTCTAATACTTCTGTATGTGTGACACGGTTTTCTGAAATATCCAGTTTTTCGAGTTTTGTCAATCCCTTTAAATTACGAAGGTCTGTCAATCCACCCTGGATAATACGAAAATCTTTTAATTTCTTCAGCTTCTTCAAGAAAGAAAAATCTTTGACATGATTAAATGATAAATCTAATGTTTCCAGATTTGGGAATTCCGCAAGCATACTGCAATCCACCAAATATTCATTGTTTGTTAAGTTTAATGAACGAAGTGTATCTTTACAATACTGTAAAGGACTTAAATCAGAAAACAGGTTTGTGGATAAGTCTAATACTTCAATGTGTTTCAAATAAGTTAAATCACTGATATCATACAGCCACATCTTATTCATATGTAATTCTTTTAATTCATCCAGCATGCCCAGTATGGATAATGGGAATGGTCCGTTTTCAATACCAACATATAACTTCTTCAATTTCTTTACATTTTCCAGATAAGACAGATTATCTACCTTACTGCGTTCCAGATTCAATTCTTCCAGATTAATCATACCTGCAAGGGCAGAGATATCCATGGTATACAAATTATTTCTTGAGATATCCAAACGTAACAGCTGACGATATTCACGAAGAGCCTGAATATCACGCAGCATATTTTTAGACAGATTTAAATATTCTATCTCCCTCAAATCCTTGATTGGCTCTAGATCTTCAATGCTGTTTCCGCATAGATCTAAATAATCCAGATTAATGGCATATTGTAAACCATCAAGTGAAACAATGCCGGCTGAACGGGCAGATAACGTCGTTAATTTTTCCATCTGCTTCTCATCTATGGCTTCCTGTGGTATCTGTAACGTACGGGCAATTGCCGCCGCCAGCATTTCATCTTTTATGATCATAACAGATTCCTCCAATCTATTCGTATGTCTGTTTATATTATACCCCAATTTTAAGATTTCTGAAACTGCTTTCCTGTTTTTTATAAAGGGATTTTTGATACAAAAATAAAAACGTAAGCGTTTTACGTTGACAACACACAAAAAAAGTGATAAGGTATATAAGTAATAAAAAGCAATAACTATGATTTCACGATTCTGGAATTGTATTTATTCTCTAATGTACAATGATCTAATCGTGATTTTTTTATACATTTGAGGGCTTCTTATTCAACACTTATAGGAGGTACGAAAAATGAGTACAGGTAAAGTAAAATGGTTTAACGCAGAAAAAGGATACGGATTTATCACTTCTGATGAAGGAAAAGATATCTTCGTTCACTACACAAGCATCAATGCTGATGGTTACCGTTCTTTGGAAGAAGGACAGAAAGTAACTTTCGACGTTGTTGAAGGTGATCGCGGTCAGCAGGCTGCTAATGTTTCTGTAGAAGCTTAATTAACCAAAACAATACCGAAAACGTTGGTCTTAAGATCAACGTTTTTTTTATATTGAACATGGACTTTCACTATACAATAAAACGAAGAAATGATAAAATAAAAGTAGAAGAAGGTGATACCAATGGATCGCTTAGAACTTATTCGTATCGAAACTGACAAGATTATTCAAAAGCTGGCTAATGAGGAAAATCGAAAGTTTGCCTATTTGCATAGTTATGGTGTTTCTCAATGTGCCATTTATCTGGCAACTGTAAGGAAACTTGATGTTGAACTTGCCGGTGTCGCTGGTATGTTACATGACATTGCAATTTATGCAGAAAATTGTCCTCATAAAGATCATGCACAACGAAGTGCTGTTTTAGCAAAATCTATCTTAGAAGAATCAAAACTGTTTAAAGAAGATGAAATAATCGCCATCACAAGTGCAATTGCCACGCACTCAGATAAAATGTCCCGTACAGATTCCCGTTTTGCGGAAATGTTGAAAGACAGTGATGTATTACAGCATTATCTGTATAACCCAAATATTGAGTTACAGGAAAAAGACCGTTATCGTTTATATTATCTATTAGAGGACTTAAAAAAGATGCATCAAAAAGGTGAAGCATCCTAAGCAATACTTAGGGCAGCCTCACCTTTTTTCTTTTGTTTCCAAAGAAATGTAACGCTCACAAGCAATGTAACTGATTCACATACAAGCGTCGCATACCAGATACCATCTCCCTGAAAGAGATATCCCATCAATAATACGCTTAACGCAATCATGATAAAGCCTCTTAATACGGATATCGTAAAGGAGTAACGACTTTGTTCACTCGCCGCAAAATAACCACTGGCAACAATGTTATATCCAATAACCAGATAACATAAGGAGTATTCCCGAAAAGCTTTGACACTTTCATTAAACAATTCCCCACTTGATGGATCAAGGAAGATCGATACAAGTAATGGTGTCAATATCAAACAGATAGCAAGGGATACAATGGAAGTCAACAGTGTGGATATAAAGCCATATCGTAGAAACAACGCACATGTTTTGGGTTCCTTTTTACCTCGATAAAAGCTTACAAGTGGCTGCATTCCCTGGGAAATACCAGTAAATGTCATCATAACAATATTATAAATATACGTAATGATCGTATAGGTAACGATACCATCATCTCCGATATATTTCAATATCGCATGATTAAATACAAATACAATAAATCCCGCAGATAATTCATTCATAAAGTCTGCTGTTCCAATGGGAAGGATACGTTGATAGATGGATAAATCCAATCTGCATTTTATCCAGTGGATACTGCCTTTGCGTTTGATGAAATGGTGGAAAAACACACCAAATGTTAATACCTGAGATAATCCAGTCGCAATTGCCGCTCCCTGAATTCCCATCTTACATAATACCACCAACACATAGTCCATGACGATATTGGTAATGGCACCAATGGCAATGGCTGCTGTAGTAAGCTTTGGAAAACCATCGGTTTTGACTAGTACTTCTAAGGAATAGGATACAATAAAGAAGAATGAAAACCAGATGATGATTCCCAGATAGTTTTTTACATAAGGCATCGTGACCTCACTAGCACCCAGAAAGAAAGCCAGTGTATCCAGATTTAAATATGCCAGAAAGGTAATCAAAACTGCAGATATTGCCAATACAAATGTATTGATCGTAAATACCTGGTTTGCTTTATCTAATCGATTTTCTCCACGATAGATTGCCACAACCGTAGAGGTTCCTACAGAGAATAGTATAGAAAAAGCAAAAATAAAGTTGATGTATGGCATAGAAATATTTACTGCGGATAATGCATGCTCTCCAACAAAGCGTGCAACATAGATGCCATCCACCATCGTATAAAGATTAAATACCAGCATACTGACAACACTTGGTATTACAAATTTTAAAAACTGTCTTTTTTTATTCATAATTCACCTCTTGCCTGTTCATTATAAACCCTGGTATAATACCAGAGTCAACCTCAATTTTCATCATCCCGTATACATCTCATGTGATTGCGCTATCATTCACAACATTGCAGTATACTTGATGTGGTGTTAAGATGAAGAAAAGAGGTGATGTTTATGCTATGGCAAAACGAACTGCATCATAATATCACAACCATAGAGGAATTATCCAAGTACTATCATTTTACAGAAGATGAAAAGAATAAATTAAATCGTCTGTTGGAACAATTCCCTATGTCCATCACTCGCTATTATTTATCTTTGATCAATAAAGATGATCCTCATGATCCTATTGCCCGTATTGCTGTTCCTAGTCTACAAGAATTTCATTTGGAAGGTTCTTTTGACACTAGTGGTGAAAAAGAAAACACCAAAGTAGTTGGTCTACAACATAAATATGCGCAAACTGCATTAATTCTTTCCACCAATCAATGTGCTTCCTATTGCCGGCATTGTTTCCGAAGAAGGCTGGTAGGTTTATCTGGTGATGAGATTATGAAACGCTTTGATGCCATTGAGAACTATGTGGCTGAGCATAAGGAAATCAATAATATATTGATCAGCGGTGGAGATTCTTTATGTCAGGATAATCATATGATTAAACGCTACTTAGATACCTTTTCTAAAATGGAGCATTTGGATTTTATCCGTTTTGGGACCAGGATTCCCGTTGTATTTCCACAACGTATCATCAATGATCCAGAACTTGTGACTATGTTTCGTGAATACAACAATATCAAACCGATTTATATCGTAACCCATTTTAACCATCCTCGTGAAATCACAAAGGAATCCACACTTGCGGTTAAATTATTAAGAGATGCTGGCATCATTGTGAAAAATCAAACAGTATTGTTGAAAGGTGTCAATGATGATGCGGATACTTTGGCACAGCTTTTACAGGGTCTGACCCGAATCGGTGTAGTCCCATATTACATTTTCCAATGTCGCCCTGTCTGTGGTGTAAAAACTCAATTTCAAATTCCGCTGGCACTTGGCTATGATATCGTAGAAAAAGCCAAGGCACAACAAAATGGTCAAGGAAAATGCTTAAAGTACATCATGTCACATCAAAGTGGTAAAATTGAAATCACAGGCAAGATCGATGATACCCATCTCATGATGAAATATCATCAATCCAAAGATCCAAGCCAATATGGTATTACCTATATCAAGGAGCTGCCAGTGGATGAAACATGGCTGAAAGAAGATCATTTATAAAGAATAAGGAGAGGCTTATGAAGAACTACTATAAGATTAATGAAATCAGTAAGCTTTATAATATCGGTGTAGATTCTATCCGTTATTATGAAGAGCTTGGCATTCTGCATCCAAAACGTGCTAGTAATGGATATCGTCAATATACAACCAATGATATCCACCGGTTGAATGTCATTCGTGATTTAAGAAGTCTTGGCTTTTCTATGCAAAGCATTAAAGCATATCTGGAAAATCAAAGTATTTCTTCTTCCCTTGCCTTTATGGAAAAAGAAGAAAAAATCATCAAGGAAAAAATTAAAGAATTAAAACGCATCGAAGAA
Source organism: Absiella sp. AM09-50 (assembly GCF_003433845.1). NCBI lineage: Bacteria > Bacillati > Bacillota > Erysipelotrichia > Erysipelotrichales > Erysipelotrichaceae > Amedibacterium > Absiella sp. AM09-50. The sequence continues at coordinate 115,442 of NZ_QVFI01000007.1, forward strand.
AGTGTAAAAATTAGAAAGAAATCACTTCGTCAAAGTCAAAAGATCATCCCTAACCAAATACAGAAGGAGCACTTTCATGAACGTAAATGCGTTGCGTTAAAGAGTTCTACCAATCGAAGTGATGCGGATTTACAGCTGGTTCGTTTATCAAAAGAATATGAAAAGAATCTGTTTATCATTGGTAATTTCAATACTGGTTATATCCTTGATATGAGTGATGAGAATGATATTCATCCACACAGTGTATTTATTGTAGGAGATAATCTAGAATCCTATGAGTTTTTATTACCAGAAGGAGATTATCTGACGTATTATTATAAAGGAAAACGTGATGAAAGCAACACCTATATCAAAGCGTTATTAACCTATGCCCATACACATGGCTATGAAATAGATGATTATGCAATGGAATTCTTTATCATTGATGATCATGAAACCAAGATTGAAGAAGAATTTATCACACAGCTACAAATCAAAATCAAATGATTAGATTATAAAAAGTGGAAAACGAACGCTAAGCGCTCGTTCTCCACTTTTTTGTACCTTATTCTTTTTTTGGCTCTGGCAGGATATGCGTAAGAGGCAGCATCCCCTTACGCAATCCCTATGAAACTGAATGATCATATCGAATCAAGAGAAGGAAAGAGTTAATATGAATTGCAACTGACCATTCAGTAATCAACTACATGATTCTATTTTCAGTTTCTGGATCAAAGAAATGTACTTTACTTAGATCCATTGTCAATGCGATTGTTTCATGAGGTTTCGCTTCAATTCTAGCCGCAACCTTCGCATTCATTGGCTGATTGTGGAAGCTTCCATGAAGGATATATTCATGTCCTAACAATTCACTGACTTCCACATGGAAATCAAATGCTGCACTTGGATAAGTTTCCGCAACAATACCTTCTCCATGTAAATCTTCTGGACGAATACCCATGACTAGCTCTTTGCCTTCATATGGCTGTAAGCTTTCAATAAACATATCCGGAACGATGATTTCCTGTCCATCTGTAACGAATTTTTTATGAGTATATGTACCTTTCACAAAGTTTGTTGCTGGTGCTCCCAGGAATCCTGCGACAAACATGTTGGCAGGATTGTTATAAATTTCTTTTGGTGCCCCAATTTGCTGGATATATCCACCTTTCATAACAACGATACGATCGGCCATTGTCATGGCTTCTGTCTGATCGTGTGTTACATAAATAGAAGTAGCTCCGATTCTTTCATGCAGTTTGATAATTTCACTACGCATCTGTACACGCAATTTTGCGTCCAGGTTGGAAAGTGGTTCATCCATTAAGAATACTTTCGCATTACGAACGATTGCACGCCCCAGCGCAACACGCTGACGCTGTCCACCAGATAATGCTTTTGGCTTACGATCCAAATATGGTTCAATTTCCAAAATTTTAGCTGCTTCACGAACACGTTTGTCAATTTCTTCTTTTGGTGTTTTACGAAGCTGTAAACCAAATGCCATATTGTCATAGACACTCATGTGTGGATATAATGCATAAGACTGGAATACCATGGCGATATCACGATCTTTAGGTTCTATATCATTCATCAGTTTCCCGTCAATGTAAAATTCTCCTGCAGTGATATCCTCCAAACCGGCAATCATACGAAGTGTTGTAGATTTTCCACATCCGGAAGGTCCTACGAATACAATAAATTCCTTGTCTTTGATCTCTAAATTGAAATCAAATACAGCCTGAACGTTATTGTCATATACCTTATCTATATGTTTTAATGATAATTCTGCCATATCGTTACCTCCTATTTATACTTTTTGTTGTAGATATATAATTCCACAAGCAGTCCGGCTAATCCAAGTAGTTCCATACCTAAATTGCCTAATGATACGGTTTTTTGTCCGACAATGATCATTCCCAGGAATACGAAGAACAAGATTGCCATTACGATATTTTTAACAATGTTACTTTCCATCATTCATCACCATCCATCGAATTTCTCCAGGTGCCAGTGTCACACTGGTCTTGTTGCCTTCACCATCATATACATTTGTAACTTGTTCACGATTGGTATTATTTAAGATTGCATACGTACCACTCTTTGGATAAGCATGTACTTCACAATATAAATTATCCGCATACCATTTTCTAAACTCTGCTTCTTTATCAGCTGCATAATATAATGAACGCATCAGAATTCTTGTATTCTGTTCACTATATGGAAGTCCTGCGATATAAACACAGCGACCTTTTCCATATGTGTGTGTACTTAAATGTACTTCTCCATTACTATAAGAGATGATTTGTGTATCTTCACTTAGTGCATAGATATTTTTCATACCTTCGCCAAAGTTTAAATCTTCCACAACATCTTCCGTAATGAAGTGCTGCTCTACTGGTGTATGGAAATATTTATCTGTATGTAGTGTAAAGCCAAGTTCTTTATCTACACCAAATGCATCCGCAAGCTGGAAGAAATGTCCACCTTTTTCAATTGCTGTTGGTTCACCGATACCTACAAGTCCACCACCATTGTATACCCATGCACGAAGCATAGATACCAGTTTTTCATTATTCCATACGCTTCCACCAGAGAATGCTGTACCAGCATCACCTGCGTTGATGATTACATCGATATCTTCTGGGATACCATGTGCCAACACTTCATCAAAACTGATAAATGTTACATCCACACTTGCGCCTGATAAGCTTTCCAGCATACCATTGTAGGAATAAATCTGTTTACAATATAATCCATGTGCGACCATATAAGGATGCCAGCTGCGTAAAGATCCCCAGCTGTTTAATATCGCAACCCTTAAGCCACAATAAGGTTCATTTTCATGTACATGATCATAAATATAACGGAATTCATCACAAACTTTTTCAATATAATCCACAAATTTCGGGAATTTATATGCTAAGCTTGGATATCCGCCATAACCAATACGATCAATTGGTTTACGCATGATTGCACGTCTTGCGCATAACCAGTTGTCTACTGCTTCTGGAATTGGATCATTTCCTTCATAGAAGGTATCCGGGAAGAAGTAAGGCAAGAATCTTCCTTCATGATATTTTACACCAGGAATATCTGAAATCAAACGAAGTGTTGCCCCATTACCCACAGAACCAACCACTGCATCTAATCCGATTTCCGGGAAGTATTTGCCATAAGGCTCTGTACCAATCCAGTTATCTCCTAAAAACATCATAGCTTCTTTGCCGGCAGCATGCGTCAATTCCACAAGCTCTTTGGCTTTATCTTTTACAAAGCGCTGCTGCATATCGATATAATCCAGATACGCTTTTGTTGGTACACAGAATGTAGAGTTGTAATATCCATTCTGTACAAAGTCTTCTGGACGTAGTTTATATCCATATTCTTTTTCAAATGCCAACATTGCTTCTGTAGAAATACTTGCACCATATCCACACCAGTCAACGAATTTTTCTTTCGCACGGGCATTAAAGATCAATGTGAAGTGATAGAAGAATGTTGTGAAACGGACAACATCTGTATCTGGATTATCTTTCAACCATTGTTTCAGATAATCTACAACATATTGTGCAGATGCTGGTTTTCTTACATCAAATGGGATTTCATGAGGTTTATCTCCCCAGTCATTTGTGATATGGTTATACATCTGTGTTGGATCCCATAAGATATATGCTAAGAAAGATACTGTGTATTCATGGAAAGGTATGACATTGTTGACTGTTACGATGTGATGTTCTTTATCATAGTCCCAATTTGCTGGATCCACAACTTCATCCGTTGTACGATCCATCACTTCCCACCATACTTTTGGATCATGATCATAATCAGGTGTTACCTGTTGATCAAAATATTCTTTCGCAAATGCAATGCTTACCTGATTCTCAGTAGCTAATGTATAAGCGCTCATCAGATAAATCTGCTGGCATTCTTCCATATGCTGCTGAGCAAATTCATTATGACCTCTTGCTACAAAATATGTTGTATAAATTTTAGCATCCAGATGTTTGATGTCATCATCCAGCTTTGTTCCATCACTGTCACGAATGGCATCCGCACCCCAGCGGTTTAATAAATCTTTCGTTTGCTCAAGAAAATTTGATTGACTTGGCAATGTTACTCTACCCTTTGTTTTTCCCATAATCTAAACTCCTAATCTTTCAGACCACCAAGGCTCATACCTTGTGTCAGTTTCTTTTGTACTAAAATGTATAGAATCAGCGTTGGTACCATGACGATAACTAAGCCGGCATACATGACACCAAAATCTGCCTGTGACCTTTGAGAAGCCATCAGGAACTTCAATCCTACAGCCAATGTGGAGTTTTCTTTTTCCATCAATGTAAATGCTACGATATATTCATTCCAGAAGGATAAGAACTGGAATAAAATAACGGTAATGATACTTGGACGAGCCATTGGAATCATAATCTTAGTCATAGTTTTAAAGTATCCACATCCATCAATCAAGGCTGCTTCTTCATATGCCTTTGGAAGAGTCTTGAAGAATCCACTTAACAGATAAATCGTAAATGGAAGAGATGTAGATGCATAAACAATGGCAAGAACCAGCTTATTATTTAATAAGAAGTTCGTTAATCCCAATGCTTTATCCACATTAAATAACATCAGATAAATTGGCAATACAATGTAGTTTACGTTAACAAATAACCCCGCCATAAACAACATATTCGCTGCTTTTTTCCCTTTAAAGTTAAATCTTGCTAATACATAAGAAGCTGGCAATGCAACGATTAATAAAATAACCAAAGCCATTGCAGTTACCATAACTGAGTTGATTAGATAATCACCCATATGTGCTTTGGTAAATGCCGTTGCATAATTACTCCATAATAATACTTCTGGTAATGTCCAAGGATCACCAACAAGCTCTAATTGACTTTTTAAACTTGCTAAGAATACCCAGGCAATAGGTACAACGATTGTAATCGCAAATACGATCATTGCAAAGTATACAAATATTTTATACCAGGCATGTGATGACATTTTTTCTTTCTTTTTCATAATTCACCCCTCCTAGTATTCTAACACTTCTCGATTTGTGATCTTGTTCAAGATACCTGCAAGACCAAATGAGAAAATAAATACACAAACACCGATTGCCATACCATAACCGAAGTTACCACCAAATGCTTGTTTATACATATAGTTTAATGCAACTTCTGTGCCTAATGCACCATCGGTATTGATCTGTACATACATGAAACTTAAGTTGATTGTTGAAATTACGAAGAATGTCAATGTTGTACGGATATTGTCCCAAATCAATGGAAGTGTAATCATAAAGAACTGTTTTAACTTTGAAGCGCCCTCTAATGAAGCTGCTTCATATAAGTTTTCTGGAATAGAAGTCATACTTGCCATATACATTACCATATAGTATCCAATTGCCTGCCATACAAGGGCTGCGATAATGGAATACAATACGATATCCGGATTACCCATCCACTGCTGTGTCAATCCATCCAGATGAAGTGTTACCAACAGGCTGTTTAACAAACCATTGCTTGGTGCATAGATTGCTGAGAAGATACCTGCAATAACAACAATGTTCAAAATATTAGGAATATAGAAGATTACTCGGAAAATATTTTTTCCTTTGAAATTTTCTCTTGTCAATAGAGTCGCAAACAAGATTGCTAATATGACTGTAAATAATGTTACGATGACAATAATCAAAATTGTATTCTGTAAGGATTCAACAAATGTCATATCACTCATCAATTCCTTGAAGTTGCCTAATCCAACGAACGTTTCCGGACTTACAAATTTTGGCTTTTCAAACATGGAAATCCTAAATACCTGAAGTGTTGGATAAACCATAAATAAGCATACCAATATGATTGCCGGAGCCAGACATGCAAATACAAATCTTTTTTGTGCTTTCTTTTTTGTCATGGATGTTCCTCCTTTTATTCTTTTAAAAAGCGATGAGTAATTAGCTCACCGCTTTAAAGTTTATTAATTACTGTAGTAGTTTATTTAGTTGCAACTGGGTTTGCTTTTAATTTCTTCCAGAAATCAGTCAACTGTTTCTGCCATGCAGCTGCATCTGATTTACCATTAGCGATATCGTTAATTGGTCCATATACTACGTCTTTAAATTGTTCTTTAACTTTTGTAGTGTCATAAGGAGCGTAAGCACCTACAGATGCACGTACGTTTTCGTTATCATAAATACCATAGAATTCTTTTGTTAATGGATCAGAAATCTTATCTTTAGCACCCTGAATAGGAACTACCAAACCATATTTCATCATAATATCAGCACCTGCGTCAGAATAGATAAATTTCAAGAATTCTTTTGCATCAGCAATGTTAGCAGCTTGCTTTGGAATCCACATTTGTTCTGTGAACGCTGTAGCAACTCTTTCTCCGCCTTTTTCAAATGCAGGAAGTGCCATTACACCCCAGTGGAAATCCTTAGGTGTAGTTTTTTCCATTTCACCAACTACCCAAGAACCGTTAGGCATAAACAATGCTTTTCCATCAAGAACAGCCTGCTGGTTGTTAGTGAAACCATCTTTTGTATTCGCATTAGCTACTGTATCTGACCATAAGTAATTACTTACTAATTTAGAAATAGTTTCAGTTACTTTCTTACCATTGTCAGAATCCCAAGTACCGTCTTCATATTTCAATGCTTTTGTGAAATATTCTAATCCGCCAACCTGGTCTAACATACCCATTAATGTAGTATCGAAGTATCCAGCCTGTGGATATGTAAATAATGCGATTCCATCTTTCTTAGCTTGTTCGCCTAATGCCCACATATCATCCCAAGTTTCAGGTAATGCATATTTCTTACCTTCACCAACAAGGTTTGTGTTATAGTAGAATCCAGCTGGTGTATAGCTGATTGGAGCCAGATAGTTCTTTCCATCTCCCATATACTGAGAAACAGAACTATTAACAAATGACTTGTCAACTTTATCACCTAAATCTTTGAATACATCACTAATGTCCGCAACTTCACCAGTATTTAACTGAGTTTCTGTGTATGAAGAAGGCTGACCTAAGTTAAAGTAAACAACATCTGAATATTTTCCAGTAGCGTTTTCTTTATCCAATAATGTAGGAAGTTCTTTTTCAACACGTAATTCGATTGTTACATCTTTGTGTTCTTTTTCAAAAGCTTCTTTCAAATCAGTTAAGAATTTCTGGCCGTTACCGCCATCAAATGCGTCAATTTTTAAGACACGTTTTCCTCCTTCTGTTGGAGCATCACTTTTCTTGCCGTCATCTTTACTACCACAGCCGGCAACAAGGGTCGCTAATACTAATGCTGAGCAACCGACTTTCAATAATTTTTTCATAATCTCCCGTTTCCTCCTTGTGGATTATGTTTTCCATGTCTACATTATAGCCAATTGTAACCGCTTTTACCATACATAATGTTGTTACTAATTTTATATATATTGCGATAATAAGCAAAAAAGCGATAAATCTAAAAATATATTACATATGATAGACATAAAAATACATTTCCCTGTCGTTAATACCATTATAAGGGATGTTGCTATATTTCATAAAGAAATTAGCTTTCTTATTTTAAATGATTCCGTTTTCATTTACAATGCTTTATAATAAAAAAGAACAGGAGCGAGAAAAACAATGAAAAATAAACCGAATATATTATTACTAATGTGTGATCAGTTTCGTGGTGACTGCTTATCTTTTGCAGGACATCCTGATGTTAAAACGCCTTATTTAGATTCCTTAGCCGCAGATGGCATCTGCTTTACAAACGCTTATAGTGCTACCCCTAGCTGTATTCCCGCAAGAGCAGCATTGCTTACTGGAAGAAGTCAGAAAGGCCATGGCAGAGTAGGCTATGAAGATAATGTCGCATGGGAATATGATCATTATATGGCAGAGGAGTTTTCCAATGCAGACTATCAAACACAATGTATTGGAAAAATGCATGTACATCCCCCACGTTTATCCTGTGGCTTTCAAGGATTGAAGCTGCATGATGGATACTTGGGATGTTATCGAAACAATCATATCCCTCATTGGATGCATCAAGAAGTAAGTGATGATTATTTATATGATCTTCAAAATATCTATGGAAGAAGTGCTGATTTCAATGCAAGTGGTGCTGAATGCAACTCATGGGTAACTCACCCATGGATCTATGAAGAACGCCTTCATCCAACCAACTGGGTCGCAGATCAAAGTATCCGCTACTTACAGACAAGAGATCATACAAAGCCTTTCTTTTTAATGTCAAGCTTTGTACGACCACACCAGCCATTAGATCCTCCGCAAAGCTACTTCGATATGTACAAAGATAAAGACTTAAGAAAACCAGCACATGGTGATTGGGATGATATTGAAAAAACCAATGCCTTTGGTTACATCTGCGATTCCATTTATGGCTGTAACGATGAAGAAAGTCGCAAGAATGCCATGGCTGGATATTATGGTTCTATTTCCCATGTTGATCATCAGATAGGCAGAATCATAACTGCCCTTCATGAAGAAGGTGTATATGATGATACGATTATCGTCTTTGTATCAGATCATGGAGAAATGTTATTTGATCACAGCTTATGGCGCAAAGTGTTCCCTTATGAAGGAAGCACCCATATCCCATTTCTTATGCATATTGGAAAAAATATCGCACCCATCATTCCACATAAAGTAGAGGGGATCGCAGAACTACGTGATATCATGCCAACACTGTTAGAGCTTTGTGATATCGACGTACCTGATAGCGTGGATGGTATTTCCCTTGTCAAGAATGTATTAAGTGATACACAAGAGATACGTGAATACCTGCATGGGGAGCATAGTTTTCATTCCGCTTTCTCTAATCACTATATCGTGACACCACAGGATAAATTTATCTGGTATAGTGAAACAGGACAGGAACAATACTTTGATTTAATAAATGATCCAAGGGAAAGTCATGATGCCATTCATGATGAAACATATCAAAAACGTATTGATGAATTAAGAAACATATTGATTCAAGAGCTAAAGGATCGTGAAGAAGGTTATAGTGATGGAACAAAATTAATCAAAGGTAAAAAAGCCGTTAATATGATTCCACATCACAAATAAAAAGCCACAAATCGTGGCTTTTGTTTTAGTCGATTGTGAACCAGCGGATCTCATTAGCTTCAAGATCAATCTGGTAACTGTCTTTATCAGTATAAATCGTAGAGCTTTGTGGTTCATATGTGTTATTCACAACACAATAACTGTTGGTATTTGGATAAACATTGACTTCAACGTTACAGTTTTCACTGTACCATTTCTTCATGTTTTCTTCCTCATGTGCAGCATAGAATAAGCAGCGATATAGTAATCTTGCATTTTCAAAGCTGAAAGGCAGACCACTTAAATATACGCTTCTTCCTTTGCCATAGGTATTTGTCGCAAATTGAATATTATGACGATTATCTTTTAATACGATTGTTTCATCTAATGCGAATACATTCTTGATTTCTTCACCAAAGAAAGGATCGTGTAAACCTTCATTTAAGAAATGAGCCTGTTCATTCCAGTTATATTTATCAGTGGATAAAGAGAAACCTAATTCTTTGTCTACACCAAGAACATCGTATAGTTGATAGAAGTGTCCTTCTTTCTGGTAAGCACTTGGATCCCCTACACCGATAAAGCCTCCACCTTCATAAACAAATTTACGAAGAGCAGCTACGATTTTAGGATTATCCCAATATTCTCCACCACTATATGCGGTGTATGCATCCCCAGCGTTAATGATAACTCCTGCACCATCTAAAACATGTTCATCATTTAGGATATCATCAAAGCTGATAAACTGCACATCAAATGGCATACCACTCAATGCTTCCAAAATACCAGAATAACTATAGATTTCTTTATACCATAACGCATGTGCTACCATGTGGGTGCCCCAGCTGCGCACTTTTCCCCAGCTGTTTAAAATGGTTACCTTAAATGGCATAACATAAGGTGTTGCGCCATGTACATGTTCATACAGTTCTCTGAATTCATCACATACAGATGTGATATAATCTACGAAATCTGGGAACTTTAACGCAAGTTTTAAATATCCGCCATATCCGATACGATCAAGTGGTGAACGTAAAATGGCACGTCTTGCGGTTACCCAGTTTTCTTTTGCTTCTTTGATAGGATCGCCGCCTTCACAGAATACATCTGGGAAGAAGTATGGCAAAAATCTACCTTCTGTATAGCGAACACCTGGAATATCACTGATTAAACGAAGGGTAGTTCCACTTCCTACAGAACCTACGACTGCATCAATTCCCAAATCCTTGAAATATGGTCCAAATGGTTCAGTACCGATCCAGTGATCGCCTAAAAACATCATGGCTTCTTTGCCAGCTTCATGGGTGATATCCACAAGCTTTTTCACAAGTTTTGCGACTTCTCTCATCTGAAACTGCATAAAGTCTTTATATTCTTTGGTTGGTACACAGAATGTTGAATTGTGGTATCCCTGATTAATGATATATTCCGGGCGGAATGGATATCCAACTTCTTCTTCAAACTGTTTCAAGATATATGGTGATACACTGGCACTATAGCCAAACCAGTCCACGAATTTCTCTTTTGCCTGATCATTAAACATCAGGGTAAACTGATGGAAGAATGTAGTAAAACGGATAACATCTACTTCTGGATGTTCCTTGATCCAACGTTTTAATTTTTCAATCACATATGCCTGTGTTTTGGGCTGACGTACATCATATGTCATCTGATGTTCTTCACCTTTCCATTCATTTGTTAAGGCATTGTACATATGTACAGGATCCCAAATAACAAAGGCTAAGAATGATACGGTATATGCATGAAATGGTACACAGTCATTTAAAATTACTTCCTGTGTATTTTCATCATAACTCCAGTTTTCCACAGGGAAAACTTCTCCCGTTGTACGATCAATGACTTCCCACCAGCGTTTGATATCATCTATCGTATTGACCTTTAATTGTTTTTCATAATAATGCTTCATCAATGGAATGCGAAGTGATGTTTTCGTTGCAGTTGTAGGATCACTCATCAGATACATCTGCTGGATTTCTTCTGGATGAGCTGTTGCCCATGCGTTGTCTTTTCTTGTTGTGTAGTAAGTTGCATACTGCTTGATGTCTAATTTGCTTAGTTCTTCTGGCATATTGGTTCCATCACAGTCACGGATTGCATCAGCACCCCATAAATCAATGATACGTAATGTTTCGTCAATGACATCCACATCCGTTGGAACGGTTACGCGTCCTTTCGTTTTCATAAATGAACTATCCTCCTATTTTTCATCTTTTCCTGCCCTCATTGTAAAAAAGAATTGCATGATTGTCAAATCGGCATTTTCGCCTTTTTTACAATATATATAAAATTTATTTCACGTAGACAGCGTGGTTATCGGATTTTTTTAATATCCTTTTCCGATTTTTTAGATAAATTGCTTAATTTGTTTTTTTGACAATATTTTTTCAAATTTGGCAAAGAATTTGATATAATGTCATCAGGTGATATTATGAGTATAAAGCGCTATCAATTTAAAGGACATCAACAAATTGAAAAAATGAATTTCCATTTGTTATATATTTCCACATCTTTATATGAAAAAGACTGGCATTCTACACCGCATGCCCATCATTGTACAGAGTTGTTTTATGTATTAAGAGGACGTGGAAGTTTTCAGGCAAATGAAGAAATCTTTGATATAAAAGAAGATGATTTAATCATCGTGAATCCAAATGTGATGCATACTGAAATGAGTAAAAACACAGAACCGTTAGAATATATTGTATTAGGTATTGAAGGTCTACAGTTTACCACACTCACTAAACAAGGCGAACAGGATGATTACAGCGTACATAATTATTATAATTATAAACATGAAATTCTTTTTTATCTAAAGACCTTACTACAGGAAATCGAGCATGAAGATGAAGAATATGAAATCGTATGTCAGGATTTATTAGAAGTATTAATTATTAATATGGTGCGAAGAACCAAGGCTAACATGATTGTAGCACCAAGTCAGAAGATCACAAAGGAATGTCGCTTTGTGGAGCAGTATATCAATAACCATTTCCGTGAAGATATTACATTGGAATTACTAAGTGAAAAAAGCTATATGAATAAGTATTATCTAGTACATGTTTTTAAACAGTATAAAGGTGTTTCACCTATCAATTATCTGATTAGCAAACGTGTGGAATGTGCGAAGGAGCTGTTAGAAACGACCAATTATCCGATTGCGCAAATTGCGGAATCTTCTGGTTTTTCATCACAGTCTTACTTTTCTCAGGTATTTAAAAAGGCAACAAATATGTCGCCTAATGAGTATCGTAAACGTTATGATTAGGGAGGTATCTCCCCTTTTTATTTGTTTAATTTTAAGCCATTTGCTTCTTTTAAAATATTACTTTGATAACTATGAATCTGTTTCCGGTTTCTTCTGGCATTTTTTCTTGATAATTCAATCAACTCATCACAAAGACTTGAAAAAGGAAGATCACTTGCCTCCCACAGATAATAAGATAAAGAACCAGGAATGGTATTAATTTCATTCACATAAATATCCTGTGTATCTTCATCAATCAGAAAATCGATGCGAGCTACACCTCTTGCTTTGAGAATTTCAAAGGTTAGTGCGGCATATCGTTGTATTTCATCTCTTGTTTCATCATCCATTAGTGCTGGAAGGATTCGGGAAGCACTTGCCATGCCTTTACTACCGCCATCCTGAATATATTTATCCTGATAAGATAAGATATCATCCATCTTTCTCACTTCTTCTAACTCTGAACAGCGTACATGTTCCTCATCCCCCAATACAGAACAATTGATTTCTTTTACATGCGTCAAAAGTTTTTCCACAACAACCTGGATATCATATTGAAATGCTTCAATTAAAGCTTTATGAAGCTGTGTATCATCTCTTGCGATTTGAATACCGACACTGCTGCCTAAATTGGCTGGCTTTATGATCAACGGATATCCCAATCGTTTTGCCTTCGCAAAAAATGCCTCGTCTAGTTTTTGATACAGGGATACATGAAACCAAGGAGTAATAGGAATGCCTTCCTCCTGAAGCAATTGTTTCATAATGACTTTGTCCTGTCCAATTGCTGCACCACAAACATCACTGCCGATAAATGGAATTCTTAATGTTTTACAATATCCCTGAAAACTGCCATCTTCCCCATAGGTGCCATGTAAGACGGGAAATACCATATCAAATTCTATTTCTTTTCTAAAAAAATGATGATGAGAAGGGATGACATAATTGCGGTCTTCTCTTCTAATCAAACTAACTTCCGAAAACGTTGCCTGTATTTCATCCAAATCCTGATATAAATTTAAATCCATCAACATCTCATCACTATACATTCTGCCATCCTTTGCGATATATAATGGGATGATTTCATATTTTTCTTTATCTAGTGCTGCCATAACCTGCATTGCTGATAAGATACTGATTTCGTGCTCAACCGATTCTCCTCCAAACGCTACCACAATGTTCGTTTTCATATGATCTTCCTTTCCGCTTTTACGCTAGTATATGCGCCTATGGAAATTTGGTTAATGTGAAAACGCATCTGGCAGGTCATTTTCCAGCAATACCACATCATGCTCCTGTACGATTTCTTTTAACACTTTCATTGCCTGTGCAAAATCTTTACAGATATGCAGATGATTTTCATCAAACCCTTCTTCCATTAATCCTTTTTGAATTCTGTTTGTTACTTTGATACCAACCAGAATCACTTCATCTACACAATGTGCCATTTCTTTTCCGAATTTTTCATTAGCGATATCTTCTCTATCGCCTAATTCAATCATCCCCGGTGTGACGATGATGGCGCGCTCTTTCATCGCTTTTAATACCTGTAAAGCATTGTGAGCACCTGTTGGATTGGCATTATATGCATCATCAATCAAGGTGTAGGGGGTAGTAGAAACGATTTCAAGACGATGCTTTACATAAGGTATTTCTTTAGTCAGCTCCTGAAGTCTTGTAAATGGCAACCCCATTTCATGTGCTACAGCGATTGCTGCACATGTATTATACACATTGTGTTCTCCCAATAATTTGATATCGAAACCATATACTTCTTTTTCATGTTGAATAGAAAATGACGTACCTGATGCATGTGGCTGGATCTCCATGATACGATAATCCGCAATCATATCTTTACCAAACCAGATAATCTTACATGCACTGGCAAGTGGATGTGCGCGGATATAGGCATTATCCGCATTTAAGAAGCCTAAGCCATTTGCTGGCAGTTCCTCAATCATATACATTTTTTCCCGTACAATATGCTCCATAGAATGAAAAGTCGCAAGATGCTGGGGACCAATTGCTGTCACAATACCTATTTGCGGTTTCACAAAATGCATCAATTCTAATATTTCTCCCACATGATCTGCGCCCATTTCACATATGAATACCTGATGCATGCGTTTTAATGAGTTTCGTATGGTAAGTGTAATTCCCATTTTATTATTAAAACTCTTAGGAGTCATCAGGGTATCATAATAATCACTTAATAAGGTATATAAAATGTTCTTCACAGACGTTTTTCCATAACTGCCCGTAATGCCAATGATGGTTAAATCATCACGTTTAGACAGTTTTGTTTTCGCATCATTGACATAATACTGTTGAATCATACGCTCTAATGGTTCTACAATCACAAGCGATATAAGAATTTCAAAGAAAGGCAGCCAATATAGCCATGGAGTACAAATGATCCATATGGTATCATTTGCATGTGTAAACAGCCATGAAAATAACACGTACAATAAGATACGCACACACAATAATCGTTTGATACGGTGCGTTAGTTTTAAAGGCAGACGATATTTTATTTCATGGTCGATTTTATATGCGAAATAAGCAGTTAGTGCCATCATTAATAAGATGACTTCTTTGCGATATTCCCCATGTAGTAAAAAACACAAATACATACAACACAACAATAACGTAATGAGCAGGGTACGTTTTTGAAGCCAGTTGCTTTTCAGCCAATGCAGGTAACGATCTTTATGATAATGATGTTGTTGAAGAATCATGGTACTGTATTTGATATTCACATAAAGATAACAGATGGAAATGAACCAGTAAATGATCATATTACGCATCTAAGAAAGCATCCACAATGCGTAAAAAACGAAAGCTTTGATGAAAATAAGCAAAGTGGTCCTCCTTTTCCAGCACAACAAGTGTGGCGTTCTGCATATCATGTTCCATCTGTTTACCCATCCAAAGAGGCGTCTGATTATCCTTTTCTCCCCATACCAGCAATGTTTCTACATCAATTTTAGATAATTCCGTACTGATATCCTCATTTACCGCTTTTACCAATATCCCCCGCATGATCCCACTGGCATTTTGATAATCGCTGCTGCCAAGGTTTGCTTTGATCTTCATTTTCTTCAATATCTTATAAGTATAAACCCGCAAATAATAATCCCATGTATAATGTTTTTTTATCCCTGCTGCACCAGTTAAAATCATTTTCTTTACTGGATATGATAAAGCATAACGAAATGCAATTCTTGCGCCAAATGAATGTGCAATGAGAATCGGGCATTCCATATGATATTGATCAGCCAATGCATGTATACAATTTGCATAATCTTGTATATTCCACACCCTTTCAGGCTCCTCACTATCGCCAAATCCTGGAAGATCCAGATTCATCACACAGAAGCGCTTAGAAAGATGATCCTGAATAAACTTCATCATATATGCATTTTGTCCCCAGCCATGTAACAGAATAACGCCCTGACCAGTACCTTTGATTGTAAGATTGATATGATTATCTTGTTCCTCCATCGTATGATACCTCCTATCTATGATAAGTATATGACAGTATCCTACAGAATTAGACCAATAGAAAAAAACGAACACACATGCATGTATGTTCATTTTAAATTAATCCTAATTGTTTTTTCCAAAGCAAAATACGTTTAACACTTTCATTGATACGTTCTTCTTTTATCGTACCTTCTTTTACTGCGCGCAAAACCGCTGGTATCTGGACTTTATAATTTCGGATAATCAGCATATCATTGCCTGCTTCCACGGCCTCAATCGCCCCCTCCTCAAGCCCTCTGGTTTTACGTATCGCATCCATAAAAAGATCATCTGTAAAAATCACACCATCAAAATTTAAATCCTGACGAAGAATTTCATGCAGTTTTGGAGATAAAGACGCTGGATTATTTTCATCCACTGCCATGATTATATTATGAGATACAAGTATTGATCCTGCCCCAGCTTCTATACCTGCTTCAAATGGTAAAAAATCCTGCTTCACAAAATTATCATAAGAACGCTTGTCTAGAGAACTTCCTGTATGGGTATCCTGATTGTTGCCATACCCTGGAAAATGTTTGAGTACACTTCCCATTTGATCTGTTTTCATTGTATTTATAACGGTTTTTACGTACTCTGAAGTCTGTGCAGCATCTTTTCCAAATGCACGAGGATATATAAAATCTGATGGGTTTGTGGATACATCGCTGACAGGCGCAAAATTCACATTGATTTGAAGTGATTTCAATAACGCATCTTTTTCTTTTGTATCCTCTATAATGCGATTAAATCCACCTTCCTGATACAATGTTTGCGGAGATGCAAATGGCTGTGATCGATAATTTGTATACCAGCTTAAGCGGTTGACACTACCACCTTCCTCATCTACTCCAATCAGCATCGAAATCTTGCTTTCTCTTTGAAAAGCTTCATTATTTGTGATAAATTGATCTTTTGTATAAGGCGAAATCGTTTCATCAAATAGCATATAGCCACCCATATGATATGTATCGATTGCTTCTAACGCCTCAGATGTTGGACAACGCACCATAAACATTTGCCCCACCTTTTCTTCCAATGTCATATTAAAAATCATCTCATCAATATCACTTTTTGTTTCACTGCTTATTTGTATCTGTATGGCAATCCTGTCATCATCTTGTTCCTTATATGTCACATGTGCTTTATTACCTACAATCAAATCGCCGCTAATATCTGCTTTTTCTCTATTCATAGATATTGTTTCTTTCGGGGCTTTAATTATAATACGTGTACTTGTAATATCTTCTATCATACCATCAATTTCCATAGTTTTTATGCTTTCTTCCTGATGCTCTTCTGTTTTATCCACAGGTTTTTCATCCGGTTTTGTGGAACAGCCACTCAAGCATAAAAGAATGCTTAGCGCTACGATTAACTTATGTTTCATTTTTCATCACCTAGTTTCAGTATATCATGAGAAACACAAAGATTGGAAAATTATACAGAAAAAAGAAGAAACTAACGTCCCTTCTTTCCTTCTGGTTTTGGTTTTGTGATTCTAAAGATTACACCATCTTCTGTATTTTCACCACATACTTCATAATGGTTTGCGGCAACGACTTTGGATACGATGGATAAGCCAAGGCCAAATTTTCCACCTTGTCCTTTTTCATAAGGCTTAAACAGCACTTTGATACGATCCTCTTCCATACAAGGACCATCATTGGCAATCGTTAATCCTTCTTCTTCATTCAAATGGATTTCTATCTTTGTTTTCGCATAGCGCAATGCGTTTTCCACAATGTTTTCCACAGCAACACGCCAAGGTTCGGCTAAACCATCAAACCACACTTCTTCTAAATCTGTGATAAATTCAATTTCCGGTTTGATTACTTTATTTGCCTGTACAACTTTTTCCACGATTTCCTTCATATCAGAAGAAATACCTTCAGCATCCTGAGAAATCAAATATTCTACACGATTCATAAATAATAAAGAATGCACTTTATTTTCTAATCGATCTGCATTTTCGATAATGACATCCACGCTCTTTTCCAAAGTTTCATATGGATAAATGCCATCTTTGATACTTTCCCCATAAGACTTGATTGTCGCAATTGGTGTTTTCAAATCATGAGAAATATTATGAATCATATCTTCTTTGGTCTTTTCCTGTTTACGCAGTTCTTCACGCATACTGATGAGTGCTTCCGCAAGTTCACCAATCTCATCTTTACGATTAACATGCAGTTCTGCATCTTTTCCCTGTTTGACACGCTCAATATAATTACGTATCTGGTTTAATGGATGAATCAGAGTAATGACCCACATCATCAGGATAATGAAAAAGAATCCTACAACGATCACTGTAATATAAATGACACGGCTGACCAGTTCATCTTTATATTTATCAAAGCTGCTGGAAACACTGCGGGAAATCAGATACTGGTTATCATCTACTTTTGTGATATAATAATAAGAATCTTTTTTACCGCCTGGATAAAAGCCACTCCATTCACTGGCACCTTTTTTATTCATGGTGGCAATATCATTTAAAATGCATTCCCATTCTGCTTCTGATGCACCTAAATTTGATGATTGATAGCCTCTGCCATCCTGAATCACAAAAGAGATTGTCTGTACATTTGCGATGACAGGATATTTATCCTGTCCAGAAAGAATCGTATTCTCTTTTAACGCTACACTGGTTTCCTGGTTTTCTTTGATCATATCATATTCTCTGCCACGCAATACCTGATCGACATTTCCATTCAGATATACAAAGAAAAACAGCGCAAAGAATGTCACAAAACAGAAAATTAATGCGAACAGCTGTTGTGTTAGTGATAACTGTTTGATAAATTCATTAAAACGTTTCATATTAACCTAACCTGTACCCATATCCATAAATGGTATGAATATTCAAGTTTGGCAGTTTTTTACGCAAACGACGAAGGGTATCATCCACAACACGGTCGCTTCCAAAATAATTTTCTTCCCAGACACTTGTCAGAATCTTATCACGGTTGAATGCCATTCCTTTATTTTTGATAAACAGCATTAACAAATCAAATTCTTTTGTGGTCAAATCTATTTCACTTCCATGATCAAAGACTTTACGCTGTTCCTCATCCAACTCATATCCATCAACCATAATACGGTTGTTTTCTTCTTTGTATACACGCTTCATAACGTTGTTAACACGTAATACCATTTCCTTTGGTGAGAATGGTTTCGTGATATAATCATCACTACCTTTCTCCAGTCCAATGATACGGTCAAATTCTTTATCACGGGCAGACATGAAGATGACAGGAATATCTTTTCCCTGTAAACGAATTTCTTCAATTAAATCAAAACCGCTTTTATCATCCAACATGATATCTAAGATCCACAAATGTACATCATCATCACTAACATGTGCACTTGCTTCTTCGTATGTATAATAGCTTCTTACTTCGTAACCTTCTTTTTTCAGATACTGAGCAACAAGGTCATTGATTGCTTTTTCGTCTTCTACAACACAAATCACTTTTTTCACGCAAATCACCTCTTACCTTTATTTTAGACTAAATTATGTGAAAAAAAAAGAGATTTCGTAAAGTCACAGACTTTTTCTAAAATTTAAGACGTCTATCACATAATTCACAAACACAAAAGGCTCAAATGAGCCTTTTGTGTACTTTTTATAATCCTTTTGCGTTAATGAAATCAATCACTTGATTTACATATTGTTCGCAAAGTTCATCTGTTTTCGCCTCTACCATGACACGAACCAAAGGTTCTGTACCACTTGGGCGGACCAGAATTCTACCTTCATCACCTAATTCACGCGCAACTTCATCCACAACCTTTAACAGTTCAGGATCTTCCATTGCTTTATGTTTATCTTTTACAGGTGTGTTGATTAGTAACTGTGGATAGATAAATAAATCTTCACTTAATTCTTTTAAAGATTTCTTTGTGTTGACCATGATTTCCAACAGTTTTAATGCTGTCATCAAGCCATCCCCAGTATTTTCATGTTCATTGAAGATGATATGACCACTCTGTTCTCCACCAACAGAATAGCCATGTTCTCTCATGCATTCAAATACATATTTATCGCCAACAGCTGTTTGTTCATATTTGATGCCTTTCGCCGTTAAGGCGTGATATAAGCCAAGGTTACTCATCACGGTTGTGACAACCACATCATCATGCAAGATACCTTTTTCATGCATATAGCATCCACAAATATACATCGTGTGGTCACCATCAATCAGATTACCATCTTCATCTACTGCAATCAAACGATCGGCATCCCCATCAAAAGCAAAACCAACATGGTAATTGCCTTCCTTCATCATTCTCTGTAGCTCTTGAG
Organism: Absiella sp. AM09-50; assembly: GCF_003433845.1. Taxonomy (NCBI): domain Bacteria; kingdom Bacillati; phylum Bacillota; class Erysipelotrichia; order Erysipelotrichales; family Erysipelotrichaceae; genus Amedibacterium; species Absiella sp. AM09-50. The sequence continues at coordinate 135,589 of NZ_QVFI01000007.1, forward strand.
GATGTGTAGAACCACATTTGGTATTGATATTAATACCATTTGGCGCAGAATGAATGACTTCTACTGTTGCGCCTAATGCAGATAATGTTTCTGCTGCACAGCTTGTCGCAGAACCATTTGCCAGATCTAAGGCAATGTTCATACCATTTAAATCAATATCTACAACGGATTTTAACCAGGATTCATATAATTCTAATCCTTCATCCCATGAAATCGTATGACCAATTTTCTCATTAACTGCAATTTCAATTTCACTCTTGTCATCGATATAATCCTCGATCAGTGCTTCAATGGCAGGATCCATTTTACAGCCTTCCCCATTGAATAATTTAATGCCGTTATCGTGGAATGGATTGTGGCTAGCACTTACCATAATACCACAATCAAACTGCTCCTTTTGAATCAAGAAGGAAACACTAGGCGTAGGACATACACCCAACAGATACACAACTGCACCTGTACTGGTTGCACCAGCAGCAAGCCCCATTTCAAACATATCGCTGCTTAAACGTGTATCCTTTCCAATCAGAATCTTCGCATGGCGCTTGTTTTCTTTTCCATAATACCAGCCTAAATACTGACCGATCTTCACTGCCATATCAAGTGTCAGTGTATCGTTAGCGCGTCCTCTGGCGCCATCTGTACCAAAATATCTTCCCATATATACATTCCTTTCCTATCTATTCTGCACTTCCTGTTACATTAACAGAAATTGATGCATTCTTTAATTCATATGTCGCAAGCTTGTTTTTGCCTTCTACACTTAACGCCATATCGTTATATGTGCCAGCTTTATCAATCTTACTAACATCAACCGTGATTTTTATATCACCTTTTTCAATCTTATCAATTACTTTCTTTGCACCTTTTACAGTAACATCACTCGTCTTGCTGCCTGAAATACTGTAATTCAATCCTTTGGTGCCATTGATAATTTCAATCGGTACATCTTTTACCACAGTATCTTTTAAATCTGCCAATTTAATGGAGATATTCACAACATCCACATTTGTCGCAGATACCCCATTCATTAATGGCACTGGCATACTGATCTCACGATCCTGTGTCAATGTACTGGCAGGTATCGTAATAGGCAGCTCATCAATCTTATCAAGTGCTTCCTGTTTTCCATACAGTGTAATCGTTTCATGATCCATCGTATAGGATTCAATTGCTTTATTATCCGGCACATTGCCTGTTGGCACCAGTGTCAGTTTAACATCTTTACTAGGACTGGTAACTTTCACTTTCGCTTTCATATCGCCTGGAATAATGTCCACATTATCCATTTTATTACCATCCTGATCATATGCTACTATCGTTGCCTGCTGTTCAAAATCTTTTGTCGTATCCGCATCTACCTTGATGAGTGCCTTTACATAAGCGATTTTATCCAGTGTATCTTTGCTGGCACGTACAAATACTTCACCTTGTTCTAATTCTGGTTCACTTAAATCATAACGATTATTCATAGAACTTCGATTGACATAATCAAAGCCGACAGAGAATCGTTTGATTACTTTTTTCTTAATGGTAACCGTTGCATTGCTTGGCTCCACAATGATTTTTACACGATTTGGCGCATTTTCAACCTCCAGTGTGACATCATGTGTACCTTCTGTTAAATCTGTCATATTCGCCACAATCTTAATATTCTGTGATTTCATATTCTTGATATCACTGATATCCCCAATTGCGGTAACTTCTACTTCATCTGGTAAATTATTTACCTCATATATTTCTGTACTGATACGCTGTTCAACTTTTAATTTGCCAAGACTTTTACTGATTTCATCTGTTTTAAACAAATCTTCTCCACCACTCATGGCGATATAGAAGAATAATGCTAAAACAAGTGCCACCAGTTTTCCATGCTTCTGGTTGAATAACAGTTTATCTAACCATCCGCTTAACCATCTAAAAAACTTTCCAATCTGGTTTTCCACATTCGCATAGGTTTTCGCAAAATTCTGGCTTTTCTCCGCTATTGCTTTCGCAAGCTCTGTTTTTCCTTCAGAACTTAACTGCGTTCTTTTTTTATTTTTTGCCATGCTTACTTCCTCCCTTCTTTATCTTTCTTCGAGGAAGAATCCGCACTTCCATCATCAAATATGATTTCCTGTGCTTCTAGTATGTCATCCATGAATTCATCTTTTTTCTTGCGCCCTTTGCTTTTCGCCTTTGGCTTTGTTTCTTTTACATCTTTTTCCTCAGTATCATCTTTTTTCTTCTTTGGTCTTCCACGTTTTTTCGGCTTAGGTGCTTCTTCCTTGCCATCTTCTTTTTTAGGCTGTGTCTTTTCATCATCCTTAGCCGCATCCACAACGATTGTTTCAAACAGCTGATCAAGTGGCGCATCTGTTTGTGTTTCTACCAGATCCGCAATACCAAGTTTTTCGATTTCGCTGTCCACAACCACATTTTCACTTTGTAGTACATCCACAGAATCTTCTTTCTTACTCTTGGTAAACTTGTTTTCTGGTGTATCTTTACTCTTTGTAGAGCGTTTATTCTTGCCTTTAAAGTAATGTGCAAATACCCCTGGTTTCTTGCCATCATTTGCTTCAATACTTTCTTTTAATGCTTCCTTCTGTACATCTTTTTCACCTTTTACTTCATCGCCCTGTTTCTGACATACAATCATCATCAAGAAATCATGCAGATGAGCAGGTGAAATAACAGAAAGCTTTCCACCCTGAGCAATAGAAATATTACCTGTTTCTTCACTGACAATAATTGTCACTGAATCAGTAATTTCACTAATACCAACCGCAGCACGATGTCTTGCGCCATAACTGGTTGGCAATTCTCTTGTAGTAGGTGGGAAATAAGCGGCAGCACATGCGATTTTTACACCCTGAATAATAACAGCACCATCATGAAGCGGTGTTCCATATTGGAAAATAGAACATAATAGTTCACTGGATACTACAGAATTCATTGGTGTTCCCGTCTTGATATAATCACTTAATGAATGCCCTTGTTCCAAAGAAATCAAAGCTCCTGTCTTTGTCTTTGACATTTCTGTACAGGCCTTTACCAGCTCTTCTACTAGATTTTCACGCTCATTCAGCGTTAAAGTAGAGATTGGTGAAAAAACATTCGTCTTTCCAATTTTCTCTAAAATATTACGAATTTCCGGCTGGAAGATAATAATAATCGCCAACGGTCCCCAATTCATAATTGTCGCAGCCAGTGTTTCGACTGTGTGTAGTCCCAATAGTCCTGCAATCCACTGGGCAATGACAATGACTAAGATTCCCTTAAAAATCTGAATCGTTCTGGAATTGTTTTTTACAATCTTCAAAAGGTAGTAAAACAACAACCAGACAACCCCAATATCCGCCAGCTGCTTTATAATTGTTAATAAGTTGTTAAGAGTAAGGTACTTAAACATGAAAAACACTCCTCTCGCTAGTTTATTATACCATAAAGACTATCCATATACCTATATTTTTTGACATGAAAAAGACATGCAGTAACTACATGTCATTGTAAATCAACAATTGCGTCCGCTACACTATCATAAACATGTTCAGCCGCGTTTAAAATATCCGCTTGTGCATGTGCGACAGCACAGCCATGAAATTCCTTCAACATAGGAATATCATTATAAGAATCTCCAATGGTATAAATATCATCATGCTCTAAATCCATAAAGCTTTCTATGACATAAAGTCCTTCTGCCTTGGAAACTCCATCAGGTACAATATCTACACAATGGGTGTTAGGATAAGCAACCACATATCCTTTAAATTCAGCGTTGATATATTCACTGATTTCATGTGCCATTTGCTGATCATTTAATGAAATTACCAGCTGTGCAATTTTTCCCTTATCCAAAACTTCTTCTTCATTGGTGACTTCTGCCATATCGCCATATTTATGATCGATCTGGTTTTCATCTACCCTGACTTTATAACGATTATAGCCATCATTAATCACAAAAGAAACACAATCCAGTGTTTTAATATAAGAAATGATATCCAGTGCTTTATTAAAATCCATATATAAGCATTGCAGTTTATTGAAGTTAGCATCATAAACCACACCACCATTGTTTGCGATAATAAAATCAAACTCAAAACCATTTCTTTCAATTTCTTTTTTTATAGACTCCATACTTCTTCCAGTTACAAGTCCAAACACATTTCCCTGTTCACGAAAAGCATGAATTGCCTCTACATCCTTTGTATCTACCATTTCACCAGTACGTAATGTACCGTCATAATCACTTGCCAATACCTTCATATCCTTTTCCTCCAACTATATTCATTGTACCAAGTTTTAAACAAATTACAAGAATATGTATAACATTTTATTTGTTGTCCCATACTAGAATCAGGAGGTGTTAGAAATGGCTACTAAAAAATACCGTCCAGGCATGAACTGCGAAAAAACTGGAAAGTACACATGTTACGATAAAAACGGTAACGAAATGTACGGTGACATCGATGTAGAAAAAGACAGACGTTTTCCTCCTTCTCAAGAAGAAGGCTGTTACTACGAAGAACAGTAATATGTTCTAAAAAAATCCTTCCTTGCCAAATCGGCGATGGAAGGATTTTTATTTTCCTTATAATCACTTTCTTTATATTTTAATTATTCTTTAATTAAAAAACACAATAAAAATCTGATTATCCGCTAAAACACAGTATCTATCAGCA